>JBBRWC010000118.1:0-12298 GCA_038246255.1 Planctomycetota bacterium
GAGACACTTCGTCGTCTCTTCTATGATCCATCCACAGGCTACCTCTCTGCCTCTAAACTCTATCAGAAGGCTCGTCCATTAGATCCTACTCTCACTCATAAGCTCGTCAAGGAGTTTCTCTCCAACCAAGAGACACAACAGATCCATCAAGAGCGTCGCAAGTCTTCCAAACAGTATCCACTGACTGCCGGGTTATTCATCAGGTTTTCGAGCAGGCGAGCCCAAGTCGTCGCCTGGTGGTGCTTTCAGGCCGCGGGACCCGCAGTCGACCTTGAACAGGTCAACGCGGACGCCCGTGGTCGCAAAGTGCCGCCAGGCGACGAAAGACGGCCGAAGGCCGCCGGTTGGGCCGTCCGATCGCAAAGCTGGGGAATAACCCGGGCTAGTAGCCCGCGGGCGGCCGGACGTCCCGCCCGGGACCGCGAAGGGACGGGTTTTTCCGCCGCGGGGCCCGATCCGTCCCGTCCACGTCACGGAACCACGCCCGTCCTAGGCCGACCGGTCCCCACCGGCGATCTTGTGCGTGTGTCCAACCAACGCGCCGTGCTGCCCCACCCCCTCGCCCGTTCGATTCTGGCCCAGGGGTCGCTCCTGTTTGTCTTCCTGGGTGGCTTTGTCTTACTGGGTGGCTGCGGCCCCGTGGCCGAGCCAGCCGCTCCGATCCAAGCCACGGCGCCCGCGCCCGCGCCCGCATCCGCTGCCGCGGAGCCCGCGGATGGAGCCGCGCTTGCCCTGTCCACGGCCACGGCAGCGCCAGCCCAACCCGTCCCGCGCCTTGGGACGCGGCGCGAAATCGCGCTCGATGGCCGGCCATCCGGAGTCGCGTTCATGCCCGCCACTCCCGCGTCGCCGGCGTTGGTGGCAGCCGCGGTCGAGCAAACCGGCGCAGTGGTCGCGTGGCCCGTCGACCACCTGGGTGATCCGGCGCGCGCGCTCCGGCTCGACGTGGGGCCGTACCCGATCGGCCCGCTGGTGCTGCCAAGTGGCCGACTGGCCGCCGCGTCCATGGCGACACGCCGGCTGCGGGTGTTCGCCCCCCGTGGCACGACGCCCGCGCAGCCGCTCCTCGACGTCGAACTGCCCGGTGTGCCGCGGCGCATGGTCGCGGGCAGCCTTCAAGGCCGCGGCGACGTCCTCGCGATCGCGATCGACGCGCGCGGGCTCGTGTTGCTCGTGGGTGACACGCTGATCGGGCCGTTCACGTTGGCGACCGAGCGCTCCACCGCGCTCGCGCTTGCACACGATGGGTCGGGATTGTGGTTTGGCTCCCAATCCCCCACATCGATCGGTTTTGTGCCGGCCGCCGCGTTTCAAGCGGGCGCCGGCGACGTGGCAACAACGCGCGTCCACACGCTCGAGGGCATTCCGCGCGCGTTTGCGCACGTGGACTTCGCGGGCGACGGCGAACCCGTGTTGTGCGCGCTGGGCGGCGATGCGGAGTTGCTGTTTGTGCCCACCGACGATGGTGCAGAACAGCGTTTCGAGCTCCCCGCACATGTTCCGCTGGACGCCACCGCGCTCGATGTGGATGGGGACGGGCGCGAGGAACTGATCGCGTTGAGCAAAGCAGATTCGAGCTACCTCGTGCTTGGCAATCCCGACGGCACGCACTTTCGCTCGAGCTTTTCCGAGTATTCGGGCCAAGGGTCGGTCGCCCTCGCAGCGGGCGACGTGGACGGGGACGGTATTGGTGACTTGATCGTCGCAAACCGCGAAGCGCAGGCCCTTGCGCTGTTGATCGGACGCGGGCCGGACGCGGGCGACGCGGGGATGTTCCTGGGCGCGCAACGGCGCGCAGCGGGGCGCAATCCGCTCGACGTGGTCCTGTTCGACGTGCGCGCGGACGGGCGCCTCGGAGCGGCAGCGGTGAGCGGTGCACAGGGGCGGCTCACGCTGTTCGACAACGGCGGTGGCGAGCTCGTCCCGTGGCGCGAAATCGACATCGGCGCGTCTTTGGCGCAGGTGCTCGCGGGCGACGTGGACGGCGACGGTCGGGAGGACCTGATCGTGCTCGCACGGCCTTCGTCGGGCGCCCGCGGCTTGCTCCTCGCCAACACCGCGGGCGCGCCCTTCAAAACCCCTGTGCCGCTCGCGGTGGGCGCAGGCGCGACGCGGGTCGCACTGGCGACCCTCGGGGGTGCGCCGGTGCTCGCCGTGGCCGACCCGTCCGACGGTGTGCTGCGTGTGTTGCCACGCCCCGGGTCTGGCGCGGAGCCGATCGAACTTGCGCTCGATCCGCGGCCCGCAGCGCTGTGTGCGTGGCCCGGATCCGTTCCTGCGCTGGCAGTGCTGCTCGTCGGGGAGCGCTCCCACCTCGTCCGTATCGAGTTCGCGGACGCAGAACTGCGCGAGGTGGGGCGCCTCGCGCTGGCGGGTTACGCGGTCGACGTCGCGGCTGCCGACCTCGATGGCGACGGCCGCGCGGACATCGCGGTGCTCGCGCGCGAGCGCGAGGGCTCGATGGCGGGCGGAGTGGCGGTTTATTTGCAGCGCGGCGCAGGGCTGGTGCCCGGTCCGCGCGCCACCGCGGGAGCCGCCGCGCAGCGCATCGCCCTAGGTGACCTCGACCGCGACGGCCGGCACGACATCGCGGTTGCGGCGCAAAACCGCCACGTCGTGAACCTGTGGCTCGTGCGCGCGAGCGGCAACAATGTGGCGCTCGAAACCCAACCCGAAGTGGGTGTCGGCCTCGGGCCGATGGCCGTCGTCTTCGGCGACGTGAGCGGCAACGGCTGGCTCGACATCGTCGCCGTCAACGCGTTCAGCGACGACATCACGCTCGTGCGGACGCTGCCACCCCACTGATCGCGCAGCGAACTCTGACCAAACGGAGTTTACTTGCCAGCCCGCTGCTTTTTGGCGGCAGCTTTGTCGCGCGCTGTGCTCCGTCGCGCTGCGAGGGTCTTGACCATCTTGCTGCCCCATTTTGTTGCGCGCAACCAGTCGATGGCCGTTTTTTTGACGCGCGCCGCAGGACGCGGCCAACCCGTCGCGATCATCGGAAGGCCGATCAGCGACAGCAAAAAACCCGGCACGAAGGGGATCAGGCCAGCGATCGTGCCCGCAAGGACCAGGGTGATTCCGATCACGGGTTTGATCCACGCTTTCCAACCCGGCGCACGCCGCAGCCCCATCCCGAGCCCTGGGTCGGGCACCGCGGCAGGTCCCGTCGCGCGACCCGGATCGAGTCCCTGGTCCGCCCCGGAGCCCCACTGCGTGGGAAGTGCATCCGACTGCCGAGGAGATCCAAGGTCTAGGTCGCGGCTTGCGTCCGAGATCCTCGGGTTTTGGGCCCCCCCTAGCGTGGCGGGCGCGTCCGGCCCCCCGCCGCTCGCGCCCGCCTGAAAGCCGGACTGACCCTTTGAACCGCCCTCGGCTGGGCGGCTGGCACCCGCTTGGGGTTGATCGGCAGGGTCCGATTCGCCGGAAGCATCTCCCTCGCGCCCAAAGGGGCTGAGGAGATCCTCCGGTCGTGTGCCGTGGGTCAATTCCGTCTCCCGAGAACGCATACGAACCGCCAAATAGGGTGTTGGGAATTTCCGTCGCTCCATTCAATCCAGCCACACGGATTGGTGCGCGGGTCGTAAGCCGACGCCGCGCGACCCGCCAGAACGAGGGATGCCATCGGATTCGAGCCGACGGCTTCCCTCACTTTGGCGCTCCAACGCCGCAAGGCGATGGGCCAGAAGTTAACCGACAGCGACTTCGCGCTGGCCGTGCCGATTTTTTTGTCACGGACGGTGGAGAGACGATTCCCCGTTGGGCAAAGGAGCGTCCTGCGGCGCGGGGCGTTCGGCAGGCACGTCAAAGCGCAGGGAGGCGAACTGGGAGCGCCACTCGAAGTCCGCCTCGCCCTCCGCCCGCTCCATATGCACGGATGTCAGCAACCAGGCTCCGCCTTCAGGCCAGGGCAGTTCCGCGCGGCCTTGCTTGTCCGTGCGCGCCCGATGTACTGCGCGAGGCACTGCCCGAGGCACTGCCCGAGGCACTGCGCGATCCGGTTCGGCCGAATGCATGGCCTGGAGCTTAACCAGCGCTCCCGCTCGAGGTTCGCCCGCGACCAGGAACAAAACCGGCCACAACGCCGGCTCGCCCGATGCCTGCGGCCGCGCAATCGGATCGCGCTCGAGGACGAACTCGGCAGGTAGGCCCACCGCTGAACCTGGCGACAGCCGTGCACCATCGGTGCGCACCAGAGCCTTCGCGGCGCGGGAATAGCGTTCTCGACCGGCGCGCTCGGACTCTGCGCGCTCCAACCGATCCGCGATGACGTGATCGAGGCCTTCCTCCTTGAGGTAAGCCTCGAACTTTTCGGGCGCGAGCTCGGAAGCGGATGCGTTTGAGCGGTAAACGATCCAGGAGGCCCCTTCGGGCACGCGTTCGACGTATCCCGCGGGCTCCGCTCCCGGTTCACCGAGGAGCTTCAACTTGCTGCCATCGGACTGGAGCAAGTAGAACTCGGCGGCGTGCTTGGGATTGCGAGCGTAGGGCTCTACCTCGGCATGATGCCCGATGCGAAGCGCAGCATCGAGCCGCTCCCCGGCCTTCGGAAAGAGGTTCGTGGGCTCGATCCAAAAGTCGTGGGCCAGCAGCGCCGCCGGCGCCAGAACGAGCAACGCAAGGGACGCGCCAGGCACACCCAAACAGCGCTTCACTGGGGCGACCCGGGGATCGGCGTCACCAGGTACGGAAACGCACCGTCGAAGTCGAGGGCCGACAAAGCGGCGCCATCGGTGTAAGCGAGCTGACCGCTCGGCGCCACGGCGACGTCGAGAAGCACGCCCATCACAACCCTCAGAGCGGAATCCACCACGTCGTCGCCCGGTCGCCGTCCATTCGGGAATCCGGCGTTGTCGCCCGCCAGAACGCCCAGGCTGTCTTGGGCCGCCCGCGGCGTCGGCGCGGTGTCCAGGTTGAGTCGCAACATCTCCGCGGTGGAGCCGTTCTCATTGAGCCCAGGGATGCCGGTCAAGAAGACTTGCACCAGGTCGGTCCGAGGGAACAGCGTCGGAGCGGTCACGCCAAACAACACTTCGAGCAGGGCGGGCAGGGTGGGGTGCGTGACGTAATCCAGAAACTGGCCATCGTCCTTCGGGCGGCTGGCGTTGAAAAGGTTCTTGTCGGGCAGGCCAATCACCACCTCGTTGACGAGCGGCATCCCAAGTCGCGACACCTGCTGCATGCTCGGCGAAACCAGCTGGGGCGACAAGTAGCTCGGTTCGGCGACCAGCTCGCGCACCTTCGGCAGGTGGGCAGCCGTCCAACCGCCGATCACGTTGGTGGCTGAACTGCGCAGGAAAGACTTCGGCAACTCGACGATCAGCGCCGTCACGTTCTTGTCCTCGAGCGAATTCTCCTTGCCGTTCACCGGTCCCAAGGGATTGTTGTTCACGAGGTCGAACGTCTCGCCGAGGTTCACGACGAAGGGATCGCGCCGTTGGCCCACGAAGATGCGCGCGGTCTCGCCGCCGGGCAGGCGCGCCTCGTGCAGGAACGACGTCGCGTACGCCGCGTAGTCGGCGATCGTCTTCGCGCCGATGTTGTCGATCGGCTTGGGGAAATCCAGGGAACCGTCGAGCACGTTGGCGAGCGGCGTGATGGACGTGGGTGCGTCGACCGGGCCGCGGATGAGGTCGATCCGGTAGGTCTCAAGATCGTTCTGGTTGGCCGAGGACTGGGCGCTGATGGGTCCGACCTGACGCAGCGGGATCGGCACCGTTTTTTCTGCGCCGGGCGAGCCGATGCTCAGCGCGATGCCCTTCAGGCGCTGGCGGAACCGGAAACGCAGGGTCACGTCTTCGACGGCATCACCGTCCGTATCAAAGCTGATGTCGTAGGCGGCCTTGGGGTCCAAGGTGAAGTAGTTCGGCCCGCCGTAGGGGTCCTGCAGCGGCAGGTAGTTCGCGATGGCCGTGACGTGGTCCGCGCGGCCCGGCTCGTAGCTCGTGAACAGGTAGAAGTCGGTGGCGTCGACCTTGGGGTTCTCGGTGACGAAGGGCGCCTCCCGGTGGCTGGAAGCGTGGAGGGAGTCGACGGCGATCAGTGCGGCGGCGACACCTAAGAGCAGCGGTGCGCGCTCGCGGGCGGCCGGCTTTGTGAAGAGTGTAAACATCAGCTTCTAGGGGTGTGAGGAGAGAGGACGGACAAGCGGAGGCATTGTCTACGTAAGCCGACGTCTGCTGGATCACAGTGCGTTGCATAAATTCTGCCCGGCTAAAGAGGCCCACCGCCCCGCGCCTCTTCGCAGGAGCGGGAACGCGAGCAGCAAGGCGAGCGGATGCGCGAGTCGTGCGCCCGCGCGTCGACTTCAGCGTGGCAAGCGTTCGAGCAGGTCGACGAGCGCGGGCAACAGGCGGATCGAGCCGATGGCGGGATTCGCCGCGCCCGCGCCCACCGCGCGGCGGCTGCCCGAGATGTAGCCGTAGGGCCCGCCGAAGGCGCGGTCGGTTGCGAGCAGGGTCGCTTCGAAACGCGCGCGCGTTTCCGCGGTGTCGAGCCCGAGGCGCGCGTCGTGGGCCACCCCGAGCCCCTCCAACAGGTTGTGGGGCACACCCGCCGTGTCCCCGACCGGCAGGCGCTGGGGATCGAACCCGAAGATGGTCACGTCGACCCACACCCCGTCGGCGCCCTGGCCGCCCTTGAAGTGCAAGCGGGCGGCCTCGTCCACCAGCGCTGCAATTTCGTCTCCCAGACCCGGTTCAAGCCGCGCGATGCGCTCCGCGATGCGCCAACAGCGCACCTGATCGGCCGCGATGTTTCCGCCGTGCCGAACCGCCAGGCGCCACAGGGGCGCAAACGTGTGCCATCCTGATAGCGCAAGGTCGCGGAAGGCGGGCTCGTCCGGCCACGCTTCCCACATGGTCACGGCGCGCTCGCCATAGTGGCCGTAGTCGTCGTCGAAACCGGGGTCGATGCGGTCCCACGTGCCCGGCCAATGGTGCGCGTATTCGAGCACCCGCACCGCTTCGCGCGCTGCGATGCGATGGCGCGTGTCGCCGAGCACCGCCCCAAGCCGCGCCAACTGCGCGGGGACGTCCAAACGCCGCAGCGGTGCCGTTTCGGTGAACGGTTGGCCGTCGCGCGGCCGGTACTTAGGGGCGATCTCGCCGGTCGGCAAAACACCGCGCGCGAGCACCCACTCGCCGATGCGCGCCGCCGCGGCTCGACAGCGCGCGCGCAACTCTGGCGGCCCGTGCAGCGCGGCATCGAGCAGGAACCGCAGATGGATGGCGATCTCGAGGGGTTCGTCGTCGGCGGGGCGATCGGCGACCGGATCCCAGGTGCGCGGCAGCCCGGTCTGTGGATGCAGACACAGCTCGAGAAAATCCGCGATGAAGGCGGCAAGTGGCGCTCGCCACTCTTCACGCGGCTCTTCGCGGTACGCGGCCAACAGCCGATCGTAAAGCGGACTGTAGCCGACACGCGGGAGCGGTCCGCCTGTCGGAGCTCCGGTGTCGGCGTCGAAAAACTGCGCGATGAACGCGGTTGTGCGCGGTCCAAAGGTGTCAAGGCCGCGCTCGAAGTACGGGACCACAAGCCCGTCGATCCGTCGGACCAGCTCGGCGCGCAGGCCCGCGGGCTCGCGCGCCGGTGTGGACGCCCGAACGTCGAGGTTGCTCCACCGCGCGGGTGCGCCCGATTCGGGACCCACGAGCCGCAGCGTGAAGCGCGGAGTGGCGGCGCGACCCAGCAATCCTTCGAACTCTGCTCGGTCGAACGCGAACGCCACCGGTTCGACCGCATTGCTGTCGAGCGGAAACGTCACGCTCCCCCCCGCGCCGTCGATGAGCACAACACTCCCCGCACCCGCGTGAAAACCGCGGATCTGGAACGGCGAATCGCCGAGCAGCGCAAACGGCTGCTCGACCGCCGCGCCAGCGTCGAGCACAAGTTCGGGGCCCCCATCGCCGAACTCCACCCGCGGCTCACCGGCGACCGTGCGCCACCACGGGATGCGGCGCAGCTCGGGGTTGACTCCGCCCGCAAAGTCGCCGCCGTCCAGGACGGGGAGATCGACGGAGGCGGAGCCGGTGTCGATCGGGGCAAAAACGAGGAGTGCGGCGAGTGCGAGCATGGCGCGGGTTCAAGGCTGCGAGCCGGTGTACGTTGTCGCCTCCCACGCGTCCATGGAATCCCGACCCGAACCCTCGGCCCCCGGCCCGCACCACCCAAGCGGCCCAAACCTCGCGGAGGAACCGCGGCCCGAGGGCCGTGCGGTACCTCGCCGGGTGTGGAGCGGCGCCCTGCTCCAGGCCGCGGGCCGTGTGTTCGCGGCCGCGTGCACCTTCGCGGCCCTGGCGCTGCTCGCGCGCCACCTCGAGCCGGGGGCCTTCGGCCGTTACACGTTTTACCTGGCGGTTTTTGCGCTACTCGACGCGCTCACCGACTTCGGGACGGGCGCCGCCGCCGTTCAGCGCTCAAGCACCACGCCGGACGCGATGGGCCCGGTCCTGCGCGCCGCCCGGCGACTGCGCCGGCGCATGGCCACCGTCGGCGCTCTCGCGGTGGGCGGTGCGCTCGTGTTCCTGGACGAGCCCGACTGGCCCTTCGTGCTCGCAGCCACCGCGTACCAGTTCACCCACGGGCTCGAACTCTCCGCGACGGTCTACAAAAACGCGGTGCGCTGGCGTGTACCGGTGCTGGCTCGGTGCCTGGCCGCTGCCGCACGCCTCCTGTTCGTGGTGCTGTTGCTTGAATTCGGCGTCACGAGCGCGGGGATCCACATCCTCGCGACGGCGCTCGGCAGCTCGATCGCAAACGTCGTGCTGCACCTCGTGGCGCGTCGCCATCTGCCCCCCGTGGTGGCGCCCGACCGCGACGTCGCACTCGACCTGTGGCGCATCGCGTGGCCGCTTGGACTTGCAGCGGTGTGCCAGCAGGGTTATTTCTACCTCGACAACCTCTTCATTCGTGCGTTCCTCGGCGAAGCAGAGCTCGGCCGCTACAACGCCGCCGTGCGCCTGATGTCCTTCCTGTTGCTGGGTGCGCAGTACGCGTCCCTCGCCGCGCTCCCGTGGCTCACGCGCCGCCGCGCTGCGGGAGACAACGGAGCCGCGGCGCGCCTCGCGGTGCCGCTGTTCGCTGTGGCGTCGCTCGCGCTCGGCGCGTTGTTGCCCTTCGGCGGCAGTCTTCTCGCGCTGGGTTTTGGCGAGCCTTTCCGCGCGGCGGGTGCTGCGCTTGCATGGTTGCTCGGGGCCGTCGCAGTCGTGCACGTCGGGGCGGTTTTGATGACGGCCGCGGTTTCGTTCGGCGCAACGCGTTCTGTACTGGCGATCGCCGTGGCTGCACTCGCGTTGAATGCCGCGCTGAACGCCATTTGGGTCCCGCGTTTTGGGATCGCGGGGGCCGGCGCGGCGACGTTCGCGACCGAACTCGTCGTCACCCTCGGCGCGGGGCTCGCGCTGCGCCGACACGGCGCGGACCTGTTCGCCGAATCCCCGTGGCGCTGGACCCTCGGGCCGGTTGCGTTCGCTTTGGGTGCCGCCCTCGCCGGGCTCATCCCGGGTTCCGCCTGGCCATGGAGCGCACCGTGACCGCGCGCTGGTTGTTTGACTACCGCTGCGCGCTGGTCAACCGCGAGGGCACCGGGCGCGCGGCGCGCGAGCTCGTGCGGGCGCTGCTGGCACGTTCCGACGCACCGGCGGTCGACCTCTTTGGCTGGACACTCGCCCCCACGCGTGTCGCCGAGCACGAACTCGGAATCGAAGCACCGTTGGCGAGCGGTCGCACCCGGCTCCTGCGCCGACGGATACCGCACCGCGCGACCGATGTGCTCCTGCGCGCGCTGCGCCTCGGCTTGGACGACCTTGGCTCCGCCGCGCTCGTCCACCACTTCCAGCTCTCCCACCTGCCGGTGCGGGCCGCCCTGCAGACGGGCACGATCTACGACACCCTGTGGAGCGATCCGAACTCGGCGTGGCTCGCTCCGAAGGATGCGCTTGGAATGGCCCACCGCGCGCACGAGCTCGCGCGCCGCTGCGCCCGCATCCACGCACCGAGCGGACACGCCGCAGATTCGATCGCCAGCGTGCTTGGGTTCCCGCGCGCGCGGATCGACGTTGTGCCGCTCGGCGCGGACCACCTCCAGCACCGGCCCGAGTGCGGCACCGCACCGCGCGAGGACTACCTATTCACCGCGGCGCGGCTCGACGCGCGCAAAAACCACATCGCCGTGCTGCGTGCGCTCGAGCGCCTCGATGCGCGCGGCCTCTGCCTGCCCTGGGTCGTCGCGGGGCCGCCGGGTCACGGCTGCGAACCGTTCTTCGACGCACTCGCGAAGTCAAAGGTGCGCGCGCGGGTGCACGTCGTGGGAGAGCTCGACGAAAACGATCTCGCGGCCCACCACCGCGCCGCGCGGCTGTTTGTTTTTCCGAGCTTGGGCGAGGGCTTCGGATTGCCGCCCCTCGAGGCGATGGGATTTGGCGTGCCCACCGTCGCCAGCGGCGCCGGCAGCCTCGCCGAGGTGCTCGGCGAGGGCGCATGGAGTGTGGAACCCGACGACGTCGACGGGCTGGCGGACGCGATCGAAGCCCTGTGGCCAGCGGGTGCGCTGCGCGAGCGGTGGCGCACCCGCGCGCGCGAACGCGCTGCCCTGTTCACCTGGGACCGTGCGGCAGACGCGGCTCTGCGCGCCTGGCAATGCGCACTGCGCGAAGCCGCCTAGGCGTCGTCGGACGCCGCCATGGGCTCTGCTGGGGGTCCGGCTGCCGCCTCGGGAGCGGGGGCGGAGTTCCGTTTGGGGCGCGGTACCCACACCGCACGGCCCTGGACCTCAACCAGCACGTCCCCGGAAAGCGCGAGGACCCCCGCTAGCCCGCGCGCGTCGAGCCACTTGGTGAAATCCCGATAGCCGTCGCTCCCGAAGGGGACCGACGTGAGGAGTTGAAGCTGTGCGACCGCGTTTGCGCCCCCCTCGAACAACCGGGTGTCGACCCACTTGCCCCCGCGCAGGAAAAATGCCCGTTCGCCGACGTGCTGCACACGCGTGACCGTGTTCTCGCGCAACTGTTCGTCCAGGAAACGGTTGAGGCGGTCGACGCGGTGCCCGCGCCTCCAACGGGTCTGGTTGACCGACTGCACGACACCTGCGGCGCCGGTGCGTGTGCGCTGGGCGCGGTTCAGAAGCGAAGACGACAGGGCCGTGCGGTTCACCATTTCGTTGGCGAGGTCCGTGCCCTCGAGGGCGAGAAACGCCGTGTACTCGCTAAGGATGCCCCAGCGCTGGGAGAGCATACGCACTTCCTCGACGAGCTCCGCGGAAAGCGCCGCGGCGGCGCCCGTCCCAGCTCCCTGCCGCCGAACGTGGTCGACCAGGGCAGCGATGCGCCGTTGAGCCCATAACCGTGAGACAAACGCGTTCTCGAGCGCCGCGCCTGAGATGTCGAACTCGAAGCGTGAAATGAGCGGCTCGCCGTCGAGCTCACCCGCGACCCTGAACCCCAAGCGCGTCGCGCCTTTCCGATAGCGGCCTAGGAGTACGGTTTGCTCACCCTCGTAGGCGTCCTCGATCACCTCCGGCACACGCTCGCGGATCGCCGCGACATCGAGCGCGCCATCCGCGCCGATGGCCTCGATCGCGATGCCCGTGAAGCGCGGCAGCGAAAGCCGCGACGCAAGGTGCAAGAATGCGGCGCCCGCGTCCTCTCCCGGGTGCGCAAACTGGCTCGTGCCTGCGCTCGCATGGGCGAGTTGGTCGAGCAGCGGTGCATTCACGTCGTGGCCCACACCCAACAGGTGGATGCGCCGCCCGTGAACGTTCAACTGCTGCGCCGCCGCCGTCAGCGCGGCTTCGTCGCGCAGGCCGACCGTGGGTTGTCCGTCGGTGAGCAAGACGACGAGGGGCAAAACGACAGGATCGGGAGTCTCGCGCAGCACCGTTGCGAGCGCGTCGCTGATATTCGTTCCACCGCCGGGTTTGAGCTCGAGGAGCCACTGACACGCCGCTTCGATCCGCGCGGGTTCCGCCGCTTGCGCCCCGTCCGTAAATGTGTCAACCGACCCCGAAAAAACGACCAACTGGAAGGTTTCGTCGGTGCGCAAGCTGCGCAGCGCCTCGATGGCAGCGCCGCGCACCTGCTCGAACTTTTCACCCGCCATCGACCCCGAACGGTCGATCACGAGCGCGAGTTCCCGACGCTTGGGCGCCCGCGCGCGCTCGGGAAGTGTGCCGAGCAGCAAGAACGTGCCCCCGTCGCCGAGCGGGTCGGGATGCGCGAACAACGTGGCCCCGGGCCCGCTGCCGCTCGCCAGAAGACAGAGTCGGATAGAACCCGGTTGTTCCTCGGCGCCCGGCGCCAGC
>JBBRWC010000119.1:0-12267 GCA_038246255.1 Planctomycetota bacterium
TGAGCGCCGCCACCTTCTCCGCGGCGGTGCCCTTGCCACCGGAGATGATCGCACCCGCGTGGCCCATGCGCCGGCCAGGGGGCGCGGTTTCTCCCGCGATGAAACCGACCATCGGCTTCTTCACGTGCGCAGCGATGTAATCCGCGGCCTCTTCCTCGGCGCTGCCGCCGATCTCGCCGATCATGACGATCGCATCGGTGCCCGGGTCCTTGTTGAACGCCTCGAGGCAATCGATGAAGTTCGTGCCGTTGATCGGGTCACCGCCGATCCCAATACACGTGGACTGGCCGATGCCGCGGCTCGTGAGCTGCCACACAGCTTCGTACGTCAGCGTGCCGGAGCGCGACACCACACCGACGCGACCCGCTTTGTGGATGTAACCGGGCATGATCCCAATCTTGCATTGGTCGGGCGTGATGATGCCCGGGCAGTTCGGCCCGATCAGACGCGCGCGCTTGCCGGCCATGAACTCGCGTACACGCACCATGTCGAGCACCGGAATGCCCTCGGTGATCGTGACGACGAGTTGGATGCCCGCCTCGACCGCCTCGATGATCGCCGCGGCGGCAAACGGCGGCGGCACGTAGACCGCGCTCGCCGTCGCACCGGTCGCCCTCACAGCGTCGGCGACGGTATCGAACACCGGCAGGCCGAGATGCGTGGTGCCGCCCTTCTTCGGGGTCACGCCACCCACCATCTTCGTCCCGTAGGCGATGGCCTGTTCGGAGTGGAAAGTGCCCGTCTTGCCGGTGAAGCCCTGACAGATGACCTTCGTGTTTTTGTCGACCCAGACGCTCATGGTGTTCCCGTTGATTCAGCGCTTGCGCGCGTTGATTCGGCGCGACGCCGCGGTGGTTCAGCGCTTCAGCGCGGCGACGATCTTCTTGGCGGCTTCGTCCAGGTTGGACGCGGTGATGATCGGCAATCCCGATTGTTCGAGCATCGACTTGCCCTTTTCGACGTTGGTCCCTTCAAGGCGCACGACGAGGGGCACCTTGAGCGCGATTTCCTTGACCGCGCCGATGACACCGTCGGCGATCACGTCGCACTTCATGATGCCGCCGAAGATGTTGACGAGCACCCCTTTCACCTGCGCGTCCGAAAGCAGGATCTTGAAGGCTTCCTTGACCTTCTCCTTTGTCGCGCCACCACCCACGTCGAGGAAGTTCGCGGGTTCACCGCCGGCGAGCTTGATGACGTCCATCGTTGCCATCGCAAGCCCCGCGCCATTCACCATGCAGCCAATGTTGCCGTCGAGGGCGATGTAGGAGAGGTCGAACTTGCTCGCTTCGACTTCCTTCGGATCTTCTTCGTGGAGGTCGCGCAGCGCGACGACGTCCGCGTGGCGCCACAGGGCGTTCGAATCGAAGTTGATCTTTGCGTCGAGCGCGATCAAGGCCCCGTCCTTCGTTTCGACGAGCGGGTTGATCTCCATCAGCGAGCAGTCGAGCTCAGTGAACGCGCGCGCGAGCTTTTGCATGAACTCGACGCCCTTTTGCACCAGCGCCGCGGGCAAGCCCATGCCCTTGGCAAGCCGCTCCGCATCCGCGGCCGCAAGGTCACCTTTGGACCCGAACGGCGCTTTGAGGATTTTCTCGGGGGTCTTGGCGGCCACCTCTTCGATGTCCATGCCCCCTTCGCTCGACGCCATCATCACCGGCCCGCCCGCGGCGCGGTCGACGACGATGCCGAGGTAGTACTCCTTCGCGATCGCGGAGCCCTTCTCGACCCACAGACGGCGGACTCTTTGCCCGCCGGGGCCGGTTTGGTGCGTGACCAGCGTCTTGCCGATCAGTTCGCGTGCGACGGCCTCGGCCTCGGACGCGCTCTTGACGAGCTTGACACCCCCCGCCTTGCCGCGGCCGCCGGCGTGGATCTGGGCTTTCACGACGGCAACGGGGCTGCCCAGAGCGCTGAACGCCGCGGCCGCCTCTTCGGGTCGGGTGCACTCGCGGCCCTCGGGCACGGGCACGCCATAGCGGGCGAGCAAACCCTTGGCCTGGAATTCGTGGATGTTCATCGCGAAAGGATGGCGGCAGTAAAACGGCGTTGCGGGCGCGCGCGGGGCCACACGAGCGCGCGCGGCGCCGCGGTGCCCCGGCTGTCGGGGGGCGCGAAGGGCGAGAAGTGTAGCGGCGGAGCGTGCGCGCGGCCATATGGGTGGCAGCGCCCCTTTCGCCGCTCGCTCCGCCGCGTCACCATGGATCCATGCGACGTCCGGCCGCCCCCAGCCCAGCTCCCACGACCCCGGACCACGGCACTCCGCGAGCCCCCGCGGATATGCCCCGTGCCTCCCCGCTTGCCCCCACCGCCGCCGACGGGGGTGTCGGAATCCTGGTCGACCGCGAACTCAAAGCGCTTCTCGGCTCGGCGATCCGCGTCCGCCCGGGGGCACCCGCCATCCACGCGCGCCAAGTCCAGCCCGCGAGTTTCGACCTGCGGCTTGGGGACGACATCGCCAGCCTGCGCTGTGGCTTTCTGCCGGAGCGCGTCACGGTGGAGCAGCGCTTGAGCGAGCTCGCCCTGACCCGCGGCGAGCTTGCGCCGTTGGGCGCTGTGCTGAAGCGCGGGCAGATTTACCTCGTGCGGCTCGAGGAGGAGCTCGAACTGCCGCCCGGTGTCGTCGCGCGTTTTAATCCGCGCTCGACAAGCGGCCGCTGCGACCTCTTTTGTCGGGTGCTCGTTCCGGGACATCCGCGCTTCGACGAAACACCGCCTGGGTACCGCGGCCCGCTGTGGCTCGAGATCGTGCCCCTTTCGTTCCCCGTGCGCCTCGGCCGCGGCGATCGCCTTGTCCAACTGCGATTGCAGGTCGGGGAACCGGCGCTGTCGCGGGAAGAGCTGCGCGAGGTGTACGCGCGGACGCCCCTGTGTTTTGAAGGCGATCGGCCGCTCGCATTGGACGAAATGCGCTTCGACGAGCAAGGTGCGCTCGAACTGCGTGTTGGCCTCGAGGGGCGGCGCCCCGCGGGGTGGCGCGCTGCCCTGCACACGAAGGTCCTCGAGTTCTCCGGCGAGGGTGTCCACGACACCTTCGATTTTTGGGAGTCCATGCACGCGACCCAGGGTGCGTGCGTGCTGGACCCGGGGCGCTTCTACATTTTCGCGAGTCGCGAGCGGTTGCGCGTGCCGCCGCACCTCGCGGCCGAGATGCTGCCGGTCGACGTGGGTTTTGGCGAGCTGCGCAACAACTACGCGGGTTTCTTCGACAACGGCTTCGGATGGCGCGAAGAGAACGGCGTCCCCACCGGCAACGGCACTCCCGCCGTGCTGGAAGTGCGCGCGCACGACGTGCCCTTTCTCGTCGAAGACGGGCAGGTGTTTTTCCGCCTGCGCTTTTACCGCACGCGCGGACGCCCCGATCGCCTGTACGGCGAGGGCCGCCCCGGCGCCTCCTACCAAAGCCAGGACCTGACCTTGGCACGCCCCTTCATCCCGCGGCCCTGACCAGACGACGCGGACTTCTGCGGTTCACCTGTGATGCGCATCCTTCGCGGGCATCAAACGCGTGGCCACGATAGGGTCATGGCCGCGCTGACGCGTCGGGTTCGTTAGCCCCGGGCCCGGGCCGGGATCAGAAGTTGCCGTGGCGCGCGCGCTGGCGGGCGTTCGTCTTGCGACCGCCCTTCGTCTTCTGGCGTGTGCGGTAGCCGGTCTGCTTGGCGTGCTTCTTTTTCGAACTGCGGATGTTGGTCTTCATGGCTCGGCTTTCGCGGAAGGGCGAGGAGTCTAGCGCCGAACCGCGTCCTCCGCCAGCGCAGACCAGGGCGGAACCGCAGCCGGCCAGGAACGCCGGCCTTCGGGCCCGCCCTGGAGCGAGCCCGGCGCTCCGTCGAGTTCGCAGGTCGGCCCAAGGCGGGCCTGGAGGCCCGCGCTCGCGGCCGGTCAGCCCTTGCGGGGCCCCACCATCGTCGAGGGGTCGACGGCGCCGTCGAACGCCGCGCCGGTCATCAGCCCGAGAGCGACCACGGCCTCGCGCAGCGTCGTTTTGTCCTGGTACGCTTTTTTGGCGACCTTCGCGGCGTTGTCGTAGCCGATGTGGCGGTTCAGAGCCGTCACGAGCATCAGCGACTGGCGCATCAGCGACTCGACGCGCTCCGCATCCAGTTCAAGCCCCGCGATGCAGTTCTCGCGGAACGAATCGCACGCGTCGGCGAGCAGCGCGATCGATTCGAGCACGTTGTGCACGATCACCGGCTTGTAGACGTTGAGCTCGAAGTTGCCCTGGCTGCCCGCGAACGCGACGGCGGCGTCGTTGCCAAACACCTGCACACACACCATCGTCAACGCCTCGCACTGGGTCGGGTTGACCTTGCCGGGCATGATCGAGCTACCGGGCTCGTTCTCGGGCAGCTTCAGCTCGCCGAGCCCGCAGCGCGGCCCGGACCCGAGCCAGCGGATGTCGTTGGCGATCTTCATCAGCGCCATCGCGCACTGGCGCAAGGCCCCCGACAGGCCGACGAGCCCGTCGTGGCTCGCGAGCGCCGCAAACTTGTTGGGCGCGCTTTTGAACGGCAACCCCGTCAGTTCCGCGATGCGCTTCGCGGCCAGCTGCGCGTAGTTGGGATGGGTGTTGAGGCCCGTGCCGACCGCGGTGCCGCCGAGGGCGAGTTCGCACACCGGCTCGACACCACGCTGGATCGCGCGCTGCGCATCGACGAGCTGCGTGACGTACCCCGAAAACTCCTGCCCGACGGTCAAGGGCGTGGCGTCCTGGAGGTGCGTGCGGCCGATCTTGACGACGTCCCGCCACGCGGTCGCTTTGGCTTAGAACTCCGTCGCCAACTGCGCGAGCGCGGGCAGGAGGCGCTCGTGAACACACTCGGCGGCGGCGACGTGCATCGCCGTCGGAAACACGTCGTTGGAGCTTTGCGAGCAGTTGACGTGGTCATTGGGGTGGATCGGCTTCTTGGAGCCCAGTTCGCCGCCGAGCACCGCAATCGCGCGGTTCGAGATGACCTCGTTGGCGTTCATGTTTGTCTGCGTGCCGGACCCGGTTTGCCAGACAACCAGGGGAAAATGTTCGTCCCAGCGGCCATCGACGACCTCCTGGGCCGCCGACAGGAGCGCTTCCTGCTGGTTCGCGTCCAGCATGCCGAGTTCGCCGAGCTCGATGTTCGCCTTCGCGGCGCATAGCTTGACGATGCCGAGGGCGCGGATGAACTCGCGCCCGAAACGCTGGCTGCCGATCTTGAAGTTTTGCCGCGAGCGCTCGGTTTGCGCGCCCCACAGGCGGTCGCCCGGGACTTCGATCGGGCCAAAGGAATCGGACTCGGTGCGGTGGGTCATCGTCGCTTGGGTCATGCGGTCACCAAAGGCCGCGATCGCGCAGCGCGTCGATGTCGCGCTGCACTTCGCCGGCGGTCTTGTTCAAGCCGATGCGTGCCTCGGTGTCGAGGGGCAGCTCGACGATGCGCTCCACACCGTGGCGGCCGAGGATGCAGGGCACGCCAATCGGCAGTCCTTCGATCCCGTATTCGCCGTTGAGCTCGACGGTGCACGCGATCAGACGGCGCTGGTCCAATAGGATCGAGGCCGCCATCATCACGGCACCGGCGGCGGGCGCAAAAAACGCGCTGCCGGTTTCCAGCAGTTTGACGATCTGTGCGCCGCCGTGGCGGGTGCGCTCGACGGCGGATTCGATCTTGTCCGCGCCGAGCAGTTGTTTGATCGGCACACCGGCCACCGTCGTGGATCCACACAGGGGCACCATCGAGTCCCCATGGGCGCCAAGGACCATCGCATCCACGTCCTGGATGCTCGCGTTGAGTTCGCGCGCGAGAAATCCGCACAAGCGCGCCGCGTCGAGCGCTCCCGCCATGCCGATCACGCGTTGGGTCGAAAAACCGAGGCGCCGCCGCATCAGCCCGAGCATCGAATCGAGCGGATTGGTCACCACGATCACGATCGCGTCGGGCGAGTTGGTCCGCAGCCAGGTCGCGACCTCGGCGACGATGCGGCCGTTGACTTCGAGCAGGTCCGAACGGCTCATGCCCGGCTTGCGCGGGCGCCCCGCCGTGACGATCACGAGGTCGGAGTCGGCGGCGAGCGCGGGATCCTTGCCGCCCGTGATGCGCGCGCCGAATCCCTCGATGGCACCGGCCTGGGTGAGGTCCAGCGCCAGGCCCTCCGCGCGCCCGGCGAGCACGTCGAGCAGCACGATCTGCGACGCCAGATCCTGCTGGGCGGCGAGGTGGGCCGCGGTCATGCCGACGTACCCGGCTCCGACGATGGTCAGCTTGCGCGGAACGGTGCTCATGGTCGCGCCCGGGCCCCGGATCGGGGCGCGCCGCGGGGGTTCGCGGCTGTTGGGGGGGGCGCAGGAGGTTAGCGTCGCCGCCCGGGGTCCTCAAGCGGCGCGGCGCCCGTGCAGACGGCTGCCGGACTCCGGGGCCCTAAAATCAGCCTCCCGTCCGCGCGAGGCCGCCGTTGCGCCGCCACCACTCGCGCCATTCCCCCACCTGGCGGCCGCGCTCGGCGGTCGAGCCCGCCGGGTCAAACGGGATGTTGCGCCCGGTCAGGTTCCGCAGGGCGATGAGCGCGGCCTCCCGCACGCTCACTTCCCCGTCTTCGAGCGCGTCGATCAGCGGCGGCACCGCGCTTGCGCTGTGCAGTTCGCCGAGCACCCGCGCGGCCGCCATGCGCACGAACAGGTCCTCGTCCGCGAGCAGCGCGATCAGCGGTTCGGCCGCAGCCGGATCGCCGGTCGCACCCAGCGCCTCGATCGCCGACCAGCGCACGAGCGGGTCCTCGCTCGCGAGCCCCGCAAGGTGCTCGGTGAACGCCGCGGCCACGGGCGCGGGCGCAACGTCAGCCGCGTCGCCTTGACCTTCGCCTTTCTCCAGCGAGTCCAGCAGGGAGCGCGCCATGATCCCAAGATCCGCCTGCACCTGGGCGAGCTTGCCCTCGAGGCGCTCCATGCGCTCCGGTGTGTCGTCGCCCGTGCTTTGTTCGTCCCGCTGCGCAACTTCGCCCCCGACGCGGGCGAGTTCGCTCGCAACCTGCGCAAGCGACGCTTCGAGCGCTGCGAGCGACCCATTCAACCCCGCCAGCGCCGCAGCGCGCTCCGCATCCCGCGCGCGCAGTTCGTCCAGCGCCGCACGCGCCGATTGCTCTTGCACCGCCACATGGGCCGCACTCTCCGAGCGCCCGCGCTCGATCGCCTGCGCAAGCAGCCCCCGTTGGGACGCTTCGCGCCCCACCGCGCGGTCGACCTCGAGCCGCGCGAGGTACGCCACCGCTCCTACGCCGATCAGCGCCACCGCAGCCAACACGGCGGCGACACCGCCTTCGCCCCGCGACACAGCGAGGGCGCCCGTCGCGCTCGATCCCGCAGCGGTGGTTGACACCCCCACTCCCCCCGGCAGCCCCACTCCCCCCGGCAGCACCGCCCCACCCGGCAGCACCGACTCGGCAGGCCGGCTCGAACTCATCGCGAGGTCACAGGGCGCGCAGACCACACGTCCGTTGCGCTCGAACGCACGCCCGAGTGCGAGGTCCGCGGCGGGTACCGACTCGTTGCAGATGTCGCAGAAGCGGATTTCCATGGGGCGCGACGGGCCTGGGCCCAACGGGTCGGCGGCAGTTGGCCGCGGGGAGGGGAGCGGCGCGCTCGGAACTCGAAGCATTCGCCGAGCGCGAATCGTTGCTCGACGAAGTTAGCGCACGGCGCCCCTGTCGCCCGCCTGCGCGGGGCGCCATCCCCATTTAGCCGCCGGACCCGGCGGGGATACACGGGGGCGCGGACCGCAAGGTCCGTCGGAGCACGACAGCGCATCCCACGACCCTCCCCGGGCCATGCAGGCCCCCCCAGCGCGGGACGGACTTCGTTACCCTGGCCCCGTGACGCTCGATTCGCTGCCCCTGGACGCCCCGCTGCGGGCGCGTTTTGAGCGCTTGGGTCAGGAGTTCTTGGCGCGCTTTCTCGGACACGCCCTCGAGCGCCAGCCCGACAACATGGACGCCCTGTTCGAGCGCGCCCAGGTCCTGACGGAACTCGGGCGCCATGCCGAAGCCCTTGCGCTCGACCGCCGACTCGTGCGGTTGATGCCCGAGGAGCCGACGAACCACTACAACCTCGCGTGCTCCCTCGCGCTGGTGGGCGAACGGGAAGCGGCGCTCGCGGCGCTCGAGCGCGCCGCGAAGCTCGGGTACTTGGACTCGGCGCACCTTGCGTCGGACGAGCACCTCGCGAGCCTGCGCGACGAACCGCGCTTTCGCGCGCTGGTGAAATCACTCCAACGGGATTGATCCCCCGCGCAGCGCGCCGAAGGACGCCGAAACTCGCCGTTCAGCCTAGGGACGCGGGCTCCGCCGAGTTGCGGATCGGGTCGCCCGTGCGCGCGAGCCACCAGCGCTTCCAACGCTCGAGCGACTTCTCGCGCGACCCGTCGTCCCCGCGCGGGTCGAAGCCGTGGCTTTCGCCCGAGGCCTCTTGCAGCGCTTGGATGGCGAGCGCGCGGGTGTACACGCGGGAGTCGCCCAGGCCTTCGATCAGCACCGGAACCTCGCTCCAATCGCCGAGGCGGAGCAGCGTACGCGCGCGCTCAAGGCGCAAGTCACGGCCGCGCGCGCCCGACTGGCTGTCGGCGGTGCGGATGTGCTCGACGAGGCGCCGGTCGCCGGTCGCGCCGAGTGCGGAGAGCGCTGCAGCCGCGACGTCGTCGCGCGGATCGGCGGACAGCTCGAGCAGCGTTTCGTAAGCGGGCTCGCCGATGGACGCGAACCAGCGGATCTGTTCAATGCGCTCGATGCCCCGTGTCCAGGGCAGGCGCGCGGCTTCATCGACCATCTGCTGCTCGAGCAGCGGCGACGGTGTAAGCCAGTTGGCGGCGCTGGGTTTGCCTTCGCGAGCGTCGCGGGTCGAACCGCACCCGGTGACGAGGGCAAGGGTGAAGAGGGCGAGGGCGAGGCGGGTGGAACGTTGCATGGCGGGTCTCCTCCGGGTCGATCGAACGGGGGGTCCACCCCCGCGCAGCTTCATCGGAGCGCGCCCGGCCGCCCCTTGATCGCCGACCCGCGGGGCTCCCGCACCTGCGACAGGACCCCGCTCGCGCCCATCAGCAGGCCGACGCCGAGCAACCAGGGCGCCAAGGGGTGCGGGCCCCGGGGGCGCTCGGCGGGCGGCGCAGCCGTCGGCAGGTCCCCAGGGCCGACCCGCGCGCGGGCCCCGAACGGGTGCACCTCGGCGGCGAGCGGCGCCAAGAGGCCCAGGTACGGCGCAGGCCCGGACCCCTGGCCCAGGGCGTCGGTGGGCACGTCCAGACGCACCGCGCGGCCGGGGGGCACGTCGATCGCGGGCCAGTCGGCCTCGCGGCGCTCGAGCGCGAAGGGGCTCGGGCCGGGTCGCAGCACCACGCGGGCGAGCTCGCGGCCGGAATCCGGGTCGCGCAGCGCGGCGTCGATCACAGGGGCGGCGCCGGTCGGGACACCCCGCAGGACGATTCGCGGCCGCCCCTCGGCGTCGCCTTCGAGCTGCGCGGAAAGCTGCGTGCGGGGACGTTCCGCGAGGAAACCCAAAAGGCGCGCAAAAACAGCGGGCGCGAAGGCCGCGGGTGGAGCAAAGCCCTCGAACGGCCCGCCGGCGAAGGTCGCGACGCGGCCAGCTCCGCGCCGCGCAATAGCACCAAACGGCGCGGGAGGTGCTGCGTCGTCCGGCGCGCCGCCATTCAGCCGCGGCTGGCCCACGAGAAACACCTCGGCACCCGATGTGGTGCGCGCGAGGACGTGGCGCTGGAGCGGACCGGGTGGTGGCCCGTCCCCACGCACGCGCGCGGCGAGCGGCCCACCGGCCACCCACTCGAGCGCCACACCCCGGCCGTCAAAACGCTCCGCCACCACTTCCTCGCGCACGGATGTGGGTAGACGTGCGAGTTCCTCGTCCGCGAACTCGAGCACACGTCCGGGGGCGAGCCGCTCGAGGGGCCCGATCAGGCGGTCCGGTCCGAGGGCGATAGCGATGAGCTCCACGTCGAGCCCCTGGAGTGTCTTCACGACCTCCGCCGCGCGTTCCGACGCACGCGGTGGGTCGCCCTCTTCGCGTCCGTCGGTCATCAGGAACGCGAGCGCGGGCCGTGCAACGGACTGACGCTCCGCCGCGAACTGCTCGACGGCGGCGAGCAGCGCAGTGGGGCCGCTGGGTGGGCGCGCGCCGAGCAACCGTCGCGCCGCGCGCGCGCGGTCCGCGCCATCGAGTTCGAGCGCTCCGAACAGCCGTCCGGTGAAAAACTGGACGAGCACGCGGTCGCCGGCGGGAACGGCGTCGAGGACTGCCAGCGCGGCGCGCTCAAGAGCCGTGACGGGCTCGCCGGCCATGCTCCCCGAGCCGTCCATCAACAGCACGACGTCGCGGGGCGGGCGCTCGGGCGGCGCGGGGGCGAGCGCGAGGAACGTCGCGTCGAAAAAACCGAGCCACCCACCGCCACCGTCGATCCAGGCGCACAGCGCGGCCGAGCCAAGCTCCGCGGGACCCACACCAAACGTCGCGACGAGGTCCGTGTCGGCGAGCGCGGCGGGCAAGTCCGCGGCGGCCACCCAGCGTGCGGCGAGCCCGAGCTCGGCCAGCGCCGCGGGCTCGCCCCAACCCCCCAGTTGCGCGCGCATTCCGGCCCGCGCGACGAGCGCGGCGCGCGCTAGACCGCCGGCCGAAACGGTGTCTGTGCGCGCGTCGTTCTCCGCAAACGCGTCGGGGCCATCGCCGGGAGCAAGGAGCGCGGTGACGCGCACCGGCATCGCCTCCCGCGGGGCGGGTCCCAGGTCGATTCCGATGCTCCAGCGCGCGTGGGCGCTGCCGGCGACGAGTTCGGCCGACTCCGTGGCCTCGGGGACCGCGACACGGATGCGGTGGCGGGCCGCGGATGACCCCGCGCCCCATTCGACGTCGAGTTCGATCGCCGCGGGCCAGCGCGCGGCGGGCGCCGTCAAACCGAGCTCCACAGCGAGCATCACCGGCGCACCCGGCGGAGGGGTTTTCGGGAGCGCCAGCCCGAGCACGGCCGCGTCGGCCCGCGTCGGTGCGGGGGGCTCCCACCACTGTGCGGACGCCACACGCAAACGCGCGAGCGCGGGGCGGGGATCCGCGCCGCTCGCGCGACCGTCGCTCGCGACCGCGAGCCGTCCCGGTGCGCGCCCGTCGCCAGCAAGGCGCGAACGGGCGAATTCCAGCGCGTGTTCGATGTCGCTCGCGAGCTCGGCGCTCGCTGGAAGGCGCGCGTCAAACGGTTCGGCGCCGCCGCCGTCGAGGATCCGGCCAAACGCGCGTGGGTCGCCCGGTCCAAAGAGCGGACGCACGTGCGCACCGAAGCTCGCGACAACGAGTTCGGCGCCCGCTTCGCGCGCGCGTGCCACCTCGTCGGCCAGCAACCCACGGTGCCACGCCCCGAGTTCGGGCCGCGGCCGGCGCAGGCTGGCCGACAGGTCGAGGAGGACAACGTGGCGCGGCGGCAGCAACGGCGCGCCGCGCGGGAACACAGGCAGGGACGCCAGGGCGGCGAGGGCGAGCAGCAGCCCGCCAAGCGCGTACCGCCCGCCAAGCGCGTACCGCCCGCCAAGCGCGTACCGCCGAGCAGGCGCGGGCACGCTCAAGGCGCGGGCGCGGCCCCCGGCTCGCGCGCACTCGGCTCAGAAGCATTCGGCGCCACACGCGGCGGGCGCTCGGCGCGCGCGATCCAACCACCGCCGATCAGGCGATCGCCGCGGTAGAGCGCCGCACCCTGACCCGCGGCGACGGCGAGTTGGGGCGACTTGAACTCCACCCGCACGCGCGCGCCACTCACGTGCACGTCCGCGGGTGCGGCGCTGTGGTGGTAGCGCACTTGCACGTCGGCTTCCAGATGGCCGCTCGCGGGTGCATCAACACCGATCCAGTTGATACCGTCGAGCTCGAGCCAGCGGCTCGCGCAGGCATCAACGGGCCCCAGCACGACGGTGGCGGAGTCGACGAGCAGATCGACGACGTACATCGGCGTACCCGTCGCAATCCCCAAACCGCGGCGTTGGCCGATGGTGTAGCGCTCGATCCCGTCGTGGGTGCCGAGCGCGCGGCCTGCCGTGTCGACCATCGGCCCCGGGCGGAACTCGACGCCGCGCTCGGCCAACAAGCGGCGGTAGTCGTTGCCGGGCACAAAACAGATCTCTTGGCTATCGGCCTTTTTTGCGGTGCGCAGCGCGGCGCGCTCGTCCAACTCAAGGACCTGGGGTTTGGTTAGTTCGCCGAGCGGCCAAAGCGTGCGCTCAATGTTATACTCACGCAAAGCGAAAAGCTGGTAA
>JBBRWC010000120.1:0-11965 GCA_038246255.1 Planctomycetota bacterium
CCCGTCTGTGCCAAGCCCGTAGCGAGTCCTTTGACTTCCTTGGCTACACCTTCGGCACCCTCGTATACCGCAAGGACGGGCACACTTACCTGGGTGCTCAACCTTCGAAGAAAGCGGTCGCGCGCGTGAAAGAACACGTGCGCGGGATACTGGGATCCGGGGTCGTTGCACCCTGGCCTCAGGTCCGCAACCGGCTCAACCGCACGCTGCGGGGCTGCCACCGCGCCCATCCTCGACTCTACTCAGGTTTTCGAGCAGACCAGCCCAAGTCGTCGCCTGGTGGTGCTTTGCGGCCGCGGGACCCGCAGTCGATCTTGAACAGGTCAACGAGGACGCCCGTGGTCGCAAAGAGCCGCCCGAGGGTGAAAGGCGGCGAAAGACGGCCGAAGGCCGCCGGTTGGGCCGTCCGCTCGAAAACCTGATGAATAATCCGGGCTAGACTGCGAAGCGGAGCTTCACGTGCACATCGTCCTTGTCCATCCCGAGATCCCGCACAACACGGGTTGTGTGGCGCGCACCGCCGCCGCAACCGGCGTGGCGTTGCACCTCGTCGAACCGCTCGGTTATTCGCTCGAAGACCGTTATCTGAAGCGCGCGGGGCTCGACTACTGGCCGCTCGTCGACCTGTGTGTGCACCCGGATTGGGACTTCGCAGTCGCCGCCCTCGAGGCCACGTCCGCGCGCCCCCTCGGCGAACGCATCCACCTCTTCAGTTCCCGCGGCGGCACTGCGCTCTTCGACGTGCCGTTTGAGGCCGACGACATCCTGGTTTTTGGTCGGGAAGCCGACGGACTGCCCCCGACGCTGCTCGCGCGCTACCCACAACGGCGGGTTTTGATTCCGATTCGCAAGCAAGTGCGTTCGCTCAACCTCGCGGCGTCCGTGGCCGTAGCGACGTACACAGCGTTGGCGCGCGCGGGGCACCGTTTCGAAAACACCGCAGGCGACCACCGCCGTGATCCGCGCATGGATCAAGACCTGTTCGCGGCGGACGTTGCGCGTCGAACCGGGCCGCCCGCGGGCTGAACCCAAGTTGCGCGCTTTCGGCGCGCTGCGCCGCGCTGGCCGCGTTACGCTTCGTGCATGCAAGCGGACGGCGCACAGGAAACCTCCGTGTTCGCGGGGGTTGGTCGCAAGCCGCGGCGGGACGATCCCGTCGAGGTCGAGCTCTCCGGCTTCGATGACCGCGGAGCGGCGATTGGCCGGGTGGGTAATTTTCGCGTGCGAGTGGCGCGCTCGAACGGCGGACCGCCCATTCTCCCGGGCGCGCGCGTTGCCGCACGTGTGCTGCGCCGCCGCAAGGATCGTGTGGATGCGGAGGCGCTCGAGGTGCTCGCGCCGAGCGTGGACGAGGTCCACACGCGCTGTCCACACACGGCGGAGTGCGGCGGCTGCAGCTTCCAAGAGCTCAGCGCAACGGCTCAGTTGGCGCACAAGGAAGCGGGAGCACGGCGCGCGCTCGCAGCGTACGCGCAGGCGCTGGACGAGGTCACGTCCGGGTGGAGCAAAGTGATTCCAGCGGCCCAGCCGTTCCACTACCGCAACAAGATGGATTTCACGTTCTGCGCGCGCCGCTGGCGCACGCGGGGCGAAGCGGACGACACACCCGCGGATTTTTCGCTTGGACTGTTTGCACGCGGACGCCACGACAAGGTTCTCGACCTTTCCACCTGTGCCCTCGCCCACGTCGGTGTGGGGGACCTCCTGGGGGCGGCGCGCGACCTCGCACGCGAACACAACCTTCCCGCCTGGGACCCCATCGAACACAGGGGTTTCCTGCGCCACCTCGTGGTGCGCGCGCCGCGTGCGGGCGGTTTGCTCGTCAACCTGGTGACCGCGGCGGACGACACGCCGGGTTGGCTGCCCTTCGTGCGCGACCTGTGTGCGCGGGTCCCGTCGATCACGGCCCTCGTGCAAAACGTGACAACCCGCCGCGCGACGGTGGCGGTGGGCGAGCGCGAGCACGTGCACCTTGGAACGGGTGTCGTGGAAGAGGTGCTGCTCGGCCGCAGGTTCAGGATCTCCGCGGGCAGCTTCTTCCAAACGAACACCCACCAGGCGGAAGTGCTTTTCGAGCGGCTGCGAAGCTGGATCCAGGCGCGGGATGGCGCCGCGGGTGGCACGCTATTCGACCTCTATAGCGGCGGCGGCGCGATTGGGCTGGTGCTCGCCGATCTTTACGACGACGTGGTCGGGTTGGAGCTTGTCGGCAGCGCCGTGGAGGATGCCCGCGCCAATGCGCGCGCCAATGGCATCGTGCATGCACGCTATTTCGAAGGCGACGTTCCACAGATGGTGGCCGACCGACAGGCGCTGGGCCTCGGCGAGCCGCGTATGGTCGTGCTGGATCCACCGCGCGTCGGCTTGGGCCCAAAATTACCCCTCCATTTGGCCGAGTTGGGTGCCCCGTTCCTGGTCCTCGTCTCCTGCAACCTGAACGCCGCCGCGCGCGACCTGGAAGCCCTTCAGCGAGCGGGGTACCGTGTGGAGCAAGCGGGCCTCGTCGACATGTTTCCGCACACACCCCACCTCGAGGGGCTTTTCCTCCTCGCGCGGTCGTCGCCGTGACGTCCTCCGCGCCTTCCGCCAGCAATCGGCCCGGACACCGCGGCCTGTGCCCCGTCTGCGCGCACGTGCGCGTCGTCGAATCGGCGCGCGGGTCCACTTTTTACCTGTGCGGGCTCGCGGCTACCGATCCGCGTTTTGCGAAGTACCCCCCACAACCCGTCGTACGCTGTGCGGGCCACCGTCCCGACCCGACGGCACTCTTCAAGTGGTCCTGAACGTCCTGTCCGCACCATGACTACCCAACACCGTCTGCTCCCCGCCCTGCGCGGTTTTGCACTCATGCTCGCGCTGAGTGTCGCGCCCGCCTGCACCCTCGGGAGGATGAGCGAGAACGAGCCCCTCGATCCCACCGCGGTCCGCGCGCTCGAACCGGGGGTCAGCACTGCCGCGCAAGTGGTGGCCGTGCTTGGCGCTCCTACGGACGTTGTGCCGATTGGTCGGCGCTCCGCGTACCGCTACGACGCGCAAAAAACGAAGGTCGCGGCGCTCGTGCTGATCGTGTTCAACATGGGGCACGTCGACCGCCGCTCCGACCGCGTGTGGGTGTTTTTTGATGAAGAGGACCGCTTGACCCACGTCGCGGCGACGTTCGCGAGCCACCGCACGAAGTACGCGCTGCCGTGGAGCGACGTTCACAGCGAAAAGTCGATGCGCAAAGCGGACGCGAAGCGCGAAGGGATGCAGCCGTGACCCTTCGCGGATGGGCGATGGTTGGGGCGCTCGGCGCCGTTCTGCCCCTTCTGCTCGCGGGTTGTGTGCAGGGGCAGTGGAATCGGGTCCGTTACGAGGAACCCATCCCCGCGGGCGCGCTCGAGCGTTTTGCCATCGGTTCCGAAGCGACGGCCGTGTTTGCGGCGCTGGGTGCTCCGACGGCTGTGTGGGAGCTCGCGCAAGGTGGCGCGGCGCTCGTGTGGGCCCACGATGGCGAAGTGCGGCTCGGGATTTCCGCGAGCGTGACGCTCGACGATTCGCCCGTTTTACCGTCGTTGGGTTTTGGCGACGATCGCGGCCGTGTTCGCGGCGTCATGGTCCTACTGAACCGCGATTTCAAGGTGCAAGAGGTCCGCAGCGGCGACCTGGGTTCGCTCGCTCCGCCGCCGCGCCGCCCTTCGCCCGAGTAGATCGCTCTCGAATCGGCGCGGCGGCGTGACGCGCGCGCGCATCCTGCTAGGCTTTTTGCATGACTGCGTTCATTCCGTCTGGCAGTTTGCTGCTCGCGTGGCCCGGTATGGCCGACCCGAACTTCGCCAAGAGCGTGGTGCTCGTCTGTCAACACGATGCGCGCGGGGCGTACGGGCTCGTTCTAAACCGCTCCCAGGGCCAGCGTGTGCGCGATCTCGTACCCGCGGAGCACCTCTTGTCCGCCGTGCCGCAGACGGTGTACGTCGGTGGGCCGGTGGACCTCGGGCGTGTGCAGTACGTGCACGCGTTGCCCGCGTCGGTGGGCGGCGGACTTGGCGTTGGGCCCGACTTGGTGCTCGGCGGGAATGTGGAGCGATTGGTCGCGATCCTCGCGGGCGCGCCGGATCCGACAGCGCTGCCCGTGCGTTTCTTCCTTGGCTATTCGGGTTGGAGCGCGGGGCAGCTCGATGCGGAACTCGTCAGCGGCTCGTGGTATCCCGTTGAAGGGGGCGCGCGGCGCGTGATGAGCGCGCTCGATCCGTCTGCGTGGGACCGTTTCGTCGAAGAGGCGGCGGTTCACCTCGGATTGGGATCGCTGGCGGAGGTTCCCTGTGGCAACTGATCGCGAAGCGGACGCCCACGTGAACGTGCAGCCCGTCCGCGCGCGGCGCCGTTGGCGGCGCTGGGTTCTCCTTGGCGCGGTCGCGTTTGTGCTGATGCTGCTGGTCGCGGCATTTTTTGCGCCAGCGATCGTTTCGCGCTACGGCGTCGGTTGGGGTGAGCGCTGGTTCGCCGCGAACTACGCGGGCCATCTCGAACTCGACGGGCTTGCGCTGGGTTGGGGAAGCGAAGGATCGCTCCAGACGTTCGAACTGCAAGACCCCGACGGGGCGGTGGTGCTGCGCGGTGGTGCGCGCTTTCCGTCCTTGGGCGCGCTGATCGCGGTGGTGCGCGGCGGCACAGACGGCCCCCTCGTTGCGGCGCTCGACATCGAGCACGCGGAGTACCGCATCCTCCCCGATGGGACGAACAACTTCGCCCGTGCGCTCGACCCACGCCGCACGGCGAATCGCAAGGCCAAAGCGCGCGCGAAAGACACATCGGCGGACTCCGAGTTCTTGCTGCCCGAGATCAGCGCGACCGTCGATGCCCAACGTGTGGTCTATCTCGACGAGCGCCCTGGCGCCGCACCGGGTCGCGTCGAACTCGTGAATGTAAACGCCGCGCTGCAACACGGCGCGCCGCGGACCGCGAGCGGCAGCGATCCTTTGAGCGCCGCCGGAATCGGACCCCTGAGTCTCAAGGGCGCGGCGGTGGCACTGCTCCCCGGCGCCGCGCGGCTCGAGTTCGCGCTGGACGCACCGCTGCCCTCCGACGACGTTTTCGAGCGGCCTCCGCCCACAGCGTCGTTTGTGATCGACGGCGTGGCCGTGGCGCAGTGGGATACCGCGCTGGGTCTTGCAGGGCGTTTGCTCGCGCTCCTTGGCGACAGCGCGCAGTTGAACATTCACGCGCGGGCAGCGATTCCGTCGAATGCACAGCTTTCAGCGGCGGCGTCGAGCGCTTCGGCCACGGCGTGGGTCGAGCTTGCGGAAGCGGCGGAGGGCGCGGTGGATTTGGAGTTCCAAGCGCCGCGCGCGTCGGCGTCGGGGCGTTTGGCGCTGCGCGAGGGTCGCTTTGCGGTGGAATCGCCGCTGTGTCTGAGCGCCGCCGCGGACGCCGCGGTGTTCGATGCGCTGGTGCCCGCGGAAATGCGCTCCGGGGAAGGTGCGCTCGCGGCGCTGCGCTTCGTGGAAACCGGCCGGTTCGAGATAGAGTTCACGCGCTTGGGGTTTGGGATCGCGGGGTTGTTCGCCGTCGATCCCGTCCCCGCGTTGGCCGCCGACCTGGCACTCGACGGACGCGCGCAACTGAGCGGCGCCACGTGGCTGTCGGGTGATGGCGTAACCGTGCCTGTCGAAGGCCTGGAAATCGACGTCGCCGTGCCCGGCGGTGGGCGTCCGACGCTGCGCGCGAAGGGGCAGCTTGCGACCGCGCCTGCAGCGGGTGCGGGAGCGGCGCCAGCGTCCGCGAAAAGTCCAGGCAGGGTTGAGGCCACGGTGGTGCTGACGCCGCTCGCGCAGCTGCTGCCCGGGTTGCTCGCGCAACCCCGAGTGCTGCCGCCCCTCGACGTCGAAGCCGAGTTGACCGGCCTGTCGACGGCGTTCGCGGACACCGTCCTTGGCAGCGACGGCCTTCTGAACGATGTTTTGGGGCCGCGGGTCGACGCAAGTGTGGTCGCGACGGGCGTCGTCGCGGAACCGGGCGCGCTTGCGGGCGTCGTGCGGATCCGACTCGTCAGCGAGCTTGCGGAACTCGAAACCACCGTACGCCTGCTGGGTGACCGCATCGTCGCGGAGCCGGGCCAACCGCTGGACCTGGCCTTCGCGCTGACGCCCCTTTCGTCGCCGCGCGTCGTTGGCAACCTGGTGCCACTCGTCGCCAGCGTGCGGTCCGTCGACCCCAACGAGCGCGCGGTCTTCACGCTGTCCAACTTCAGTTTGCCGCTCGACGGCGACCTCTCGAAGCTTTCGGGCGAGATCGTCCTCGACGCGGGTGAGGTGATGCCGAGCCTGTTCCCGGGCGCGCCGCAGTTGTTGGGAGCGCTGGCGCCAAATCTCGGCGCCACGCACCTTGGGCCGTACCGATTTGCGGTCGAAGCCGGAGTTGTGCGGTATTCCGACCTGATCCTGCGCATCGATGGCAGGTCGGTCGCGTTCGACGGTTTGGTGGAGCTCGACGGTGGCCGCATCGACGTCCGTACAAAGCTTCCGCTTTCCGCGATCGGCGGCGAAGTGGGCGACTGGCTCAACAGCGCACGCCACCTGCTTGATCCCAATCTGCCCATCCCCGTGCGCATCGAAGGCACGTGGAAAGATCCGCGACTGCGGCTCGACGCGTCCGCGGAGGATGCGCTGCGCGGCGCCGCCAAGGGCGCGCTGGAGCGGGCGGCGGAGGACCTTTTGAAGAAGCAGGCCGAAAAGGGAATCGGCGATCTCTTCCGCCGCTTGGGCGGGGGCTAACTTGAGTTATTGACCCGACGCACCGGGCGCAGAATCGCGCTCTACCGCCGGTTATTCCGCGCGCGGGGGAGGGACCTGTCGGTCGAGTTTTTCCGAGATGGTGCGCGCGACGTTCTCGAAGAGGTCGTGCCCATCGCGGTCGTCGACCCACGCCGACTTCGCCTCACTCCAGTCGTAGTGCCACGCCCGCGCGCCGGCCGCGTACCACACCTGGTTGGAGCCCGCCTGGCGGTTGAGCACGAACCCCGTGCCGTCGGGGAACTCAAGGCGCACGACGCCGTCGGTGGTGCGAAAATCGACCTCGTCGGGATCAAAACCCTCGAGCCAACTCGCGACCCGTTCGAGGCACGCATCGACGCGACGGATGTAGAGCTGTTTGTCCATGGGTGGCCCCAGGGTACCTGGTCGGAAGCCTCTTCCTTCGCGCTGCGCCCCCGGGAGGCGCCCATTCCGCGGGGCGTGCGCGGCGCCGGGGGCGGGGCGCGAAGTCCGACGGATGGGACGATCGGGCGCTCCCGGAGCCGCCCCGGCCCGGCCGCCGCCCGTGCGGCTTGACCCCCGGTGCGGGTGTGCGGCGTCATGGGGGCGATGGAGATCGTCCCGTCCTTGGATGCCCGGCCCCGGGGGCGGCCCCTGTGTGTGCTCGTGCTCGCGGAGGACGAGGAAGAGGGGCGCGCCATCGCCGCTCGGCTCGCCCGCGGCCCGCACCCGCGTTACGCCACCGAACGGCGCGGACTGGGCGAGATCGCGAGCCTGCGTCCGAACCTCACGTACGACGCCGTCCTGATCCTCGTCGAAGACGCGGGCCCCGCGCTCGCCGCCCTGCGCCTTGTGCGGCACGCTCTTGGCAGCTCGCCGGTGATCGTCGTCGCGGACGGTTTCGAGAACGGTCAGGGGGACTTGCTGCGCGAGGAAGGTGCACAGGACCTTTTCGAGCGCGCGCACCTGTGTGACGGCCGCGTTCCGCTTCTTGAGCGCGCCATCGACTGGGCCGTGGAGCGCGGCGAGCTGTGTGGCGAACTCGAGCGCGCCCGCCAGGTCGGGTTGCACCTCGCGCACCACGACACACTGACGGATCTGCCGAACCGCCAGTTTTTCCGCAGCCGATTGCGCCAGCTGCTCGCGCAAGCGCGTCGCCACAAGCGGCTCCTGGCGGTGCTCTTCCTCGACCTCGACCGCTTCAAGCAGATCAACGACACCCTCGGCCACACGGTGGGTGACCGCCTGCTCGTGGAGGTGGCGCGCCGCCTCGTGGGTTGCGTCCGCGAAACCGACCTCGCTGCGCGCCGCGGCGGCGACGAGTTCACCGTCATCCTCGATGGCATCCGGCGCGGCCAGGACGCGGCCCGCGTAGCGCGCAAGATCCTGCTTGCGCTGCAGCGCCCATTCCACGTGGACCAGCACGAACTCTTCGTGGGCGCCAGCATCGGCATCAGCCTGTTCCCGGCGGACGGGCAGGACGTTGAAACGCTGGTGAAGCACGCGGACATCGCGATGTACCGCGCGAAGGCTCAAGGGGGCTCCACCTACCGCTTCTTCCTGCCGGACATGAACGACAAGGCGCTCGAGCGGCTCGCGCTCGAGCAAAGCCTGCGTCTGGCGATCGAGCGCGAGGAATTCGTGCTGCATTACCAGCCCCGGGTGGACCTCGCGAGCGGCCGCATCGTCGGAATGGAAGCGCTGGTGCGCTGGCAACACCCGGACCTTGGGTTGATCTACCCGGACGAGTTCATCCCGGTGGCCGAGGAAACCGGCCTGATCGAGGGCCTGGGCCGCTGGGTCCTGCAGACCGCCTGCGCACAGAACCGCCGCTGGCAGGACGAAGGTCTGCCGCGCATCACGGTGGCCGTCAATTTCTCCGCGCGCCAGTTCCAGCACAAGCACCCCGTGGACCTTGTGCGCCGCGCCCTCGACAAGAGCGGCCTTGCGCCCGACTGCCTCGAGATCGAGCTCACCGAAAGCGCCGTCATGCAGGACGCCGCGGTGGCGCTCGAGACGCTGACGGAGCTGCGCGAAATCGGCGTCGCGGTTGCGATCGACGACTTCGGCACCGGCCAATCGAGCTTGAGCTACCTCAAGCGTTTTCCGATCACGACGCTCAAGATCGACAAAACGTTCGTGCGCACGTTGCTCGTCGACCCGAAGGACGCCGCGATCACCGAGGCGATCGTGTCGATGGCGCACTCCTTGCGGCTTCGGGCGTGCGCCGAGGGTGTCGAGACTCCGCAGCAGCTCGAAGCCCTGCGTGAGCAAGGCTGCGACGAGGTGCAGGGTTACGTCTTCAGCCCGCCGCTGCCCGTCGACCGCGCGACTGAGCTGCTCGCAGGCAGCCGGCCGGCGATCGCAATACGCTGACACGGAAAATCACCGGCGGGGGCGACCCCGCCGGCCTTTCCTCGGCTCTCACCGCGCGCGTGTCGTCGTGAAGCGCGAGCCCGCCCCGGTGGGTTCGGTCTCAAGGAGCGTCAAGTTGCCGCCCATGAGAAGGCTGACTCCGTAGAGCCGCACTTCGCCCGTGTCGAGCAGCGTGACGAAGAGCCGGGTGCCGCCCGCGTCGAACTCAAGGTGCACGGGGATCCCCGGCATGGAGATCGTCTGGAGGGCGATCAACGCCCCATCTTCGACGGCATTCCCTGTGAAGAGGTTGAGCCGGTAGGCGCGCAGCTCGGGCGATCCGTCCCCGGCGCAGGCCACGTACATCAACCGCCCACCCGGGTCGATCGCAACCAGCTCGGGTTGAGCGCCGGTCGCGAAGGGGTGCTCGATCGAACCGAACGCCTGCAGCGCACCGGTTTCCGGGTGGATGGTGTACGCCCAAACGTCGTCCGTCGCGCGTCCGGGGGCGTACAGCCAGCGGCCCGTCGGGTCGACCGTCACGGAGAACGGCGATTCGCCCGTGTCGAACGGCGAGCCCGCGATTTCTGTCAGCGCACCGGTGCGCGGGTCGACGGCAAAACCGCTGATCGTGTTCGAGAGCACGTTGGCGACGTAGACAAATGCGCCGTTGGGCGCCGCCGCGATCCCGAGCGGCAGTTCGCCCGTGGGGCCCTGGTCCGCGACGGTCGCCGTTCCGTCGGCGGCGATGGCCATCGAAAACACGCGGAAGGCACCGCGCGCCGAGCCGAACAGGAAACGCCCGGAAGCGTCCATGTCGAGGGAGAATAGGCCGAAGAACGGCACTTCGAGGTCAAGCGTGTCGATCGGCGTGGCGGCACCCGCGGCGTCCAACGCGAAGCGGCGCAGGTGCTCAGTTCCGCCCGCGTCCTGAGCCACATACAACTGGTCGAGCTGGGGGTGCACTACCGCGCTCGTGGGGAGCAGCGGCGACGCCACCATCGCGGGATTGAGCACGTCGATCGATGCAGACACGGGGTCGTAGGCGAACTGCGTGATGTCGCCGGCCATGCGGTTGATGGTGTACACGGCGTCGCTGACGGGTACGACAGCCCCCTGGCCGTGGGTCAGGGCAAGCGCCACCGAACCCGGCCGCGTGCGCATGCGGTTGGTGGGGCTTTCGGCGGGAGCAACGACGCTCAGCACACCCGCGCCGTCGACGGCGAAGCCAGCGAGCTCCTCGACCGTGCCGAACAACGTGTACACACGCGTCCTGTCGAGGGAGAGGACAAACCCCCGCGGATCGCCCTCGGGGCCCGCTGCGCCCGTGGCGGTCTGACCGCTGAGTGCGCCGTTGACGAGCACATCGAACTGGAGCAGGTTCGACGCGGGATCGTTGCGCGTCGCATAGAGGCGCGCCGTGCTGCCCACGACCGCGGTCGTGATGCCGATCGGCGCCGAGCCAACCCCAAGGCTGAAGCTGTCGAACTGGCTGAGTGAGCCGCTTTGGAGCGCGTAAATGCCGATCGCGTCGATCCCGTCTTCCGCGATGTACACGAACGACCCCGCGACCGTTTGGAGCGTGCCGATGGCGCCCGGGTTTGGTCCCACGTTGGAAAGTGATTCGCCGATCGGCACGCCCGCGCCGTCGAGCTCGAACAGCGTCACCGAGTTGCTGGTCTGTGCGGTGACGAGCAGCACGTCGCCGTCCGGGGACAGCGCGAGACCAAACGCGCCCACACCGGAGAGCGCGAAGGGACTCCCCGGGAGGGGTGTCAATCCACCGTCGCCCTCGAGCGCAAAACCCGCAACGGCGTTGGCGTCGAACAGGCTGACCCACGCCACGCGACGGACGTCGTCGACGAGGATGCGGCGCGGGCCCGACGCTGCGGGCAGCGCCACGGTGTCGACGGGCTGCGCGCCGAGGCGCCCCGTGATGGGGTCGACGCGGTAACTTTCCAGCGCCGGCGTCCCCGCCGTTGCGACCAGGACGTGGCGGCGCGTCCAACTCGCCGCGATGTCGACCGGGTCCGTGCCGACGAGGTCGTAGCCCAGGGTCGTCAACTGGCCGTTAGGCTTCACGCCGAAGCTCGCAAGGGTGCCGTCGTCCGCGACGGTGTGCACGAAGCGCGGTGTGACGAGGTCGGCCGTATCGATTGCGACGAGGTCGATGTCGAGGGTGGCCAGGCGGCCGAGGCAATCCTCGGCGGTGATCGTGAAGGTCGCCGCCGCTGCGGGAGCGTCGAACGACCCGCTCAGGGCACCCGTCAGCGGGTCGAGCACAAGGCCCGCGGGGAGAGCCGGGCTCGCGCTCCACGTCGAAGGCACACCCTCGAACGTGGGCACGGCGTCGATCTCGACGTCGACGAGTGCGGTCAGTTCGGCGCTTGGGTAAACGAGGTTGGCGGGCGCATCCGGAGCGATGACTTCGAGCACGAGGTCGACTGTCGTGGAGCCCCCCGGACCCGTTGCGGTGACGGTGAACGTGTCCGCCACTGCGAGCGCCGTGGGCGAGCCGGACAGGATGCCCGTGTCGGGGTCTAGGACGAGGCCCGGGGGCAGGGCCGGCTCAACGGAGTACGCCGTGACGTCACCGGTGACCGTTGGCGTATTGGACACCGCTGCGACGCAGGCGATGAGGACGGGAGCGCGGTCGTTGTAACCCAGCCCGGTGGGCGCCGGCGGAGTGTTGCTGCTCCCGCCGCCACCCCCACCGCCGCAGGAAAAAGTCGCAAGGCAAAGGGCAAGGACAATCGGCAGACGTGCGGATAGACGCATGGCTAGGGAGCGGGGAGGAGTGGGCGGGAGTCTTTGGGGCGCAGAACGGGAACTGCCGTGCTGGGAACTGCCGTGCTGGGAACTGCCGTGCTGGGAACTGC
>JBBRWC010000121.1:0-11826 GCA_038246255.1 Planctomycetota bacterium
GGCATCTTGGCCGCGGCGCTCCGCCTAAGCTTTGCGCTCCCCATCGCAGCCAGCTCCGTCCCCGTGTGGAGTCCGAGCGGGATCCCAGGACGTCGGCGGGTCCCCGTCCGCCGACGTTGCTCCTCCTTCTGTTTGGTCCGCGCCGCGTGACCGAGCCGATCGCGCGGGCGTGGGACCGCTGCGGTCGCGTGGATACGCGATGGCGCAGCACCGTCCCCAGACCATCCCCCATTCCCCGTGCTGCGCATGCAGCGCAGTCCGGGTGTGCTTCCATCGAGCTTCGCGCGCGGCCAACCGAAGCGGATCGTGTGCATCCCTGCGCAAATCGCGGGCAGGGGCGGCCGTCGGCTTTCGGTGTGGTCGTCATCGGCGCAAAGCGCGGGGTACGCCCGCGCGTCGTGCCCTCAACCGGTGTTCGCGCTTCCCGCGGGCGGAGTGGCTCCCCGCCCCGGCTTGAGGCCGGAGCGGGGCGCGCACGACGTCCGTTCGAAGGAGGCGTCTTGAAACCGGAGAGGGATCAGGTTCCCTCGCCCCTGGGATGACGTGTGTAGAAGGCAAAGAAGGTCTTCGGTAACCCGGCTACCCACAAGGGGCCCGTGGCTTTGCGCCCCGACCTCGCGGTCGGTTTGCCCTTCTCGGTCCATCTTCGAGGCGGCGAAACATACTGGCGCCGCGGCGCGGGGCAAGTCGGGCTCTGCTAGGAAGTTGCAAGTCCATGGCGCGTGCGCACTTGCGCCGGACGTGGGTTCCGCGTAAGCCATTGGGGAGATGGAAGGACTTTCCGAGTTGCTGCGCGCGCACCTCCTGCGGCCCCATGGCGCACGGCCGCTGCCGAGCGCGGGCGAGCCTCTGCGCGTCGGCATCGGGAACGCATCGAATCCACCCTGCGGCGACGAGTTGCAGCTGCACCTCTTCTGCGGTTCCCAGGGGACGCTGGAGCCGCGCTTTCGCGCCCGGGCATGCAGCGCGGTGCTCGCCGTCGCGTCGCTGTGCTGCGAAACCCTGGCCGGAAAAAACTTCGAACAGGCGCGGGCAATCGACCTCGCCGGAGAGGTCGAAGCCGCGGGCGGCCTGCCGCCCCAACGGCGCCATGCCCTCGCCGTGGTGCAACGCGCGCTGGACGCCGCCCTGGATGCGCTCGCCGCAGCGGAAGCAGATCCGCGCGGGTAGCGGCCGTCGCTTGATCGCGGCGCGCGCCCGCGCCGGGCCCGGAACGAGGCCAATTCGGGATTCTTTACGATGGATGCCCATCTTGGACCATTCGTAGCGGGTAGCACGTTTGATTGGCACAAGCGGCAGGCGCAATCTCTGCACCGTCTTTCGCGTTTTTCGATTTGTCCGCGTTTTGTTTTGCGGGGCGCACAACGCCGCTGCCGTCTGCTACGGACGCTTGACGCGTCGGTGCGGAACGGTCACTCTTGAAGGGTGGCGGCCCGTTCTGCCCGAGCCAGCATGACCAGCCGCAGCATCGCCGACCGCATCCATGCGCGCCTCGCGGAGTTGGCAGAAACGTCTTCAGTCATCCCGGCAATCCCCGATACCGCGGTCGCCTATTGGAAAGAAATCCACCTGCGGCTTGGCCAGGTGATCGGTGAGCGCGCGGTCGAAGCGCTCTACAACCGCAGCCTGCGGCGCACGCGGGACCAGTATCCGAGCTTGCCCGAAGGCCAGACCCGACCCGACGGGCCAGCGGACTTTGCCGCTTTGGGGGCGGCGCTCGCGTCGCAACCGAACGCCGTCGCCCTCGAAGCCCACAGCGCACTCTTGCACACGTTCGTCAACCACCTCGCCAGCCTGATCGGGGCGGGGCTTGTGGAGCGTATTTTCAGTTCGATTGCGTCTTCGACCAACGAGCTCGCAGCACCCGATCGCGGTAGATTGAAATGACAATTCCGAAAGCAACGATCCGTCGTTTGAGCACAGGCGTGAGCGGGTTGGACGAAGTGCTTGGCGGAGGGCTGCCTGAATTTTCGTTCAACCTCATCGGAGGCAGCCCCGGCAGCGGCAAAACCACCCTCGCACACCAAATCATGTTCGCGCTCGCGTCCGCGGAACGGCCGGCGCTGTACTTCACGGTCCTGGGCGAGCCGCCGCTCAAGATGCTGCGTTATCAGCAGCAGTTCGATTTTTTCGACCACGAGCGCGTGAACCAGTGTGTTCATTTCCTCTATTTGGCGGACCGACTCGGCGACGGTGGACTCGACAGCGTCCTGACCGCGGTTTTCGAAGCCGTGGCACGGGTCAAGCCCGCGTTGGTGTTCGTGGACTCGTTTCGCTCGGTCACGACGGGGCGACACGACGCCTCGGGCGCGGACCTCCAGCAGTTCATCCAGCAGCTCAGCGTGATGATGTCGAACTGGGAGGCCACGACGTTCTTGATCGGCGAGTACGCATCCCAAGACGAGACGAACCCGGTGTTCACGGTCGCGGACGGCTTGATCTGGCTGTACCAAACCAGCCAGGGGAACTCCGTCGCGCGCAAAATCGACGTGCGCAAGATGCGCGGCCAGCGCACAGTGCCCGGATTACACACGTTTCGCATCACGTCGGAGGGAATCAGCGTTTTTGCGCCGCCGCGCGTCCTTGAAACAGAACCGCCCAAGCGCGCACGCACCACGCCGCGGGCGCGTGTGGCCATGGGGAACGCGATCCTCGACGAGATGCTTGGGGGTGGCTTGCCCGAGGGGTACTCGCTGCTCGTAGCAGGTCCCTCCGGGGCTGGAAAAAGCATCCTTGCGGCCGCGTTCCTCGCCGAGGGCGCGCGCCTTGGAGAGACGGCCGTCATCGCGCTATTCGAGCAGCGCGCCACTTTCGCGCGCGGTGCGTTCATCGCGGGGTTGATCGAAGCGGGTCAAGTCGGCGTCGTGGACACCGGCGCGGCGGACCTTTCCGTCGACGAGGTCGCGGGGCTTTTGATCGCGGAAGTCAAGCGTTTGAACGCGAGCCGCGTGGTCATCGATTCGCTTTCGGGATTCGAGCTCGCGCTTGCACCGACGTTCAGTGCGGATTTTCGCGAGTCGCTCTCGCGCTTGATCGTCGCGCTCGCGCGGACCGGCGCCACCGTGCTGATGACGTCGGAGATGGAGGACCGTTACGACGAGCTTCGTTTCAGCCCCTATGGCAGCGCCTTCATGACCGACGCGATCGTCATCTTGCGCTACATCGAGGTCGAAAGCCGACTGAAGCGGGTCCTCGCCGTGGTGAAAGTCCGTGGGAGCGCCCATTCCGACGAGTTGCGGCTCTTCGACATCGACGAGCACGGCATCCAGATCGGCGCATCTATGCCCGAGCATGAGGGGCTGCTCGGAGGTCGTCCGAGACGCGTGACGGACGTCGCCGCGCTGTCCGATGTCCGCGGGCGCGACGTCGCCAACCCGGTTGAACACCTGTGACATCGATCCGCGACTCGACCTTTGAAATGACCGCGGCGGCGAACGCCCTCGGGGCGCTCAATGCGCAGAGTCGGGCCGTGCTCGCCGAACTCAAGCGCCTGCGGTGTGACCTCGACGCGACCCAACGGGCCCTGACCGAGGTTTCGCCGTCGCAGATCTTGGAGACCAACGAGCAGTTGGTGCTGGCGGCCCTGGCCGCTGAGGCGATCGCGGAGACCGCGCTCGACAGTCTCGATGCGGCGTCGCAATGCTCCCACCGGGATCCGGTCACGGGCACGCCCAACCGAGTGCTCTTGCTCGACCGACTCGGGAACGGGATCGAACTCGCACGCAGGCGCGGCAAGCGCCTGTGCGTGCTTTTCATCGACATCGACGGCTTCAAGGCGTTCAACGACACTCGGGGCCACGCGTTAGGCGACGACATCCTGAGGCTCGTCGCGCGGGGGCTCGCGTCCGCCGTGCGTGGCTCGGACACGGTGGGTCGCTACGGCGGGGACGAGTTTTTGGCGCTGCTCACCGATGTGGAGAACCGGACCGACGCGGGCCTGGTCGCGAAGAAGATGCAAGACGCGCTGAACGGCCCTGGGCGGAGCGGGGACGCGCTTCAGGGACTTTCGCTCAGTATTGGAATCGCGGCTTATCCCGAGGACGGCGACGAACCCGATCAACTTATTCGCCATGCGGATGAGGCGATGTACAGCGCAAAACGCAGTGGGCCAGGGCAGGTGAGGTTCTACAGCGCCGACGCGGTGCCCTCGACGCCGCGCCGCGTGACCATGAACCCCTCGCTTCCGGGTGCTCTCTCCACGTTGGTCAATGTGCGCGAAGCGAACGACCAATTGATCGCCGCGGTGCTCCAATCCGAGGAACTGGAGCGCACTTCGCGCGAGGAACACCGCCGCCACATCTTGTTCTTGGCGGTTGTGGCCCACGAACTGCGAAACCCCTTGAACCCCATTCGATTCGCGACGGAGCTCCTCGGGCGCACGCGCGAAGAACCCGAATTGCTGGTGGAAATCCAAGAGACGATCCAGCGACAGGTCAAGCACATGGCGCGGCTGGTCGACGACCTGCTCGACGGCTCGCGTGTGGCGACGGGTGGGTTGAAGGTGGAGCGCACCGTGATCGACCTGAACGGGGTGCTGCGCACGGTGGTGATTGCTTCCCAGCGCAACTTCGAGATTCGCGCTCAAGAGCTGCACTTGCAACTTCCGAACGTGCTGGCGCTCGTGGACGGCGACGCGATGCGTCTCACCCAGGTCTTCCTCAATCTGCTCGACAACGCATCCAAACACACACCCAAAGGCGGTGAGTGTTCGGTGGAGCTGCGCGTGCTCGGCGAAACGGTTGAGGTCGTGGTGGCCGACAACGGTGTCGGGATCGCAGGCGATCTTCTGCCGCACGTTTTCGACCTCTTCGTCCAGAGCCGGCAGGCCGCCATTCACGATCGTTCGGGCCTGGGCATCGGCTTGGCCGTCGTGCGCGACCTCGTCCACGCGCACGGTGGCACGGTGGTCGCCCGCAGCGCGGGCAAGAGCCACGGCAGCACGTTCGTCGTGACGCTTCCCCGCTGGGGTGCGACAAATGCGACCTGACCTCGCAGACGGTTAGCGCGCGCGCGGACCGCGCACCGCGCGGTACACGGCGAGGATCGAGTCGAGGATGTCCTCGAAGCGGTCGAGACGCAGCATGTTGGGGCCGTCCGATGGGGAACTGTCGGGGTCTGGGTGGACTTCGAAAAACAGGCCGTCCACATGGCCGGTCGCCACTGCGGCCCGCGCCAGCGCCGGGACGAGCTCGCGGTCACCTCCGGTGCGTCCATCCGCACCACCCGGGCGCTGCACCGAGTGCGTGGCATCGAACACCACCGGGCAACCGATGCGCGCGAGTTCGTCGAAGCCCGTCATGTCGACGACCAGGCGGCCGTAGCCGAAGCTGGTGCCCCGCTCGGTCACAAGCGTGCGTGTGTTGCCCCCGCCGGCGATTTTTTTCACGACGTGCTGCATGTCCCAGGGCGCGAGGAACTGCCCCTTTTTGACGTTGACGGCCGCTGACGTCGCGGCCGCGGCCAGCAACAGGTCCGTTTGACGGCACAGGAACGCCGGAATCTGCAGGATGTCGACGACTTCCGCCGCGGGTGCGCACTGTTCGGGCAAGTGCACGTCGGTCAAAACCGGCAGGCCGAGCTGCGACTTCACTGCGGCAAGCGCGTCGAGGCCGGCCTCCATGCCCACCCCTCGGCCCGAGCCGATCGACGTGCGGTTGGCCTTGTCGAAGCTTGCTTTGAAGACGAGCGGAAGACCGCGCGCTTGTGCGATGCCCGCCAAGGTTTCGGCGATGCGCAGGGTTAGGTCGCGGCTCTCGACGACGCAGGGACCTGCGATCAGGAACAGCGGTCCACCGCCGCCAAGGGACGTGCCGCCCGACAGTTGGACCGCCGCGGCGGGCGCGCCGGGAGCGAATGACGGCGGGGTGGAGGACGGCGAAGTGGGTGCGGCGCTCACGGGTTGGCTGAGTTGGCGGGGAGTTGGGTAATGCAGTCACGGGACCAGGATGCGGCGGCGCTCGCTTTCCACGCGCAGCGCAAGGGGCGTTTCGCCGCGGTAGTCGCCATCGACCTGCACGGCGACTTGGGCAGCGCTGCGCACGGCGATGTTGGAACCCCGCAGCAGCCTGCCACGCCGACCGGGCAGGCGCGCGAAGAACCCACGCATGCCCAGGGCGAGCAGGCCCGGCACATCAGCGCGCGGGATCGCGTAGACCTCGAATAGGCCATCGGCGGGCAGCGCGTCCGCGGCGAGGCGGAAATACGCGCCGTAAAGGCGCAGGTTCCCGATCAGCACAAACCCGAATCGGCCGTCGATGACTTGACCGTCGACTTCGAGTTCGAGTTCGGGCGCGGAGTAGTTCGACAACACGCTCGCGAGCGCCCGGACATAGGCCCATTTCGAAATCGCGCCACGGCGGCGGCGCTCCATTTCGCGCACGACCCAGCCGTCGATTCCGACACCGGCGCACAGGAAACAAATGGCGCCGTTGGCGCGGGCAACGTCGATTTCGGCCGTGCGGCGGCCCGCCACCGCCTCAAGCACGCGCGGAATGTCGCGCGGCAGCCCGAACTGCATCGCGAGCATGTTCGCGGTGCCCAAGGGCAACAGGCCGACGGTCGTGGGGCGTCCCGCGACACCCTCGAGCACTTCGGCCAGGGTTCCATCACCACCCACCGCGAACACGAGGTCGGTTGCGCCATCGCACGCGCGCACATGGGCTTGGGCATCACCGCGACAGGTAGTCAGGTGCACGTCCGTCGCGATCCCGAGGGAGGCAAGCGCGGTGGCCAGTTCCACGCCCGCGGCCTGACCCCGCCCGCGCCCCGCGACCGGGTTCGCCACGACGAGCGCGCGGTGGTAGGGAGCGCTCCGTCCAAACGCACCGAACGGCTCGCCGGGCGCGAATGGGCGCGGCACGGAGGCGTTGGTGGCGTTGGTGGCGGGTTGGAGGGCGCGGGGCGGCATCGCTGCGGGCCATGGTAGCGGGGCGGGGGCCGCGGCCCGCGCACAGGAGTGCTGCAGCGGTGCGCTTCGCCGCAGCGCGCGCTTGCGGCGCGGCCCCGCGCCCCGCAGGATCCAAGGTGTGGGTGATAGGGGCACAGCGGACCGCGGCGAGGGGAGCGGCGGACCCACTATGTGGCCGACGGCGCGGCCGGTGTTGTGGGTGCTGGGCGCCAGCGGTTTTGTCGGAGTGCACGCCGTGGAGGCGGGCCTCGCGGCGGGGTTCGACGTCGTTGGGATCGCGCGCGCGGAGGCGTCGGCCGCGCTCTCACCGGCCGCGCGCCGCGCCTGCCGCTGGGTGCGCGCGGACCTGGCGGCTGAAAGGAGCGTGGTGGACCTTTTTGCGAGCGAAACACCCGCCGCGGTCCTCGGGCTCGCCGCGGTCGCGCGCGCCGAAGAGGTGCAGCGCAATCCCGCACGCGCAGCCCGCCTGAATGTGGCGCTTCCGGCGGAGCTTGGGGCGCTTGCCCACGACGCGGGCGTGCGCGTGGTTTGGGCGTCGACGGACCAGGTCTTTGGCGCGCTGCCGCCACCTGACGGCGGATTCCACGAGGACGTGCCCCCGGCGCCCGTCGGTGTGTACGGCTCCACCAAAGCCGCGGGCGAATCGGCGCTGTTGTGCGTGGACCCCGCGGCGTTGGTCGCGCGCCTGCCGCTGCTTTTTGGCGACTCGCGCGGCCGCGGCCTCGGGGCGAGCGACAGTCTGCGCGCGGCAATCGGGCGCGGCGACCGCCCGTTTTTGTTCGAGGACGAATGGCGCACGCCCCTCGATGTTCAGGACGCGGCCCGGCTGCTCGTGGAACTGGTGGCGGGAGCGGCGACCGGCATCGTTCACCTGCCCGGACCGCAACGTCTTTCGCGGGCGGAGTTGGGCGAACTGATTGTGGGTGCACCGCCGTGGCCCTTCGACCGGGGGCCGCGCAGCGCACGCGGCGCGGAGTCGCGCCCCGCGGACACCAGCCTTGCGACCCACCGCCTGAGGGCGCTTGTGACGCACGAACCGCTTCATCCCGCGCACGCACTCGCGCGCGCACGCTAGGCGTCGCGGCCAGGGGGCGCGCCTTGACCCTGGGGGGCGCGCCCGTTGAAGTGGCTCGCCCCTCTACCCCGCACGCGCCATGGAAATCGATTCACGCGACGACCCGAAGGCCCACGAAGCGGCCACGTACCAAACCTGGCTCGACGCGGGTTGTTTCACGCCGCCGGCGCAGCCCCGACCGGGCGCGCAGCCCTTCACGATCATGATTCCGCCGCCGAACGTGACGGGGGTGCTCCACATGGGGCACGCCTTGAACGGCACGCTGCAGGACATCGTCATCCGCTTCCGGCGCATGCAGGGGTACGACGCGCTGTGGGTACCCGGCACCGACCACGCGGGCATCGCAACCCAAGCCGTCGTCGAGAAAAAGCTCTACGCCGAGCGCGGTTTGACGCGCAACGACCTCGGCCGCGACGCGTTTCTCGCCGAAGTCTGGGCGTGGAAGCAAAAACACGGCGACATGATCCTCGAGCAGTACCGCCGACTCGGCGCGTCCTGCGACTGGACCCGCACCAAGTTCACCATGGACGAGGACCTGTCGCGTGCGGTGCGCACGGCGTTCCTGCGGCTGTGGGAAAAGAAGCTGATCTACCGCGGCGCGCGGCTCGTCCATTGGGACTGTGTGCTCGAGACCGCGATCAGCGACGACGAGATCGAATACGAGGAGCGCAAGGGCAAGCTCTATTACCTGCGTTACCCGATCGAGGGGGCCGCGGGCGAACATCTCGTTGTTGCAACGACGCGGCCCGAAACGATGCTCGGCGACACGGGTGTTGCCGTGCATCCGGACGATGCACGTTACGGCAAGCTCGTTGGCAAACACGTGGTGTTGCCGTTCCTTGGGCGCCGCATCCCGATCGTCGCCGACGACACGGTTGACCCCGCGTTCGGCACGGGCGCGGTGAAGCTGACACCCGGCCACGATCCCGCGGACTACGAACGCGGAGCGCGGCACCGGCTGCCGATCGTGATCGTGATCGAAAAGGACGGCAAAATGGCGCCGACGGCGGGCCCGTTCGCCGGCTTGAGCCGCGAAAAAGCGCGCGACGCGGTCGTGAAGGCGATGGACGAGCTCGGCTTGCTCGAAAAGGTCGAGGACATCAAACACAGCGTCGCGCTCTCGGACCGCTCGAAATCCGTCATAGAGCCGCTCGTGAGCGAGCAGTGGTTCGTGTCCATGCGCGAACTCGCGGGCCCCGCGATCGCGGCGGTCGACGACAAGTCCCTCGTGTTGCGGCCGGAGCGCTGGACGAAGGTTTACCTCGACTGGCTCCACAATGTGCAGGACTGGTGCATCAGCCGCCAACTGTGGTGGGGGCACCGCATCCCGATCTGGTACGACGCCGACGATCTGCCCGTCGGCAGTGCGACGGACCTCGAAATCGGCGCTCCGCACCCGATCAGTGGCAAGCCGATCGTGCGCCAGGATCCCGACGTGCTCGACACGTGGGCGAGTTCGTGGTTGTGGCCGTTTGCAACGCTGGGTTGGCCCGACAACACGGCCGATCTGCGCCGCTTCTATCCCACCCAGTTCCTTTCGACCGCGCGCGAGATCATCTACCTGTGGGTTGCGCGCATGATCATGGCCGGCCACGAGTTCGTGGACACCCTGCCGCCCGAGCGCCGCACTGCGTTCAGCGTCTGCTACGTGCACGCGACGGTGCTCGACGGCAAGGGCAAGCGCATGAGCAAGAGCGCGGGGAACGGCATCGACCCGATCGACATGATCGAGCAGTACGGTGCGGACGCGGTGCGCCACTCGCTGATGATGCTCACGCGCGAGGGTCAGGACGTGCGGCTGTCGGAAAATCGCTTTGAAGAGGGGCGGCGTTTCACGAACAAGATCTGGAACGCAACGCGTTTTGCGTTGGCGCGGCTCAGTCCGGCCGATGGTGCCCACGGGTTCGCAGTGGCGGGATTGCGCCTTGAACTCGAGGACCGCTGGATCCTTGCGCGCCTTGAAAACGCGCGCCGCGAGGTGACGGAAGCGCTCGATCAATACCGCTTCAACGATGCCGCCACGGGGCTGTATCGATTTGTGTGGAACGACCTGTGCGATTGGTACCTGGAGCTCGTCAAAGGGCGGCTCGACGACGCCGAGAACCCGGATAGCGCGATTGCCGCGCGCGCCACGCTCGCGCGTGCGTTGCGCGACACGCTGGCGCTATTGCATCCCGTCGTGCCGTTTTTGACCGAGGTGTTGTGGGACAAGCTCCACCAAGCGCTTGGGGTGACGCCGCCGAGTTTGCTCGCCGTGGCGCCCTGGCCTGATGGCACCGGCCTTGCGACGGACAGCGAGGCGGAACGTCAGTTGACGCTGCTGCAGGATGTTGTGCGCGCCTTGCGCAACCTGCGCGCCCTCACGCAGTCTGCGGACAGGGCGAAGCTCGACGCGGTGCTCGTCGCGCCGCGCGCGGAGGACCTTGACGTGCTGCGCGAGCTTTCGCCGCGGCTCGTCCAACTGGGTTACCTCGGTCAACTGTCCGTCGAAGCGGTGGCCGCGCGCCCGCCGCAATCGGCCGCGGAGGTCTGCGGTCAGGTCGAGGTGTTCCTCGTGCTGGAGGCGGGCGCGGACACGGCGCGGCTCGTCGAAACGCTGACGAAGCGCGCCGAAAAAGCGCGCATCGCCCTGGCCGGTGTCGAAAAGAAGCTCGGCAATGACGGTTTCCGCGCCAACGCCGACCCGGAATTGATTGCGGCCGAGGAAGCCCGCGCCACCGAGTACCGCGTGGAACTCGGCTTGCTCGAGCGCAACCTCAGCGGACTCGCGACAGAACGCTAGCTCGGGTTATTCCCCAGGTTTTCGAGCAGACGAGCCCAAGTCGTCGTCTGGTGGTGCTTTGCGGCCGCGGGATCCACAGGCAGACCTTGAACAGGTCAACGAGGGACGCCCGTGGTCGCAAAGTGCCGCCAGAGGGCGAAAGACGGCCGAAGGCCGCCGGTTGGGCCGTCCGATCGCAAAGCTGGTTAATAACCCGTCTAGCCCGCAACACGGTTCGCGACAGCGCGCGGTGCCGCGCGTCGATGCTGTCGCGGACCCCGAGTCCTCAGCACCCTGTGCCGCCGGGTCCGGCCATCCCAAGTGTCCCTTCCGTCTTGGTGCCCGTTCCTGCGGCGGGTCCGGAATCGCCATTCGCGGCACCGTTCCCCGACCCTCCGGAGCCCCCCTGCCCGGGAGTCCCTAGGTTGGCTGCGCCCGTCCCGCCCCCAGCGCCGCCCGCGCCGGGCGTGGCGCCTTTGCCCCCATCACCGCCATCACCGCCATCTCCCGCGGACCCGAACTCCACTCGTTCAATGCGTGTGGGGGACGGCCAGAGCGGCAGACCTACCGTGCGGGCCGCGCCGGTTTTGCAGGTCCTTTCAGCACCCGGTGCCCGCGGGACCCGGCATTCCCGGCATCCCCTCCATTTTCGATCCGGTGCCACCCTGCGGACCGGTCTGCCCGTTCGACATCCCGTTCCCCTGTCCGCCGTTTCCCCCTTGACCAGGATTTCCCGGGGTGGCCGCCCCCCCGCGGCGCTGCCGCCCCCCCGACCGCCGCCGCCGCCCTGGACCAAACCGGTGACGAGCAGATCGGGTGCGCTCAAGACAATGTCCGAGCCCGCGCCTCCGTCCACGCCGAGGTGGTCCGCGGGATATCCAGACCTTCGAAGGACTTGCCCATGCCGCCGTGGATGCTCCCGCTCACATGATCGCCGTCCCGAAGGATGACCTCCTGGAACGGACGCCCCGGGGCGAGGCCTGCCGCACCCGCCACGGCAAATACCAGCGCGAAAGCGTAAAGGCTTAGTGTGCGAGATCCCACGAATTGGAACCTAAACGCACAACCGTGCCACGTCAATAC
>JBBRWC010000122.1:0-11740 GCA_038246255.1 Planctomycetota bacterium
CTCGACCTGCACGCTCCTCTCACATGTGCCGGGAGGCACGCACTTCAGCCAAGTGGGTGATGTGCGCCCCTACGATCTGGGGCACGCAAGCGGCCTGCCCGTGGTGCTTATGAGCCGCTACCGGCAAACCGTCGCGGTGCTCGCGGCGGACGGGATGATCGCAGAGCCGCAGGATCCTTAACACGGGCGGGGAGCGGGAACCTCCCGGCGCGCCCTGGAAAGGGGCAGGCTCACCGACAGGGTGCCCGTTAGCGCGAGCGCAGGAGCGCGCGCGCGAGGTCGGCTTCGAGGTCGTCCGCGTCCTCGATGCCAACCGACAGGCGCACAAGGCCGGGCCGAATACCCGCGCGCGCGCGGGCTTCGGGCGACAGCCCGATGTGGCTCATGCGCACGGGTAGCGAAACGAGGCTCTCCACCCCCCCCAAGCTGGCGGCTTCCAGCACGAGATCCAGGTGCTTTGCGAAGCGGATGGCGCGGGCATCGCCCCCGTCGAGCTCGAACGAGAGCATGCCGCCAAAAACGGCGAGTTGCCGCGCACGCTCCGCAGCGCGTGCATCGGCGGGCAGGCTCGGGTGGTGCACGCGCAGCACGTCGCTGTGACCCGCCAGAAACCGCGCGAGCCGCGTTGCGTTGGCACTTTGCTCGCGGACGCGCAAAGCAAGGGTCTTGAGGCCGCGCTCCAATAACCACGCACCCTGGGGGTCGAGGCAACCGCCGCCATGCGTGCGCCAGCGGCGGATCGGATCGAGCGCGGCGCGGTCGCCCGCCACGACCCCCGCGACAAGATCGCTGTGGCCGCCCAAGTACTTGGTCGCGGAGTGCCACACGAGGTGCGCGCCGAGCTCCAGCGGACGTTGTCCAATCGGCGTCGCAAACGTGGCGTCGACCGCGAGCCGTGCTCCGCGCGCGCGCACCACTGCCGCAATCCCGGCGATGTCAGCCACTTCGAGGGTGGGGTTGGCGATGCTCTCGGCGACGACAAGTGCCGTGCCTTCGATCCAGTTCGACGCAAGCGAAGCGGAGTCCCTGCCATCGAATCGACCTAACGCGCTCCCCTGCCGCTGTAGCAGGTGCTCGAGCAACGCCAACGTGCCGCCGTACACGGCCTCTTGCAGCATCACCGCGCGGCCCGGGGAAACTTCGGCGAGCACGAGCGCCATAAAGGCCGCTTGACCGCTTGCTAACACCGCGGCGGCGGACGCACCCTCGAGCGCCGCGAGTTTGGCCTCCACGCCTTCGAGGGTCGGGCTGGACTCGCGCGCATACACGCGGGCTTGTTCGGATTTGCCGGCGGCGCGCAGGGCATACGCCTCTTCGTCAAGACGGAACGTCGCCGATCGGTCAATGGGAAGCACAACCCCGGGCTGGCCCGCGCTCGCCCTGTATCCCGCGTGCACACAACGGGTGCCGAACCCCCACGCGTCGTGCGCGACCTCTGCCCCCACCTCGTCGTTCATGGGGAAGAGCCTACGGCGAGAAGCCCGCGGGTGCCGCTCCCGTCGGGTTGCGCCCGTCCCGATCCCCCGCCACACTGCGCGCCCCCCCGGAAAGGGCCACGCGCCCCCCGATCGCGCCGACCCTAGTGTCGCGCGTCCGCAAACCGCCCCGCGGCGAGCGCGGCCGCCCCGACGAAGCTCCCACCATCTATGGCCGCAGAGCCCTTCATCGACTTCGAACGCATCGACCTTCGCACCTGCGTGGCCGGACTCGAGGACCGCCGCCGGGTCTTGCACCAGCGCGGGCGGTTCGAGCTCATCGATGCGTTCCACGTCCTCGACGTCGAAAACGGTGTCCTCGCCGCCAGCAAGCAGATCCGCGCGGACGACTGGTGGGCGGCGGACCACATCCCCGGCCGCCCGCTGTTCCCCAGCGTGCTGATGATCGAGACCGCGGCCCAGGCGTGCAGCTACCACTACCAGTTCAACAGGGGAGAGCTCGCCGGGGCCTTCGTCGGTTTTGGCGGTGTGGATTCCGTGCGCTTCCGCGCCAGCGTGGCCCCGCCCGCGACCCTGATTTTCATGGGGCGCATGATCCGCGCCCGCAGCCGGATGTTCACCTACGCCGCGCAGGGCTGGGTCGACCGCACGCTGGTGTTCGAGGCCGAGGTCATGGGCATCATCATCTGATCGGCCGCCCGCGCCGAGTTTCCACGCCGGTGCCCTGCGCGGAACGCAATGGGGTCTCCCCGCGCTCGCCGTTGTAGGCTACAAAACTGCGGCGCGCGCACCGTGCGCCCCACACGGAGGAGCCGGATGAGCGAAAGCACCCCCGAGCACGCCGCGCCCGAGCCGACGGCACTCAACGCGACGCTGGTCGAGCGCGTCGACATGAACCCGTCGCAGTTGATCTGCCGCGTGCGGCTCGACGAAGGTGCACTGCCACCCTTCGAGCCCGGACAGTTCGCAAGCCTCGGTTTGCCTCCCGACGATCCGGCCCGCGCGACGGGCTCCAGCGGGCTCGTCAAACGGCCCTATTCGATCGCTTCCGCTCCACGCGACGACGCCGTCGAGTTTTTTATCCGGCTGGTTGATGGCGGGGCGTTCACACCGCTCTTGTGGCGTCTGGGTGTCGGCGACCGGCTGTGGATGGACAACAAAGCCGTCGGCAAGTTCACCCTGGACGGTGTTGAGGACGGCAAAGACCTGCTGCTCGTGTCCACGGGCACGGGCATCTCGCCGTTTCTCAGCATGGTGCGCCATTACCGCGGCCAGGGCCGTTGGCGGCGCGTCGTGATGGTCAACGGCGTGCGCATCGAAGAGGATCTGGGTTACCGCGAGGAGCTCGAGAACCTCGCGCGCGTGGACCGCGATGTTTTTTACTTCCCCCTGTGCTCGCGCGAGGCGGTCCCCGGGCCGTGGAGCGGCCTGCACGGGCATGTGACGAAAGCGCTCGAACCCGCGTTCTATGCTGCGGCGGTGGGAGCGTCGCTCGACCCCGAACAGACGCAGGTTTTCCTGTGTGGCAACCCCGCGATGATCGAGACGGTCGAAAACCATCTGGGCGAGCTGGGCTTTCGCCCCCACACCAAGCGCAACCCGGGCCAGATCCACAAGGAACGGTACTGGTGAGCGCCACATCGCGGCTTTGCGCGGCCGCGCTCGGGCTCTGCGCGGGACTGGTGCTGAGTGTGCCGATGCTCGAGGTCGCCGCGCGCACGCTCGGCTCCGCGTCCCTGGGCGGCACACGACTCGCGCATCCTGAATCACATCCGCTGCACCCCCGCCAGGGGCTGTACATGCTCGACGGCGAGGAGGGTTACCGCCCCGCGCCCTCGAACCCCGATTACGGTCCCCACGGCGCGCTCCACAACGTTTACGCGCTTGCGCGGGACGGTTCGACCCCGCGTGTGTTGTGCATCGGCGATTCCGTGACGCGCCGCGGCCGCATCGTCGATGCCCTGCGCAAACGCGCGCCTAGCGTCGAATGGTGGAACGGCGGGGTCGAGGGTTGGGCAACACGTCAGCAGGCGGCGTACGTCGAGCGCATCGGGCCGGGCATCGCGCCGGACCTCGTGCTGCTGCTTTTGCACCTCAACGATTTTGAGGTGACACCGGTCAACTTCGTCGACGACAACGGGGAGTTTGTGCAATTTCGGCCGTCGGCGCCGCGCAAGCTCTCGGCGGGCCTCTACCGGCGTTCAGCGCTTTACCGGCGCTGGATCGCGTGGACCGACCGTTCGGGCGACGAGCGTGCGCTCGCGGCCGAGCTCCTGGGCGCGCTCGCGCGGATGCAGAACGAAGCGCGGGGGCGCGGTTTTGAGCTGGCGGTCGCAGTGTTGCCGCTGTTCGCCGCGCCGGGTGTGCTGCCCGAAAGTGTGGAAACGCTCGCACAACAGCGCACCGAAGTTGTGCTCGCTTGGCTCGACCAAAACGGCGTGCCGGGCTTCGACCTGCGCCCCGCGATCATCGCAGCGGCGACCGCGGGCGTCGCCCTCGACCAAACCCCCGGCGACGCCCAACACCCCTCGTGGCCCGCCGGCGACGCATGCGCCGCGCACCTGATCGCACGCGGACTGCTCGACCTCCTGCCTGCGCGCGATTGAACCGCGTGGGCCCGCGCGCCGTTGGAGGTCAGACGCGGCTCGTTGCAACGCCGGCGCCGAACCCGAGGGGCCGCGTCGGGATTATCGCACGCGGACTGCTCGACCTCCTGCCTGCGCGCGATTGAACCGCGTGGGCCCGCGCGCCGTTGGAGGTCAGACGCGGCTCGTTGCAACGCCGGCGCCGAACCCGAGGGGCCGCGTCGGGATTGGGGCCGCTTCGCCTTCGGGGCCGAGGATCGCCGTCACGTCGAGGGCCAGGCAGCGGCAGGGGGTGAAGACGAGGTCGGGGAAGCTCGGCTTCGTGATGCCACCTTGGCCCGACAGCACTTCCTTCACGTAGGTCCCGTGCTGGGTCAAGAGCCGCACACGCCACAGGTGGCCCGCGGCGTCGCCCGCGAAGCCGCGCTCGCGCGCTTCCGCCTCGGCGTCCGGTGCGGGCTCGACGGCCAGGAACTCGATCCAGCGCTCGCGTTCGAGGATGGCGCGCCGGTGCGCCACACGCTCAGGCGTTTGCTGCGCGATCCGCATGCGCTCGCCGAGCAGCTTGCGGATGGCCTCAGGAGCGATCGTGCCTTCGCTCGACACCAGCGCCTCATACTCCTTGGCGTGGGGTGTCTCCTTCACGACACGCACCCGCGTGGACTCGGTCCAGTGCAGCCCCAAAACCTCCAAACGCCCTTCATTGCGGCGGTTGATCTCGGTTTCGAGCGCGACGAGGTCCACGTCGAACTGCTTGGGTCCCAAGAGCTCCATCACAAACGGCCGACCGTCGCCGAGCATGCGGACGTCGACGTCTTCGCGCCCCGCGCCGTGGAACTTGTTCTTGCGCGTTCCGAAGTGCCGCTGGGCGGCCCAGCCGATCAGCTCCTGCACCGAATCGCGGCAGAGTTTGCCGAAGCCCTCGCAGCGCTTGCAGCCCTTGCGGCGGCGCGGATGCCCCTTGCACTCGGGGCAGAAAAAAACGGTCTGGGGCAGGTCGCGGGTCAGCTTGCGGTAGCGGCCTTCCACAAAAACCTTCGCCTTGGGGGGCTGGTGCATCGGCAACATTTTGATCTGGGCCGGCTCCGTAGAGCCCGCCGAACGACTGGAACGTTCCTCGACCCGCAAAACGCCCCCAAAACACGGTCTATGGAGCACGTCGCGCGAGCCGCCCGCACCGGGTCCGGGATCAACCGGCCGCGAAGGGGGGTGGGAGCATAGCCCCGCAGGCCGCCCGCGCCCAGCGCGAGCCCGGACGCGCACACGCGCGCGCTCCGCCCGTTACCCTGCGCGGCCCGCCGGACGTTCCCCGACGCCCCCCCCCGCACAGCGACCCCGCCGACCCCGATGCCCTACGTCAACATCCAGATCCTCGAGGGCGCGACACGGGACCAAAAGGCCGAACTCGTGGCCGATGTCACCCGCGCGCTCGTGCGCATCCTGGGCAAAAAGCCCGAGCACACCCACGTCGTCATCACCGAGGTCGCCGACCATAACTGGGGGTTTGCGGGCCTTTTGACCGACGACTGGAAAAAGCTGCCCGCCACCGGCGCGGGGAGCTGACAGCGCAACCGGCGCTCCCCCCATTCCGGCGTGCACACGCCCCCTGCTTCGAATCCCCGCGCGCCGTCGCGCCCGCCCCCCTGGACGCGGCTACTGCGCCCGGTGGGAGCGGTCGTGCTGGGGCTCGTCGCGGCCGTGGGGGTGGTCGAGGCGGCGCTGCGCGCCCGTCCGCTCGCGCGCGTCGGCGGAGCGCGCACGGCCCACGGCACAGACCATCCTTTCCACCCGCGCCAAGGCCTGTTCGTATTGGACGGCGAAGAGGGTTTTCGCCCGTCGCCGACCCACCCCGAATACGGTGAGCACGGCGCGCTCCAAAACCCCTATCCGCTTGCGCGAACGCCCGGCGTGCCGCGTGTGCTGTGCATGGGGGATTCAGTGACCCAACGTGCGACCATCGTCCGCGGGTTGGTGGAGCGCAGGCCCGACGTCGAATGGTGGAACGCGGGGGTCGCGGGCTGGGACACACGCCAGCAGGCGGCGTATCTTGAGCGCATCGGTCCGGCGCTTGCACCCGACCTCGTGGTTGTGTTTGTGCACATCAACGATTTCACGTCGACGCCGGTGCACTTCGTCGACGGCGCGGGCCGACTCGTGCAGTTCCGCGCTTCCGCACCGCGGTTGCTCTCGCAATGGTGGTACGGGCATTCGGCCATTTACCGCGCGTGGGTGGGTGTCTTCACGCCGATCGGTTCGGAGCAAGAGTTCGCGGCCGAGGTGCTGCGCGCGCTTGCCCGCATGAACAGCGAGTGCGACCGGCGCGGTTGGAAGCTCGCGGTTGCGATGTTGCCGGTTTTTGCCGCACCGAACTCCCTGCCCCCGACCCTCGAAGCCCTCGCGCAAGGGCGCCGCGAGCGTGTGCTGGCCTGGGCCGAGCAAGCGAGTCTCCCGCACTTCGACCTCCTCCCTCCCGTCGCGGAAATCGCCGCCGCGGGCCTGCCCGTGGACGAAACGCCGGGGGACGTGCACCACCCCTCGCCGGCCGTGGGCGATCGCTCTGCGGCGTTCCTGCTCGAACACGGGTTGGCCGCGCTGTGGGAAGAATGACGCTTTGGCGCGGCTCGCGCGCTAACGTGCCCACACCCCATGCACCCCATCCTGTTCGAGATCGGCGGTTTTCCCCTGCGCTCCTTCGGCGCCATGGTGGCCCTGGGATTCCTGCTCGGATCCCAGTGGCTGTGGCCACGGCTGCTGCGCCGCCACGGGCTCGACCCGGAAAGGGACGCGCTGCGCTGCCAGTCGGTGGCCTTTTGGGTCCTCGTCGGCGTGCTGCTCGGCGGCCGCGCGATGTACGTCGTGGTCGAAGTGGCGAAACACCTGGGCGGCGCGACGGGTGAAAACTCCTTTGGAGCGCGGGTCCTCGATCGCCCCTGGGAGGCGGCGTACATTTGGGAAGGCGGCATGGCGATGTACGGGGGGTTCGCCGGAGCGGTGCTATTTGGCATTTGGGCCGCAAAAAAACACGGCCTCGATGTCGCCAACGGGCTGGACACGGGCCTGACGGCAGGAATGCTCGGTCAAGCGATCGGCCGTGTCGGCTGTTTGCTCGTCGGCGACGACTACGGTCGCAGCGTGCCCGCTGCTTGGCACAACACGCCGTTCCCCATCACCTTGCGTGTGCCCGATCGCGAGTGGCTCGCCGCGAACCCGGAAAGCCTGTTCGACGGCCACCTCGCCGGCGAAGTCCTGTGGGCCACTCAGCCCTGGATGAGCGCGAAGGCGCTGATCTTGCTTGCGATCGGAATCTGGCTGCTGCGCCGCCGCCGTTATCGCGGACAGGTGGCTTTGACGGTCGTGTTTGGTTACGGCGTGCTGCGTTTCATCGTCGAGATATTCCGCGGGGACCCGATCCGCGGCCTGTGGTTCGACGGAGCGGTCTCCACGTCGCAGCTCATCTCGATCCCGCTCGTGCTGATCAGCGGCTACTTCCTCGTGCGTTGGCGCAAGCGTGTTGATCCGGTGCTCACCGCCGCGCAGACCAACCGGGTGAGCTGATTCGATGGGAGCCCTGATCGCCGGTGTCGACGAAGCGGGTTTCGGACCGCTGCTCGGCCCGTTGACGGTCGGATTTGCGGTCCTGTGGGTCGAAGACGGGAGCGCGGACGATCCCGAACTCGCCGCAAGTCCGTGGAAGCGGCTTGCGAAGGCCTGCACAAAGGATGTGGCGAAGGCCGCACGCCACCTCGTCGTCGCGGACTCGAAGAAGGTTTTTGCGCGCACAGACCGCGGCGCGCGTCGGCTCGAGGACACGGCCCTCGCGTTCCTGGCCCAGTGCACCCCGGCGATGCCCTGCGGTGCGGACCTCGTCCCGGGCCGGTTCTGCCGTGCCGACGGCATCGAACGCCATCCCTGGTACGGCGGCCTCCGCGATCCCCTGCCGCGCCACGGCGAACGCGGTGCGTTGGAACTCGCCGCGGAGCGGCTGCGGCGCACGCTCGAAGAGGCCCATGTCCGCGTCCTCGATGCCGGAGTGCACGCCCTTTTCGAACAGGACTACAACGGCGCGTGCGACCAGCACGGCAACAAGTCCCTGGCGCTGTGGCACGCCGCGTTGCCCCTCGTGCAGCGGGTGTGGGATCTGGTCGCGGGGAACGAAGGGCTGATGGTGCTCGATCGCCAGGGGGGCCGCGCGCGTTACGGCGCGCTCCTTGCACAGGGGCTGCCCGGCGCCAGCGTGCGCATGCTGTTCGAGCGCGGCGAGGAGTCCGCGTACGAGCTCCGTGGACGCGGCGACACACGGCGCCTGATCGTGCGTTTCCAAGAGCGCGGCGAAGAAGCCTCGTTCCCGACCGCCCTCGCGTCGTGCCTCGCGAAGTACACACGCGAGCTGTGCATGGACGCGCTCAACGGCTTTTTTGCGCGCCACCAAGCGGGCCTTGCCCCCACGGCTGGCTACACGACCGACGGCCGCCGCTGGTTGGTCGAAGCTGCCCCTGCCATTGCCAGCGCCGGCCTCGAGCCCAGCGCGCTTGTTCGCACCCGGTAACCGCGTCGGGAGTGCGCCCGACCCTCCAGCCCCGCCCCCCGCCGCGCCGATCGAACCTCCCCGGGGTCCGCGGGCCCGGCGCTCGCGTATCCTTCGCTCGCGCCGCGTCCGCCGACCCCCTCCTATCCCCGTGAAGATCGCGATTCTTGGCGCCGGTGTCTCCGGCCTCGCCCTCGCCCAGTTCCTCGTCGAAGCCGGCGTGCCGCGGACCGCTTTGGTCCTGTTCGAAGCGGCACCTGTCGCGGGGGGCTTGTGCGGCTCAAAAACGGTCGAAGGTTTCACCTACGACATCTCGGGCGGGCACATCCTGTTCAGCAAGGACAAGCCCGCGATGCAGTGGATGAAGGACGTCGCGGGCGGCGATGCGGCCTTCGTCGAGCGGCAGCGCGCGACGAAGATTCGCTTCGGGCGCGAGTGGGTCCACTACCCGTTCGAAAACGGGCTCGGCGACCTGCCCAAGGACGCCAACTTCGATTGCCTGAAGGGTTACGTGGAAGCGTGGCACGCGCGGGCGCTCAGCGGCTCGAAAGCCCCCGCCGACTTTGCGGCGTGGATCAGGTGGCGCTTCGGCGACGGCATCGCCGAGCACTTCATGAACCCGTACAACGAAAAGATCTGGAAGCGCCCGCTCGCGGAGCTGACCAGCGATTGGGTCGCAGGCCGCGTCCCCGATGCGCCGATCGACGACGTTTTGCGGGCGGCGATCGGCGTACGCACGGAAGGTTACGTGCACCAGTCGGTGTTTTATTACCCGAAGCAAGGTGGCTTCCAGGCGATCACCGACGGCCTCTACGGCCACCTCGCGGACCGCGTGCGTCTGGCGACGCCGGTGCAATCGCTCGTGCGCACAAAATCCGGCTGGAACGTCGATGGCGAGCCCTTCGACCGCGTTGTCAGCACCCTGCCGCTGAATCTCTTGCCGCGCATCGTCGAAGGCATGCCCGCGGGTGTCGGCGAAGCGCTGCGCGGCCTCGCGTACAACTCGATCACGTGCATCCTCTATGCGCTCGATCGGCCCGTGCATCCCGACCTATCGTGGGTTTACCTGCCCCACCACGACCAGGGCCCCGCGAACCGCGTCACGTACATGTCGAACTACTCGCCGGGCAACGCACCCGCGGGCAAGACGTCGCTCATGTGCGAAGTAACGAACCCGGGGGGCGAGCCCTATCCCGACGGGCGCCTCGAAGAGGAGGTTTTGCGCGGCCTCATCCACGCCGACCTAGTGCGGCGGGACGAAGTGTTGTTCGCCGACCGCGCCTCCTCGCGCTTTGCGTACATCGTGTACGACCACTCCTTCGCCGAGCGCAAACGGATCGGCATCGAATGGCTCGAAGCGAACGGCATCGAGCCCCTCGGCCGCTTTGGGCGCTACGACTACCACAACTCGGACCAGTGTGTGATCGCGGCGCGCGAACTGGCCCGGCGCCTTGGCGCCCAAGCCCTCGGGACGGCCTGACCCATGGCCGCGACGCACACGGGCGCGATCACATCGCAGCCGCGCCCGGTTTCCCTCGTCATCCCGACGTGGAACGGCGGGCCGCGCTATCGCCAGGTGCTCGACGCGCTCGCGAACCAGGACATCGAAGGCGGTTTCCAGCTCGTGACGGTTGACTCCGGTTCGCGCGATGGCACGCCGGAGCTCTCCGCGCAGTACGGCGCGCTCGTCCATTCGATCCCGCAGTCCGAGTTCAACCACGGCGCCACACGCAACGTCGCCATTGGGCTGTCCAGCGGCGCCATCGTCCTGTTGCTGACGCAAGACGCGGTGCCGATGGATCGGCACTACGTGCGCGCGCTGGTCAGCGCCTACGACGACCCCGCGGTTGACGGCGCGTACGCACGGCAGTTCCCGCAAGCCGACTGTGATCCGCTTTTGGCCGAGCGCCTGCGCCGCTGGAGCGCGAGCCGCGAGACCAAGGTGCTGCAGTCGTTCGCGCCCGGCGATCCGGTCCAAAGCCAAGCGAAGTACGACGCGCTCGATCCCCTGCCGCGGCTCTTTGCGTGCGCGTTCGACAACGTTGCGTCGAGCGTCCGCCGCGCGTCCTGGGAACGCCAACCGTTCCCTGCCGCGCCGTTCGGCGAGGACGTTTCGTGGGCCAAGGAAGTGCTGCTCGCGGGGGGTGTGATTGCGTTCGAGCCCGACGCCCGCGTGGAGCACAGCCACCGCATTTCCATGAAGCGCGAGTTCAAGCGGCTTTACTGCGACCACCGCAACCTGCACACGCTGTTTGGTGTGCGCACCGTGCCGAGCTGGAAACACGTGCGCGACGGTTGGAAACCCCAGCGCAAGTACTACGCCGAGCTGCTCGACAGCCAAACGGACCTCACGCCCCTCGAAAAGTGGCGCTGGAAGCGCTACGCCGACGTCTACACCTTCGCCGAGGCCGCCGCGCAGTTCCTAGGCGCCCGCAGCCACTGGAAGGTGCAGACAAGCGGCTTTTGGCGCTGGTTCGACGGCGTGGTGCGCAAGGGCATCTGACGCCCCTCGACGCGCGGTCCTCACCGCGCAGCACGCCCACAGGGAGCGCGGGCCTCCAGGCTCGCCTTGGAACTCGTCATAGGAACCAGACTCGCGCCGTCACGGTTCGCGGGCGCGCAACACGAGTCCCTCGAGCCCCCACCTCACCGCGCGGATGCGCCCATCTGCGCTCACGTCCGCCGCGAACAACACAACCCGCGCGGGTGCGCCGGCGGGTGCGGGGGCGAGCAGCTCCACGCGCACAGAGCCTTCCGTGACCGGCACGGCGGGGTCGTCGGGGGGCGCCACCACATGCAGGATCGCCGCGCGCAACACGGCGTAGTGGGGCGCGGCGAGCAGATAGTCGACCTCGATCGCGGTGCCAACCTCCGGCTCCAACCCGATGGCCCAGGCGAAAATCGAGTTGTCGGTCACGAGCGGCCGGGGGGATCGCGCAGTTGCCTCCCAGGCGGAGCCCGCGTCGGCGCGGATGCCCTCACCGTCGACCGCGAGGCGGATGCGCCGCACGACCGGCTCGCGGCCTTGGACCTGCGCCGTGACCGTGCGCGACAGGAGCAGCGGCTCAAAGAGCGGTTCGAAACGGTACAGCCCGGTCCATTCTTCGATCTGGCGTGTCGATCCGGACGCGCGGCGCAAAACCGTCCGCACCTCGAGCGCTGGCCCGCCCCCAAACTCCACGCGGCGCAGTCCA
>JBBRWC010000123.1:0-11650 GCA_038246255.1 Planctomycetota bacterium
CGGACACCCGCTGAAGCGGGAAGCGCGCCCCCCATCGAGAGGATTGATGCGGGGGGGGTGCGGGGGATGGTACAAAAGACGCACGACACGGTGCGGTTCGCCCCGTGCCGCGTTCGGAACTCTGCGCGTTCGGGCTGCGTCTGAAGCGGATCGACGGAGCGCGTTAGGATACCCCAAAGGGGTCCCGGCCGGTCCCCAGTCGGCACCGGTCCCCAGTCGGCACCGTGAGCCCAGTAAGCACCGTGAGCCCAGTAAGCACCGTGAGCCCAGTAAGCACCGTGAGCCCGGTCGGAACCGCTCCTCATCCACGGCTGTCCCACCTTCCCTGGGGACGGTCCAACCTCGACCTCGACCACACCGTTACTCCGCATACACCGTGATCGCGCTCATCCCTAAGGCTCTGCTGCTCGCCACCGCCGTCGCGCCGATCGCCTTCGCAGGCAACCCGCCGACGCTGCCGCCCCAGCCGAGCGCCATCAGCGCTCACCATTCGAGCGGCCAGACGTTCTTGACGTGGACAGAGGCCGACCCGCTGGAAGTCGACCGCTACCGCGTTTACCGCTACGACGCGCCGATCGACGCCACTAACCTTCCCGACGCCCAACCGATCGCGACGGTTTGGCCTGGCTCGGGGACGTTTTATGCGGACCGTTATTACAAGCCAGCGGTACTCGCCTGGGAGCCGCGCTACTTCACCCGCTATGTCATCACCGACGGCGGGCCGCAGCTCGCCGCGGGTAAGGGGCTGTGGGTCTGGACCCTGGCGCTGGAGGACTTTCGCGGCGGCTCCAGCGGCAACGGTTATTACGCCGTCACTTCCGTCGACGCTTCCGGCGTCGAGAACACCCTCGACTTCTTCGCGGACAACACCCTCGGCCCCATCGCAGAGTCCATCGACGACCCGCTGCCGGTGCTGGGCGCCGTGCTGCTCGAGGGTCGCCTTGAGGTCTACACGCAGTTCATCGACCAGCGCACATTCAACGCGACGCTTTCGTCGCCCAACTCCTACAACGATTGGTACGGCCTCGACGAAACCCAGCCCGCCATCGCCAACGCGCTGAACTACGGCTTCGTCTACCACATTTTCCCGCCTCGCGATGACTGCGTCACGGGCGGCGAAATCGAAGGGCTGCACCCGGTTGTCGTCAACTTGCACGGGTTCGGCGGCGAAAGATTCCGCCCGTACAACTTCGACCCCGCGCCGACCTGGTGCAACGCCTTCCGGATCTATCCGATCGACATCTCAAACACTTGGTGGTACGGCCACGCGCGCGCGCACGACTACCGCCAGGATCTCGTGGTGCCCTCGACCGATACGATCGAAAACTACACCGAAGCGCGCGTCTTGCGCATGATCCACGACCTGATGCGGCACCCGTCCCATGGCGCCGAAGTCGACGCGGACCGGGTTTATGTCTACGGACACTCCATGGGTGCGAGTGGAACGTTGGCGCTGGCGCTGCGCTATCCCAACGTCTTCGCGGCTGCCCACGCGAGCCAGCCGATGACCAACTACACGACCGTCGGCGACGGGGGTGGCACCGATTGGCGACCCGACGTGATCGTGAAGCTGGGCACACCCGAACTCGACCTACCCATCGAGACCCGCGCCCCCGCCGGTTGGGCCGACGCACTCGTCGCGTACGACAGCACCCCCGCGTGGGATTGGCAGGACCATCAAGAGCAAGTGGTCGAACGCCGCGGTGACGAGATCGTGCCGGTCGGTATCGACCACGGCCTCCAGGACGTGATCATCGAGTATTCGACCCAGGGCGAACCCGCCTACGCGCCGTTCGACGCGTCGGCGCGCTGCTGGTCGGGTCTGGTCCAGAACGCCCTGCACGTGCCCTCGGGCATCGCGAGCATGCCCGGGCCGTTCAAGAAAGGCTTCGTCGGGATTCCGTTCAACGCGTTCTCAGCCCGACGCGCGGAGACCGTGCCAGGCCTTTCGTCCGCTTCCGGCGCGATCAGCCCGCCCCAGGCGCCGACCAGCTTCAACGAGGCCATCACCTGGTCGGCGAGCTGGAACAATTGGGACGGAGCGCCCCTCGACACCGCCACGGAATGGCGCCTTAGCCTGCAGACCACCGACGGGATGCCCGCCACCATCGACCTCTGCCCGCGCCGCCTGCAGGCGTTCCAGGTGCTACCCGACGTGCCGTACGTCTGGCTCAACGAGAACATCGCCACCGCTGACACGGTGGCATCGGGCGTCGTGTTTGCCGATGCCGATGGCCTTGTGACTTTGCCGGACTTCGCTGTCAGCCCCACGGGCAACCGGGCCATTGCCCGTCCGGCCCTGCGCGCGGACACCGGTACTGTCTCCCTGACGACCGGTGGAGCGCAGCAGCTCGACCTTTTCGCGGGCCCCGCGTTTGCCGGCAAGCTGTACTTCGTTCTGGGCTCGGCGACCGGCACGTCGCCCGGGTTGACCCTCGGATCGGTCAATATCCCGCTGGTCTTCGACCCGTACTTCGAGATCACCCTCAACGCGCCGAACAGTCCGCTGCTGTCGCCGTCCTTGGCGGTGCTCGGCCCTAAAGGTGAGGCGAACTGCCATTTCACGCTGCCCCCCGGGATCTCAAGTTCGCTGGCGGGGCTCACCCTGCACCACGCTTTCGTCGTGATCGACATACCCGGCGACCAGAGCGTGACGTTCGCGAGCAACGCCGTCAGCGTGATCCTGGGAAGCTAACCCGGGCCAGTTGGAAGGGGGCGGCCCACCGCCGGACTCCCGGGCGCGCGGAGCGGGTATCCTTCCCGTGTCCGCGCGGCAGAAGTGTCCCGCTCGCGCCGCCGCGGGGCGCGCGCCGCGTCTCCTTGAGCCAGCCCAACCGGCGTCCCCGCCGGCCACCCCCCCCATCCAGCGCGCCGGCGGGCGCGATGCACGCCGTCCGTGCTCTTCAACAGCGCCGTCTTCGCGTTCTTCTTCCCGGTGGTCTTTGCGGCCTATTGGCTGCTGAGGCGCCACGGGAACAGCCGCGTGCTCCTGCTGCTGGCGGCGAGCTACGTCTTCTACGGCGCGTGGGACTGGCGTTTTTTGGGCCTGATCGCCGGCTCGACGCTGCTCGACTACCTGATCGGCCTCGGGCTCGGCCGCACAAACGCGCCGCGCAAGAGGCGCGCGCTCCTGGGGTTGAGCCTCGTCGGCAACCTGGGCGCCCTCGCCTTCTTCAAGTACTTCGGGTTCTTCACGGTCGAAGCCGCGCGTTTGATGCGCGCCGTGGGGATCGAGCCGAACCTGCCGACTCTCGAAGTGCTGCTGCCGGTCGGCATCTCCTTCTACACGTTCCAGACGCTCTCCTACACGATCGACATCTACCGCGGGCAGCTTGCGCCCGAAAAAAACCTCGCCCGCTTTGCCCTGTTCGTCGCGTTTTTCCCGCAGCTTGTCGCCGGGCCCATCGTGCGCGCGCGGGATTTCCTCCCGCAGATCGCGCGCGCCCCGGTCCTCACGCGCTCGGCGTTCCATTCGGGCCTCGTGCTCGTTTTTTGGGGCCTGACCAAGAAGATCGTCATCGCGGATTACCTCGGCCGCGAACTCGTCGATCCGTTTTGGAAAGAGCCCGGCACGTTCGGCGGCTGGATGTCGGTGCTCGGGATCTGGGGTTATGCCCTGCAGATCTACGGGGACTTCTCGGGTTACTCCGATTGCGCCATCGGCCTCGCGCGCATGCTCGGGTTCGAGCTCGTCAAGAACTTCGATGCACCCTATGTTGCCACGACACCCCGCGACTTCTGGCGGCGATGGCACATCAGCCTCTCCACGTGGCTGCGGGACTACCTCTACCTCTCCCTGGGCGGCAACCGCGGCGGCAAGTTCGCGATGTACCGCAACCTCGCGCTCACGATGCTCCTTGGCGGCCTCTGGCACGGCGCGTCGTGGATGTTCGTGCTGTGGGGTGCCTACCAAGGAGCGCTGCTGATCGTCGACCGGCTGCTCGACCTGCGCGAGGCACGTTCCACCGCCCTGCGTTGGGTTCAGCGGCTCGTGATGTTCCAGTTCGTGTGTTTTGGGTGGGTCCTGTTCCGCTCGGCCACACCCGAAGCAGCCTGGGCGGTGCTGTCGTCCTTGGCGGAACCTGTCGGCGATCCCGTCGTCGGTCGATACGTTTTCCTCGCACTGGCGTTCGGCTTTGCGTTGCACCTCGTCCCAGAAGCCCTCAAGGAGCGCGGCCGCAGCGTGTTCCGCGCGTCGCCCCTATTCCTGCAAGGGGTGGCCTACGCGGTGCTTTTGGGTCTTCTCCTAAACGCCCACTCGATGGCGCAGCCCTTCATCTACTTCCAGTTCTGAACGATGGAACCCCACGTCGAAGTCGCTGCGCGGGAGACTCCGCACTTCGGGTTGCGCTGGCGCGACCTGTGGGTCGCCGTCGGTTTTGTGTGCGCCGTCGCGGTTGCCGACTTTGCGCTCCATCGTTCGCCCTACGCGGCCGCGATTCCCGTCGAGCACTCGCAAAACCAGATCCAACTGCTCGCCGAACGGATGCGGCCTGAGCCCGCCGACGTCCTGATCATCGGTTCGAGTCGAGTGGATGCGGGTATCGACCCGCGCGTGGTGCGATCGACGCTGTGGACGGAGGCGCGCGACGTCGAAGTCGCGCGCCTGCCTGTCATGGGCATGCGCGCGTTCCTCCTACACCAGGTGCTGCGCGATATCGTGGCGCCGCGGCCGCCGAACGACCTTTTGATCATCGGCCTCGAAGAGCGGCTCTTTTTCCCGCTGGGTGGGGAGACCGACGACCAGCTCGGCCTGCGGCTGATGGGCTCGAGCCGCGACCTGTGGATGATCCCGCCGTGGACACACCGCGCCGACGATGCAGCGGCGTTGGTGCGGGCGCCCCTGCGCGGCGTGCGCTCGATTTGGGAGCTCGATTTTTTGTGGGACCCAACCGTCGAGCCCTATCTCGAGCACCTCTGGGCGACCGGCGGGATCGCCGAATATCCGTTCCGCGAGTTCACGCGCGCCGACATGGCCCTCGCGGTCGGACTTGCCGCCCAACGCCCCGCAAAACGCGCAGGTCCAAACGCTCCGCTCCTCGCGAGTGAACGCGCGGCCTTCGCAAAGAGCTTGGATTTGCTCGCGTCATTGCCCTGCAAGGTCGCGTTCGTGCGGATGCCCGTCGCGCGCTCCCACGACGTGGAGTACGCCCCCGAAGTCGCGGCCTTCGAGCGCGACATCGTCGCCGCGGTGCGCGCCCGCGGATTTGTGTACGTCGACCTCAACCGCATCGCGGTCCTGCGTACCGGGCCGCTGCTCGCCAATCCGACCCACACCAACACCGTCGGTCGCGGCGCGGCGAGCCGTGCGCTGGGGCTCCTGCTCGCGGCGCCCCTGGTCCTCGAGGGTTCGATGCCCCCGGCCCAACGCGCCGCCACGAACGAGATGCTCGCGACCGAGGGCCTTTCCCTGCGCCCGACCGACCTCGAACTGGGGCCCGAGGAACTGGCCGCCATCGAAGCGGCCATTGCAGCCGAGGTACGGGCGCGGGCGAAGCGCTGACCGGCGGTTCGGGCAACCTCGCTTCCGCGCGCGAGCCGGGCAGTGACGCCGCTCAGCGATCTGAGTTTCTTGACGGCCACCGCGGACGCGGACGTCCTCGTGGCCGACGTGGACGGCGGCGGCCTTCCCGACGTCGTGCAGGCCGTCCTCCGAGCGGACGGCGCGCCCAAACACCGCACCCATCCCCCGCGCGGATTCAAACCGCGCACTCGACGGACAGGGCAACTGGCGGTGTCGTGAAGCAACGGGAACTTGATGCAGCCTGCACGCTCTCCACATGGGGGCTGCGTACCATCCCGCACCACATGTTCGGGGCGGTGCGTCCGAGGTGCGCGCGGCGCACTTGCACCGGCTCCGACGCGTGTGTATGAAGAGGAAGACTTTCACATGCGACGTTTCAGCAGCATTCGCCGTGCGGGCCTCGCCGGCGCCGCCGCGCTCTTGGGATCGGCCTTGTCACCGGTCGTGGCCCAGCAGCCTGCAACGCTCTCGAACGGTCCGTTCGAGCGTATTGCGACCTTCCCCGTGTTCCTGAACTCGGACATCACCCAGGAGACGGTCTCCGAGATCGTGGCCTACTCCGAGCGGAACCAACAACTGGTCTACACCGACGCGGCACTGGGCCGGTTGGGCTTCATCGATATCGCCGACCCGGCCGATCCCAAGCCCCTGGGGAGCCTAGCCCTGGGCGGTGATCCCACGTCGGTTGCGGTGCGCCGCGGCTTCGCCTTGGTCTGCATCAACACCAGCGTGGACTTCGTCAACACGTCGGGCGCGCTGCTGGTCGTCGACATTGCCACGCGCTCCGTGATCCGCACCATCCCCCTGGGTGGCCAGCCGGATTCGATCGCGATCAGTCCGGATGGTCGCTACGCCGCCATCATTATCGAAAACGAACGGGACGAGGATCTGGGCGGCGGCGCTCCCCCCCAGCTTCCGGCCGGGTTCTTGACCATCGTGGACTTCGTCGGTGGTCCGGCCGACTGGACAACCCGCGACGTGAGCCTGACGGGCGTTGCGCAGCTCTTCCCGGAGGACCCTGAACCCGAGTTTGTCGACATCAACGACGCCAACCTGGCCGTGGTGACGCTGCAAGAGAACAACCACATCGCCATCGTCGATTTGGCCTCCGGCCAAGTGGTGCAAAATTTTTCTGCCGGCACGGTGGACCTCACCGCTATCGATACCAACGAAAACGACCTGATCGAGCAGACAGCATCGCTGAGTGGTGTGCCCCGCGAGCCGGACGCCGTCTCGTGGATCAGCCCCTACACCTTCGCCACGGCGGATGAAGGTGACCTGAACGGCGGCAGCCGCGGATTCACCATCTTCAGCATCTTTGGCGCGCCGGTCTACGAGGCGGGCAACACCCTTGAGCACCTGACGGCCCGCATCGGCCATTACCCCGAGGATCGCTCGGAGAACAAAGGCAACGAGCCCGAGTCCATCGAGTTCGCCCGCTTCGGCGGCACCGACTACCTGTTTGTGGGCTCCGAACGCGCCAGTGTCGTGGCCGTGTACGAACTGGTCGGCAACACCCCGAACGTCGTGCAGGTGCTCCCCACCGGCAAGGGCCCCGAGGGATTGCTCGCGATCCCGTCCCGCGACCTCTTGATCGCCGCCAGCGAGAACGACGATCGCGGAGACGGGCTGCGTGCGCAGGTGTCGATCTTCCGCCGCAGCGGCACACCCAACTACCCGACCTTGATCTCGGGCAACCGCCGCAACCAGGAGATTCCGATCCCCTGGGGCGCTCTATCGGGTCTCGTTCCGAGTCCGAGCAACACCAACGAGGTGTACTCGGTGCACGACAGCTTCTACCAAAAGAGCCGCGTCTACACCGTCGATGTGAGCACGGTGCCGGCGGTGATCGAGCGCGAGCGCACGCTCCTCGACACCAACGGCGTGCTGCTGGCTGCGCTTGAAAGCCTCAAGCAGTCTCTGCCCACGGCGGACTCCTTCGTGCCCGCGAACTTCGTGAATGGCGACTTCACGGTGAACCTGGATCTTGAAGGTGTGGCCGTGGATAGCGACGGCAACTTCTGGGTGGCCTCCGAAGGCGGCGGCAACCTGAGCGGCGGCGTGAGCAACCCGACCTCCACCCCCTTCCTGTCGCCCAACCTGCTCGTCAAGGTCGCCCCGAACGGGACGATCCTCGAGGCGATCCTGCCCCCCGCGGAAGTCACCGCGCAGCAGTTCCGCTTCGGGTACGAAGGTGTGGCCGTGGTCGGCAACCAGGTCTACGTCTGCTTCCAGCGCCGCTGGAGCGGCCTCGGCGATCCCGTGAACCGGGTACGCATCGCGCGCTTCGACACGGTTTCGAAGACCTGGGCCTACGCCTACTACGCGATCGAGACACCGCTCTCCGCCAACGGCGGCTGGGTCGGTTTGTCGGAGATCTCATACGCCGGAAACGGCGAGTTCCTGGTCATCGAGCGCGACAACCAGGGCGGCCCGGATGCGGCCATCAAACACCTGACGCGCTTCTCGATCGCCGGTGTGACATTCCGCGACCACAGCCAGACCCCCGCGTTCGACACGGTGTCGAAGGTTCTTGTGATCGACCTCTTGGCCTCGGGCGCCCTCAAGGTGACCGGCGGCTTGGTGACCGAAAAGCTGGAAGGTCTGGCGGTACTGCCGAACGGCGACCTGCTGCTCGTCAACGACAACGACGGTGTCGACGACAACAGCGGCGAGACGCAACTCCTGCGACTCGAAGGGCTGCTCACGCCCTGAATCGGTAGCATCCCCGGTGACAAAAGGGCCCGCGATCGGCAAACGGTCGCGGGCCCGCTGCGTTCAGGCACCGAACGCTTCAATCAAGAGGTCACGCCGATGGTCGTGCATTCCCTCGTGGGTGTGGCGCGCCGCGGCGGCGCACGCCGCCATCCCCATCCGTCGCAGCGCGGCGGGTTCTTCCGCCAAACGCGCAAGTGCTCGCGCGAGCGCGTCAGCGTCACCGCGCTCCACGAGCACGCCAGTCTCCTCATGCACCACGAGGTCGACCAATCCCGCGGTGCGCGCCGCGATGATGGGGAGTGCCTGCGAAAAACCGTCGAACACGATCCGCGGCTGCTCGTCGCTGAGGCTCGGCACGATCAGCGCGTGGTAACCGCTTAGCAACCCGAAGAACGCGGCCCCGTAGGGCACCGCATCGAGCACACGCATCTCCACGCTCGAGAGCGATTGAGCAACCTCGAGCACCGCGGGCCGGCGCGCCCCCGCGCCAACCACATCCACTCGAAGGTGCGCGCCACGCGCTTCCAACAGCTTGAGCGCGTCGAGCAGGACACCAATACCCTTCACGTCCTCGAAGCGCCCCGCGAAAAGGAAACGCAGCGGCGCCGCGGAATCGCTCAGGCGCCGATCCCAAAGCGCTTGCGCATCCGCGGTGCCGATCACATCGTTCCCTTTGACCCATACCGCGGGTGTGACGTGGGCCGTCTCGCGTGCGTAGGCCGCGGTGCCCGGAGCGCCGTGCAGCTCGTCGCGATAACGCGTGTGGGTAAACAGCGCGAGGTCCGCCATGCGGACGGAAATACGGGCGAAGCGCTCACTGATCGCGGCCCGCAGCCTACGGGTCCACGGCGCGGCGGTCCCTTCGGGCACTCGCCAGAAGCTTGATTCGACGACGATCACGAGCTTGCGACGGCGCAGGCGTGCGATCGGGTTCGCGATCCAACCTAGGGGAATGGGCCAACCCGCCACCCCGGAATGGACCACCTCGGCGTTCCCGACGGCCCGCCACAGCTCCCTGATCAAGCGCGGCAGCGTGCGAAGGCAATCGTTCGTCGTATTGCCGTAGGGCAGGATGTGGATCCGCAAACTGTTTTCCGGTGGGACATCCAGCTTGACCCGCTCGCCGTCGCTTCCCGGACCGGTCGCGGCCGCTGGACACGCGATCACGAGCTGTGGGAGGTAGCGCAGGTGCTCCACCAAATCCCTGTGCCAAAGGCGATCGATCCAAATGGAGCCGTCGACGCGCACCTCGTGCGGAATGGGACAGACGAGCAAGTACCGCCGCATCAGGCGCCGCGGGGGCGCATCTTCGGTCGAGGCGAGCAGGCTCTGCACGTGCGGCTGGGCGGGAAAAACCATGGCAGCGTGGGACGCGACGGCAAGCGCGCCCGCGGACCCTAAGGTCTAGGTATCGAGGATACGGCTGTTTCACGAAACTGCGGCCACCCATACGCCGTTCCATGTTCGCGACCCTGCGCGAGCGACCGAGGCCCGCTTGCTGCCTCCCGCCGTGGGCCGCCACGGGCCCGCTCTCGGGGTCGGGGCGGTCCCTTGCGCGCGCCGGTGCGAGCGTGCCGCGTCGGCGCATGCCGCGAAGCCCGCCCGCCACCTCGACGGGAGCCATCCGGACCCCGAAGATTAAGACGCTGTCTTGGAAAGCTGCCGTCGACTCAAGCGGCCGGCGCGGGCGTTCGATAGGCGAGGGATGCACGCATTCGAACCGTCGCCCTCCACCCGCAACCTGCTGCTTCCCCTTTCGCTCGTCCTCGTTCTCGGGGCCTGCGCCAGTCCGCTCCACAGCGGGCGGCGCGCGTTGGACAAGGGCGACTACGCCGCGGCGCACGCAAACCTTCGCCCGCTTGCGGAGGGCGGCCACGTCGAGGCCCAGTTCCTCGTGGCGCTAATGCACCAAGACGGTCAGGGCGTGGCGGCGGATCCCGCCGAAGCAGCGCGTTGGTACCGGATGGCGGCCGAGCGCGGACATCCCGCCGCCCAGAACAATCTCGGCCTGCTGCACTACCAAGGGACCGGTGTCCCCGCATCGCACGATGAAGCGGCGAAGTGGTACCGCATGGCCGCCGACCAGGGTTTCGCCCAAAGCCAGAGCAATCTGGCCGTGATGCACCTCGCAGGAACAGCAGTGCGCAAGGACGACGCGCGTGCGCGCGAACTGCTAAAACAGGCCGCCGCGAGCGGCGATGCGCGCTCCCAACGGCTGTACGCGTCGATGCTGCGCGAAGGTCTGGGTGGAAAAACGGATCCCGATGGCGCGGCGCGCTGGTTCGCTAAGGCCGCCGAGGCGGGTGACACCATCGCCCAAATGCACCTTGGTCTGATGCACCTTGAGGGCGTGGGCGTTGCGCGCAGCGAGCGCAAGGCTGTGCGCTGGCTGGAGCGCTCGGCGGAAGGCTCACAGCCGCTCGCAGCCTTTGCCCTCGGATGGCTGACGGAGCACGGCCAGGGTGTGTCCGCCGACTCCGAGCGCGCGCTCGCGCTCTATCGCACGTCGGCGGATCTGGGATTTGCCCCCGCCCAGGCGCGGCTGGGTGCGCTTCTGCTCGAGGGGTCCGCGGATCCGTCGGACGCGCAAGAGGGTGTGGAGTGGCTTGAGCGCGCCGCGGCTTCCGGCCACGCCCTCGCCCAGCACAACCTCGCGCTCGCCCACTTGCGTGGCCGCGGGGTCGCCGTCGACCATTTCCGAGCCGCGCAACTGTTCCAGGCCGCCGCGGTGAATGGGCTGGCGCCGGCTCAGATGCGCGTCGGGTTGATGCACGAACACGGCCTGGGGCTGTGGCGGGACCACGGCGCAGCGCACTTGTGGTACTCGCTTGCCGCTAGCCAGGGCGCTCCGGGGGCCGTTGAAGCCCGGGACCGCGTGGCCGTCGGCCTCAACAGCGAACAACTGGCCCTTGCGGAGCGGGTCGTCGCGGAGAGCGCACAGCGGCCCGCCGCGATCGAAACGGCACTGGCGAAGCTCGCCGGCGATTGACCGCCCGAACGAGGCGCGGACCTGCGGGGGGCCCCAGGGGCCTCTTTTGGGCCGGGAACTCCGTGGGATCCCGAAGGAACACGCGGGTAGCGGTGCGGTCGACGGCCGCGTAGCGATGGGAAGGGGGTTGCGGGAAACCGCGACCCCCTTCCCATCGACCCTGTAAAGGGATACAGTCGCGGAGCCCTTGGAGCTTGGACGAGGTCCGAGCGCGAACCCGCGCTCGCCCCATCCGGGCGCCCTTTGCCCTGGGCGAGCGGTGACGGCTTCCGCCGGCACCATCGCGCAGCGCAGCGACACGGGGACTTCTCGTCCGTTCTCGTTCCGTAGGCATCGCAGCGGCCGCGCCCACCCGGGCGCGCGCCGAGACCCTACTTCTCTCCCCTAGTTCTCTTTCGCGGCGGGCCCTGCCCGAATAA
>JBBRWC010000124.1:0-11526 GCA_038246255.1 Planctomycetota bacterium
GCAGTGACAATTAAGGCAGTGACAATTAAGGCAGTGGCGCTTAAAGCAGTGGCGCTTAAAGCAGTGGCGGTGAACGCTGTGACATCGCGGCGGTTAGCGGACCGCGGACGCCCGCGCTCCGGTGAACTTGCGCCCAACTCGCCATGATCCGTCCCACCGTGGAACACCGCAGCAAGGTGCTCGTCGCCAATAGCCAGGGATTGCACGCTCGCCCGTGCCATGCGGTGGTGTCCACCGCCCTGCGCTACCAAAGTGAACTGCGCATCGGCTTTGACGGCCGGCTTGTCAACGGCAAGAGCATCCTCGAGTTGATGACCCTGAACGCGGCCTGCGGCTCGGAGCTCGAGCTGTGCGCGAAAGGCGGGGACGCGGAGGCGCTCCTCGCCGACATCTGTGCGCTGTTCCGCGACGGGTTCGGAGAGCGCGAGACGGGCTGAAGCGGGGGTGGGGGCGAATCCATTGCCCCCCCCTGCCGCGAATCGGCGGCGAATCGACCTCGATGGCCCACCGCCGCGCTGCGGTCAGGCCGCGCTTCGGTCGGGCCGCGTTTTGAGGGCGCCTGACCCGTGGAACATCCGCGGTACCCCGTCGGCCCACGGCATTGACGGGCGGGCTCGAAGCGGCCGGGCAGGCCCCCGCGCGGGGTGTATGGGCTCGCCGTGGGCTGAGGGCCGTCGCAACCGCCGATCGGGGCCTTCGCATCCCCGGGAACGCGGGCACGGCGCAACCGGGTTTGCCCGCGTCGCACTCAACCCGGCGCGCCGACAGCGCCGAAGGACACGCCGAAGGCCGACCGCAAAGCCGGCCCGTTCCCAGCATCCCGCGGCCTCGAAGGAGGCCCAACCCAGGGAGTCAAGGCGTTGTTCCGCAAACCCAAGTGCCTCATCGGTCTGGACCTCGGCACCCAGACGCTGAAGGCCATCGAGATCAGTCTCGATGGTTCCGAGCCCGTGATCACGGGTTTTGCGCGCGTCGAGGTGCCCGTCGGCAGCGAGCGCTCCGTCGCGCTCGGCCAACTTTACGAGCAGGGCAAGTTCCGCACGAAAGCGGTCGCAACGGGGGTCGCGGGCCAGAACGTCGTGGTGCGTTACATCTCGATGGTGCCGATGTCGGACGCCGAGCTGCGCCAGGCGATCCGCTTCGAGTCGGACAAGTACCTACCCTTCGATGCTGCCGACGTCGTCCTCGACTGCCAGCGGCTCCAGCGGCGCTCCCACGCCGAGGGTGATAACGACGCCGAAGGCCAAGTCGGAGTGGTGCTTGTGGCGTGCCAGAAGAGCGTCGTCCACAGCCAGTTGCAGGACGTCGTGTTCCACGGCCTGCAGCCCACGATCGTCGATGTCGACGTGTTCGCCCTGGCAAACGCCTGGGAAATGAGCGCGGCTAGCGCCGTGCGCGGAGACGACGGCGGCGAACAGGGTGTTGCCCTCGTCGACGTGGGCGCCACCCGCACGCAGATCAACGTGCTGCTCGGCGGCGAAACCTGTTTCAGCCGGGAAATCGGCATCGCCGGCGGCGACATGACGCAGGCGGTGGCGCGCCGGCTGGGCCTCGAGCTGTTCGAAGCCGAAGCCCTCAAGCGCACACCGGGCGACCGCGAAGTCGAGGTCGCTCGCGCCATTTCCCCGGTGCTGGAAGACCTCGTCAGCGAGATCTCCTTGTCGCTCGATTACGTCGAAAACCGCGAAGGCGTTCGGGTCGAGGAAGTGCTGCTGTCGGGTGGCGGTTCGCTCGCCCCCGGCGCCGTGGCGTTCATCGAACAGGCGTTGGGCCGTCCCACCCGAGTGTGGAACCCGCTGGACGGCCTGCGTGTGGATGCCGACCGCGTCAACGTCGAGGAGCTCGAGGCCAACTCGGCATCCCTCGCCGTCGCGATTGGCCTGGCTTCCAGGGTGCGTGCAGCATGATTACCATCAACCTGCTTCCGGACGAGTACCGCAAGTCGAAGCGGTCGTCGTTCAAGGCCATGGCCGCCATCGCGGCGTTCGTGGCGGTCGACGCGACGCTGGTCGCCTGGTGGGCGTGGACCGCCTTCGGCGTGCAAGCGCAGATCGAGGGGCATTTGGCCGTGCTCCAGGGTGAGTACGACAACCAGGCTCCCCAGGTCGCCTACCACCGTTCGCTCGAACGTGAAAACAAGGAGTTTCTGTCGCGCGAGCAGACGCTCAACGACATCTCCACGACCCGCATCGCCTGGACGGAGAAGGTGGACCAACTGGTCGACGTCGTCAACCGCGGCGGGGACGGCGAGAAGTACCTCGTGTGGTTCGGCGACCTCAACGTCGTTCAGAAGGTCGACAAGCGCACGGGAACGCTCGGGTCCCTGCGCGCGGATGGGTTCTCGGGTTCGGCCAGCATCACGCACATGGCGAACTTCCTCGATGACCTCGCCCAATCGGACTTCGCCCGCGGTCTGTTGCCGCCGAAGCCGCCCCAGGGGCGCCTCAGCGAGACCGATCCCACGCGCATTCCGTCCGAGGTGTGGTCGTTCCCCCTCGAGTTCCAGATCAAAGCCGCCGACGAGCCGAAGAAGCCCGCCCCCGCGAAGGCCAAGACGTCGGCTGAGACGAGCGAGAGGAGTTCCTGATGGACCCCAAGAAAAAGGGCCTTGTTGGCCTGGCGAGCGGCGTGTGCATCACGCTGGCGCTCGGCGGCCTCCTGTACAGCCAACACTCCACGGTCCTTGCGCTGCGCGAAAAATCGGTGCAGATGGATGCCGACATTGCGGGCAACCGCAAGCTGCTGAGCCGCACACCCGACATCGAGCGCGATGTGATCTTGCAGCGCGAGACGGACGAAGTTGTGCGCACGATCCTTCCGAACGCGAAGGACATGCCCAACTTCACGCGCGCGCTGCACGCTTTCGCCCAGGAAGCGCAGGTGCGGATCAGTTCACTGCAGGAAAAAAACACGGCCCGCGGGCCCAAGGCGAACAAGACGGATTTCGAGAAGGCCGCGTACACCCTGCAGTTCGAGGGTGATGCGTTCCAACTGCTGGCGTTTTTCAACCTCGTCGAAACCAGCCAGCAGTTCATGTCGATCCCGGCCTTCCAGTTGAGCGCCGCAAAACGCCGCCGCATGGATGAGGAATCGGGGCCCCAGAGCCACGCGGTGACGATGGAAGTCGAGACGTACGTCTACGACGAAACGGGCCGTCCGGATCGGGTGCAGGTCGAGGGTTACGAGCGCAAGCGCGACCAGATGATGGGCGACATCGCCAAGCGCACCAACGATCTGATCCTTCCCAAATACGCCTACAAGGGCAGCCGCAATCGCCGCGACCCTTGGATCGACCCGCGCATCCTGGCCAACGACGAAACGACCACGATCCCGATCACCGAGCAGATCGCGTTGGTGGACGGCCTTGTGCAGCACGCGGTCCAAGCCGCGTTGATCACGTCCGAGTTCGAAGCGGCGCAGACCGTCGTCGCGCAGATCAAGTCGCGGCGCGACCTCGAAACCAAGCTCGCCACGCTCGAGATCGAGGTGCGGCGCGTGGAATCCGAGGCCTACCTCAGCTACGAACCGGCAAAACGCCGCTTCCAGATCGAGGTGGTCGATGAGATCGCCCGCATCCGCGAGGTTTTGGACGTGATCGACAAGCGCAGTCCTTCGCGGGAGTTCCTTGAAAAAACCGCGGAGGCGATGGAAGTCCACCTCAGCGCGGACGAGTTCGATCTGGCGCTCCAGGCCTACCAGACTGTGCAGCCCCGGCTGGCACAGGTGGTCCCCGGCGAACCGCTCATCGACGAGCTCGTCGAGCAGGTCGAGTTCTACGCCGAACTCGCGCGCAAGGTCATCAAATTCAACCGTCTCGGACTAAAGATCAACGGGCTGAGCGTCATCGAAGGGCGCTTCATCGCGTTGATCGACGGCAAGTCCAAGGCGGTCGGCGACATGGTCGGTCCCGACCTTCAAGTGCTCTCGATCTCGTACGAATTCGTCGAGTTCTTGTTCGAGGGCATCGCGGTCAGGCAGGCCATCGGCAACTAACCAGGTAGGAAGCCCCGGGTCGCGACCACGGGGGAGGCACGATTTGAAGACACTGATCCGAATGGTGGCCGCGGTGTTGGCCATCGGGTTCTGTGCGCCCCTTGCGGACGCCCAAGTTCCCAACCAAGGTGCACGGGTTTCCCTGCGCGTCGAGAACCGAGAGCTCCGGGAAGTGGTGGACTATCTCCGCCAGCAGTCCGGTGCGAACTTGGTCATCCTCGAGGGCGCGGAGACGCCGATTTCCCTCGAACTCAGCGACGTGTCGTGGCGCGAAGCGCTGCAACTCGCCGCGGAACTCGCGGGCTGCGTGGTCGAGCAACGCACGGCTGGCGTACTCACGCTGACCAAGCCGCCGCGCGTCAACTTCAAGTTCACCAATGCGTCCGTGACGGAAGTCATCGACGCGATCGCCGCGGTCAGCGGTGCGAACATCGTCGTGGCGCCGGAGGTCACAGGTTCGCTGTCGCTGCGTCTTTCGGACGTCCCCTGGCGCGACGCCCTCGAAGTGGCGGTCAAGACCCTAGGTTACGTCATCGTCGAGGAGGCGCGCGGCATTCTGCGTGTCGTCGACCCGGTCAGCCTGCAGGCCCAGATGGAGGCCAAGAGCTACCAACTGCGCTTCCTGCGCCCGAAGGGCAACTACGTGCCCGTCCTGAACTCTGAGTTCGTCGCCGGCGCGATCAAGCCGCCGTCCGGTGACCTCGACAAGGACTTCCCGATCATCACCGCACTGCGCCGTGCCCTCAGCACGGGCGGCGAGCTCAACTACATCGCCGACAAGAACGTGCTGATTGTGCGGGACACCGCTCAGGTGCACGCTGAGATCTCGGACATGCTCGAGCGCCTCGACGTCGAGCCCGCCCAGGTTTTCGTCGACGTCAAGTTCGTGTCCACCGCAAACTCCGACCTGTTCGACCTCGGGATCGATTACGGCGAGGACGGTCCGCGTGTGTCCATGAGCATGGGCCAGATCCCGATCAAACTGCCCTTCGACCTTGGTGACGGCGGTTTCGATGACAGCATCATCGCCAACGATTCGGGCTCGGGACCGTTCACGGATCCGACCCTCAACGCGGGCAGCACCGTCGTTCCGGCCACGATCTTCGGATCCTTGTCCTTCACCGGCGTGACGGCGACGCTGCGCATGCTCCAGCGCGACACCAAGTCGCAGGTCGTTCAAGCGCCGAAGATCATCGCGCTCGACGGCCGTGAAGCGACGATTTTCGTCGGTGAAACGATCCGCTATGCGGAAGCGCGCACCGAACAAGGTCAAGCCGGTGGTTTGAACCTTTCGGTCCAGGAAGCGAACGGTTCGCCCGTCGAAGTGGGCTTCCAACTGCTGATCGTGCCGAACATCATCCCCGGCACGAACACGCTGACGATGGAAGTCATCCCGAAGGAAACCAGCCTTTCGGGCACGGGTCAAACGGGGCTCGCACCTGCGGGCTTCGACGTCTTCACGGTCGGTGCGTCTGGCGCTGAAGGCTCCATCGCGCTGCCCCGGGTGCGCGCCTCGACGATCGTCACGAGCATGCTGCTCGAAAGCGGCCAGACCGCGGTGATCGGCGGTTTGACAACGGACGTGGAGACCGAGCGTGTGTCGCGCATCCCGTACATCAGCCGCATTCCGGTGCTTGGCGAACTCTTCAAGCACCGCGAGCGCAACAAGGAAAAGCGCAGCCTGATGGTGTTCATCACTCCGACGATCGTGCGCTCGGCGCGCGACACGGACGTGATGCTGCAGCGTGAACTCGAGCGTCGCCGCAAGTTGTACGAGGGTGAGCTCGGCAAGCTCGTCTTTGGCGAAGAGGGTCCGCCGAAACCCCGCAAGGAGCCGGTTTCCGCGCAGGTCCAAGCCGGTGGCACCGTGGAGCTAACCACGTTCGTCGAGCCGGGTGTCGACGGCCAGCCGGCGCCGACGGGCGACCAGTGACCTCGGACCCACCACGACACGTCGCGCGGGCCGCGGGGGCTGATGCCGCCGCGGCCCGCTCCATTTCAGGCGCCCCTGGCGGAGCTCTAGGGCCCCCCGTGGCCCGAATCCGGCCCGCGCGGTGGCTTTTGGAAGGCTGGGCGGTCGACACGGGGCCCCCGGATCGGCCACCATCGCGCATCGCCCGCGACCCGTTGGCCCGAAGGGGCCGACGAGCACCGCGCCGGCGAGCGTCCGCGCCGAAGCGCCCCGGATCGTCCGGAGCCCGTAGCGGTCGCGCCCTCTTCGAACACGCGTGTCCCCGGTTCCCGGGTGCTCGCCGCCGCGGCCCCCCGGGCCGACGCCTTGCCCGTGCGCTCCGCGATCTGCAGCGGCCGTGGGTCGCGCGCCGCCGGGCCGGCGCTGCGGCGCGCGCTCAAGGACGTCCTCCGCGCTCGCGAAATCCTCGGCGGATCGCCGGGTGGCAGCTTGGCTCTCGCCCGGTAGCCACACGGCCCCCGACCCTCGGTCGCCTGGCCAACTCCGGCGCCCCAGGGGACCGAACCGTTGCGCAGCGCTCCCGCCCGTCCGACGCGGCGGCGTCCACGGACGCCCCGCCGAGCACCGGCGCGCGACGCCCACCGGGGGCACCTCGATCCTGCGATCGAACGCTCAACGGACCCCCTGCGATGACCCACGTCCCCACGCCGCCCGGGCGAGACCCCGCGGCCCCGGGTGAGCCGACCCCCATCGGCGACCCGATTTTTGGTTCCGACGCCTCCTCTTCTTACTCTTCCGGCGACGGCGGCGACTTCGAGCCCGCCGCGGATGTCCCGGAAGAAAGCGCCGGCGATGAGGCCACACCGCGTCGTCGTGCACGTCGCCGCGGGCGGCGCGGTGGTGCGCGCGCCGTGGCGGCGGCCGGCGAGGTTGACGCTGGCTTCGAAGACGCTGCGGCCGACGACACCGTCGCCGAGAACGGCGCGCTGACCGACGGGTCGCTGGCTGTGGACAGCGCGCAGGAAGCGCCGTCGACCGAACCTGCGAAGCGAGCGCCGGCCCGTTCGCGGTCCCGCGCCACGGGCTCGGCCTCGCGCCGTGCGCCCCGCGCGATCCCGCTGCCCGAAGCGGAGTTCGAAGCGCCGAGCGCCAGCCGGTTCGACGCGCGCGGACTGGAGCACGACGGCGAAGTCGCAACCGTCGCGCCGCTCGACGAGGACGAAACAGTTGAAGGGAATGCGCCCGTCGACGGATTCGACGGGGATGGGTCGGACGAGCGCGCCGCCGCCGCGGAAGGCGAGGACGCTCCGCGACGCAAGAAACGCCGCCGTCGCGGACGGCGTTCGAAGCGCGGAGGAACGACCACGGGCACCGCCGGCGATGGATCGATCGGGGAGGGCGCGGTCGGCCTCCATGTGGACGACCACGAGGAGGGTGCGGGCTGGACCGAGGAAAGCGACGCGAACGAGGGCGATGAGCCCGCCGACGGCGAGGGCGACCCCGCGCGGGAACGCGATGGGGACGACAGCGCCGGCGGTGGCGTCAGCGCCCCGCGCAAAAAACGTTCGCGCCGCTCGCGCCGCAGTCGCAAGGGCGCGACGGTTGGCTCCGACCGCCAAGACGGCGACGCCGCGGGCTCGAGCGACGACGCGGACGCGGACGCGGAACCGAGCGTTCGCGCGGGGGCCAGCGGACTTGTCTCCAAGGGGCCACGCCGCAAGAGCGCCCGCCGCGGCAAGGGCCGCCGCGACGACGCGCCGCCGCGCGAGGAACCCGGAGCCGTGGGCATCGAGTCCATCCCCGGAGAAGAGGACGATCTCGCCGAACTCGACCCCGTGCCGCGGCCCGCGCGAAGCCGGCGCGTCGCGATCGATCCCGACGAAGCACCGCACCAGATCGAGGTGCCGCGCGACCAGCGCATCCTCGTCAACGCGGCCGATCCGGAGGAAACCCGCGTCGTCGTGGTCGAAGGCTCGAAGATCGTCGACCTTCAAATGACCGTCCGGGACCACGAGTCCTACGTCAACGACATCTACCGCGGCCGGGTCGTGAACCTCGAAACGGCCATCGGAGCCGCGTTCGTGGACTTCGGCCAGGGCCGCAACGGTTTCCTGCACGTCTCCGACGTGATGGAGGTTTACGGCGACGAAAAGTGGTCCCTCGACAAGCTCTTGACCGCGCGCACCGACCCCGAAGACTGGGGCAACGGCGGCAAGGCCGACGAGATCGAGGGCGACGAAAAACGCGCGGAGAGCAAGGGCAAACGCTCCAAGGGCAAACCGCGCCCGCGCCAACGCAAGCGCCACGCGATCAGCGACCTGCTCCAAAAGGGCCAGACGGTCGCCGTGCAGATCACCAAGGACGCGATCGGCGACAAGGGGCCGACGCTGACGACGTTCATCTCGATCCCCGGCCGCTACCTGGTTTTGATGCCGTCGCTGCAACGCACGGGCGTCAGCCGCAAGATCGAGGACGACAAAGAACGCCGGCGCCTCAAGCGCATCCTCCAAAGCCTTGAAATCCCCGAGGGCATGGGTGTCATCGTGCGCACGGCGGGTGTTGGCCGCACGAAGGCCGACATCAAGCGCGACCTCGATTACCTGATCGCGGTTTGGCAGGACTTCTCGAAGAAGCTCGTGCTCGGACGCAACCCGGCGCCGCTGTACCAGGAATCGGACGTGGCCATCCGCACGATGCGCGACCTGTTCTCGGCGCGCACGGAAGCGGTGCTCGTCGATTCGGCGAAGGTTTACGAGCACATGCGTGAGTTCACGCAAAAGCTCATGCCCGAGCACCTCGACCGCATCGTCCTGCACGAGGCGCCGAAGCCGCTGTTCCACCAGCACGCCGTCGAGCCCGACTTCGAGCGCATCTTCGCGCGGCGCGTCGAGTTGCCTTCGGGGGGGTCGATTGTCATCGACCAAACCGAAGCGCTCGTCGCGATCGACGTCAACTCGGGCCGCACGCGCGACGAGGGTGCCGATTTCGAGGACATCGCGCTGAAGACGAACCTCGAGGCGGCCCCGGAAATCGCGCGGCAGATCCGACTGCGCGACCTGGGCGGCATCCTCGTGCTCGACTTCATCGACATGCTGCGCCAGTCCAGCCGCAAGCTGGTGGAGCGCACCTTGCGCGATGCCCTCGCGACCGACCGGGCGCGCTCCAAGGTCGGACGGATCTCCCAGTTCGGACTGCTGGAGCTCACCCGCCAGCGCCTCGGCCCGGGCCTTTCGCGCCTCGTTTACGACACCTGCCCGACCTGCAAGGGCTCGGGCCGCCGCCGCACCGCCCAGTCCCGCGCCCAGGCGGTCCTGCGGCGCCTCGCTTCGGCCCTATCCCAAAAGGGTTTCACGAAGATCGAGGTGCTGTGCCACCACGACACCGTGGCCTGGCTCCAAAAGCGCAATCGGGCCGAGCTTGCCGAGCTCGAAGAGCGCGGGAAGCGCGAAATCATTTTGCGGGGCGTCGACGAGCAGGCGGAAGAGAGCATTTTCCATTACCTGCGCGCCGATGGCCGCGAAGTGCGCCCGGGCGGCCGCCGCAAGCGCTAAGCCGCTCGGCTCGGGCCAGGTCGGCTCGGGCCAGGTCGGGTCGGGCCAGGTCGGGTCGGGCCAGGTCGGGTCGGGCCAGGTCGGTGGGGGGTTGAGCCGTCCTGCTGGCCGAGCTGGCGCTTCGGCCAGGGTCGGGGTCTTCCCCTCGGGCCATGCGGGCGCTAGACTCTGCGCCCCTCGCCGAGCGGCGCGTCCCTCCGCCCCGATTCTCCCCGTCTCCAATCCCCCGTAGGACCGAGCCTAGTAGGCCGCACTCCCGTGTACGCAGTCTTCTCCGATCGCGGTCGCCAGTCCCGTGTGCGCGTGGGCGACATGCTTGACCTCGACCTCATGCAGCGCGCCGAGCCCGGCTCCGCGCTCGAATTCCCTCACGTCCTGCTCGTCGGCAACGACGACGGCGTCAAGGTGGGGGCTCCCATGGTCACCGGGGCCAAGGTCACGGCCGAGGTCGTCGGCCGCACCACCGGCAAGAAACTCGTGGTGTTCCGCTTCAAGCGCCGCAAGAACGTGCGTGTGAAGAACGGTCACCGCCAAAAGCACACCCGCGTCAAGATCACCGGCATCCTCGTCTGATCCGCGGCGACACCCAATAAAGGCGCCGGAGACAGCCCAGCACCACTTTTTCGATGGCACACAAAAAAGGCCAAGGCTCGACGCGCAACGGGCGCGACTCCAACCCTCAGTTCCGCGGCGTGAAGCGTTTCGGGGGCAGGAAGTTCAAGCGGGAACGATCCTCGTCCGCCAGTGTGGAACGGTGTTCCACCCCGGCCGCAACGTCGGTAAGGGCAGCGACTACACCCTGTTCGCGCTCGTTCAGGGCACCGTGCGGTTCCAATCGAACCGCCGTGTGCACATCGAGCCCGCCGCAGCGAACTGACCTTCGCCCGATTGAGCCGCTGATCGTGGCTCGCACATGATTTTTGGGAGCCCCTCGACCGAGGGTCCTCCCCCAACAATGCCCCGCCGCTGCGGGGCTGCTTCATCATCCGGCTTTCAAATGCTGCTGCGCGACGAGTGTGAGATCCGCGTGCACGGCGGCAAGGGCGGCGACGGGCTCGTCTCGTTCTGGCGCGAGAAGTTCGTCGCTAAGGGCGGCCCGGATGGCGGCGATGGCGGTGATGGCGGCAGCGTCGTTCTCCTTGCGACAGCGCGCGTCAACTCCCTTTTGACGCTCGGACGCAGCCCGCGCTACGAAGCCCGAAGCGGTCAGCCGGGTGGTGTGAACAACCGTGCGGGCCCCAGCGGCGAAGACGTCGAGCTCGAGGTGCCCCTTGGCACCCAGGTGTTCGACGCGGCGCGCGGCAACTTGTTGCGCGACCTCGTGGAGGAGGGCCAGCGGCTCGTGGTGGCTGCCGGGGGACGCGGCGGCCGCGGGAACCCGCACTTTGCCACCGCCGTGCGGCAAACACCGCGCCGCGCGGAACCGGGTCGGCTCGGGGAAACCCGTCGGCTGCGGCTCGAGCTCAAGCTGTTCGCCGAAGTCGGCCTCGTCGGTTTGCCGAACGCGGGGAAGTCGACGTTCCTCGCTTCGATCAGCCGCGCCACGCCGAAGATCGCCGACTACCCGTTCACCACGCTGGAGCCCCAGGTCGGGATCGCCGCGGTGGGGGACTACGATACGCTGGTCGTCGCCGACTTACCGGGCCTCATCGAAGGTGCGGCCGAGGGCCACGGCCTGGGTTATCGCTTCTTGAAGCACGTGGAGCGCTGCCGCGTCCTCCTGCACCTCGTCGACGTGTCGGCCGAAGCCCTCGACGAGCCTGCCGCGAGCGTGCGCGTGATCGTGCGCGAACTCGCGCAGTATTCGAGCGAACTCGCCGTCCGACCGCGACTCGTCGTGGCGACGAAGGTCGAGAGCGAAGCGGACGAAGGGCGCGCACGCGAACTCGAGGCCGCGCTCGGTGAGCCGGTCCATTCGATCAGCGCACACACGGGCCGCGGGGTGCGTGCCTTGCTCGACCGCACGACGGCGCTCGTGCGCATGCCGGCCCCGACCTGAGCGCGATTGGCGGCAGGACTCAAGGCCGGGTGGCGACGGCGCCGATGCTGGCTCCGGGTGGGGCGTGTGCC
>JBBRWC010000125.1:0-11130 GCA_038246255.1 Planctomycetota bacterium
CGTAGGAGCGGTGCGCCGCGTCCACGGCGCGCGCGACGTGCGCCCCGGTGCGGTCCAGGAACAGTCGATAGGCGCGCTCGACCCGGTCCCAGCGCTTGTCGCGGTCCATCGCCCAATAACGACCCACCACGCTGGCGATGCGCCCCACGCCAGCGTTCGCGATGTCGCGCTCCAGTGTCTCCAGATAACCGACACCCGAGCGCGGCGGGGTGTCGCGGCCGTCGGTGATCGCATGCACCAAGACCTGGTGCGGCGCCAGGCCCCGCTCCTTCGCCATCTTCAGCAACTCGGCGAGGTGGCGGTCGCTGGCGTGCACGCCGCCGTCGCTCACGAGCCCCAGAAGGTGCAGGTGGCTGCCGCGCACCCGGGCGTGCTCCATGGCCCCCACCAACGCCCCGTTCTCGTGGAACCGCCGCTCGCGAATCGCCTTGTCGATGCGCGTGATCTCCTGGTAGACAACGCGCCCCGCGCCCAGGTTCGTGTGGCCGACCTCGCTGTTGCCCATCAGGCCGAGCGGCAGGCCGACCTCCTCGCCGGACGCGGACAGGAGCGTGTTCGGGTACCGCGCGGCCAATCCGTGGAAATGGGGTGCGTGGCTCTTGATGACGTTGAACTCGGCCGCCTCGCGGTGGCCCCAGCCGTCGAGCACGATCAGGAGCGTCGGGCGGTGTCGCATAGGAGTCGGGGCGTGCCCGCGCGGGCGTTCGGGACCGGGGAATGCATACTTTCCCGCGCCGTGCGGCTTCGAAAAGAAATCCGCACCACTTGGGCCGTGGAACCGAACCCGGTTCGGGTCCAGGTAACATCCATGGAGGTCGCCAGAGTGTATCCCCCTCAATCCGCCCATCACCCCCGCCGCTTCGCGCGGTTCCTGCCCGCGCTCGCGCTGGCCGCACTGGCCGTGGCCTGCGTCACGACCCCGATCACGGGGCGTCGAGCGGTCAACTTCTACGCCGTCGAGGACGAAATGCCGCTGGGAGCCGAGGCCTACGAGCAGATCCTCGCCGGCGAACCGCTCGTCACGTCGGGCCCGGAGTACCAGATGGTGCAGCGGATCGCAGAGCGCCTCGAGGTGGCCGCCGCCCCCGAGGACCCCGGGTACGCATGGGAGACCCGCGTCATCCGCGCGCCGCAGACAGCCAACGCGTTCTGTTTGCCGGGGGGCAAGATGGCGGTCTACACCGGCCTGATTCCCGTCGCCCAGACCGAAGCGGCATTGGCCGCCGTCATGGGCCACGAAATGGGGCACGCCCTCGCGCGCCACGGGACCGAACGGCTCACCCACAACCAGGCGATCGGGGTTGCGACGTCGGTGGCCGAATCGTCGATCGCGGGTGCGCAGGACTACACCGAACTCGCGGGGGCGCTCATCGAGTTCGGCGTGAGCCTGCCGTGGGGCCGTCGCCAAGAGCTCGAGGCCGACCGCATGGGCCTCGTCCTGATGGCGCGCGCGGGCTACGACCCGCGGGAGGCCATCGGTCTTTGGCAGCGCATGTCGGCGCTGTCCGGCGGTTCCAGCGCCCCCAGTTGGCTGTCCACGCACCCCAGCGGCGAAGACCGGATCGCGCAGATCGAGTCGCTGCTCGGCGAGGTCATGCCGATCTACGAGGCCGCGCTTGCGGGCGGCGCGGCGGGCCGCTGAGCCAGAGCGCCCGGCCCCCCCTCGGCACAAAACGCGTCCCTGCGACGTTTTGGCGGCGGAATCGCGCGGCCACGACGCCATTGGCGCTGGAGCGCGCCGCCCCGAGGGTCCCGGCTCCCGATTCGGCGCCGCTGCCCGCGGGGATCTGCCAACCCGGCAGACACGCCCAAGTCCTTCCCATTCTTGCACTTACAACCGGGAACCGCGGTCGGCGCGTGAAGCGCGGGGCGCCTTTTCCTAGCTTCCCGTCATCATCCACCCCCTACAGGGATGCCGCGGAGCCCCTCGGACCCTCCCGGAGCCGCAGGTTGGCCTCCCCGTGGGTGCCCTCCCGGTAAAGGCTCCGCCGCAGCCTCCCGCGCGCGCTGCGTCAGGCGCCCGCGTCTGCTCTATCACCCGCCCGCCGACTCCCGCCGGCTATCCCCCGCCCCTCGTCCCCCGCCCTGGTCCCCTCCCGTGGTGAAGGTTGCACTGATCACGCCCGAGCTCCACGCTCTGGTGCGCCGCACGAACCTCGCCGGCGTGGCCCAGGAACTCGCGCGCGGCCTGCAGCTCGTCGGCGCGGACGTGCGTGTGTTCCTGCCGCGCACACGTGAGGTGTCCCTGGAGGGCCTGCGCGACGTCGAGCAAGCCGCCAACGTTCGAGTGCAGGTCGCCGGCGATCGCCTCGACTTCCGAGTCCTGGCGGCGCGCCTCGGCGAGCTCCCGATCTACCTGTTCGAACAGAAACAACTGTTCGAAAACCGCTTCCCCTACGGCGACGAAAACGGGCCGTATCCGGACAACTGGCGGCGCTACGGCATGTTCGCGCGCGCCGTATTGGAGTCCATGGAGCCCCTGGGATTCGCCGTGGACGTGCTGCACTGCCTGGACTGGACGTCGGGCCTCGTGCCGTTGTTCCACCGCCTCGATCACCTGAACGGCGAAACCGCGGGGACGGGTGACCATCCGCTCGCGCGCGCGGGCAGTTTTTTCTCGTTCAACAACCTCGCGATGCAGGGTGCGTTCGAGCGCGAGGTGCTAGCGCGCCTGGGCATCCCGCACGAGTACTTCAAAAACACGGGCGGAGTCGAGCTCGGCGGCAAGGTCAACTTCCTGAAGGCCGGCGCGGAGTTCGGCACGGTGCTTTGCACCCACAGCCCGAGCCACGCGGAGGTCATCCAGAACCAGGACCGCGGTTACGGGCTGGAGGATGTATTCCAGCGCCGCAAGAAGGAGCTGCTCGGCATCCACAACGGCGTCGACTACCACGCCTGGGATCCGGCGCGGGATCCGTTGCTCGCGGCCAACTTCTCCGCGAAGGACGCCGACCTTTCCGGCAAGCGCAAGTGCAAGCAGGCGCTGCAAAACGACCTCGGCCTCGATGTTTCGGCGAAGACCGTGCTCGCGTGCCACGTCGGCCGCTGGGACGCGGATTCGGGCTTCGACCTTCTGTCCGAGGTCATGGGTGCGTTGCTCGAGCACAACCTCGAGCTCGTCGTCATGGGTGCGGGCAGTGAGGAAGTCCAAAAGCGCTTGCGCACCGTCGAAGCGACGTTCCCCGGGCGCCTGAAGGTGCTGTTCGGGTACGACGCCTCTGCCGCGCACCGTTTGCTCGCCGGTGCGGACGTGCTTTTGATGCCGTCCCACTACCAGCCCGCCAACTCGCTCTTCGCGGTGGCCCTGCGGTATGGCGCCGCGCCGTTCATCTACGCGCAGAGCGGCCTCGAGGACGCGGTCCTTGACGTGCTCGACAAACCCAAGGAAGGCCTCGGTTTCCACTTTGCGCCGTACACGGGCGAAGGGTTGCTCGATGGCCTCAACCGCGTGATCGAGCTGCACAAGGACCAGGACGCGTGGCGCGAGCTCGTCCAGCGCCTGCTCGCCCAGGACTTTTCCTGGGAGCGCGCCGCGAACGAATACTTGAAAGCCTACCGCCGCGTCACCCGCCGCATCCGCGGGCGCTAGCCGTGGACACGGCCAGCCCCGACAAGAGCACCGCGGGCGAGCGCGCCGGGCAGCCGCGCCTGGCCGCGTGGCAAAGCCGCGCACCGGGTGTCGTGCCGCAGGCCATCGGTTTTGATGTGGGTGGCACCGCGGTCAAGGCGGGGCGCATCGGCGGCGAGGGACGCGTGCAAGCGGAGCTCGAGCGGCCCCTGCCTCGGCGCGGTGGTTTCGGCGGGCTCGTTGCGCTGCTCGCGGAGATGGCCGCCGAACTCGGGCCGGCGGTGCGCATCGGGCTCGGCGTGCCGGGGCTGGTCGACCACGAAGCCGGCATCGTCGAAGTCAGCCCAAACATCCCGTTCCTCGATGGGCAACCCCTTTCGGCGGCCGTCGAAGAACGCCTCGGCCTCGAGTTGGGTGGTGTACGCATCGTCAACGACGCCAACGCCGCGGCGCTGGGTGAAGCGTGGATCGGCGCCGGCGCGGGCCGCCGCGACATGCTCTTCGTGACCTTGGGCACGGGTGTCGGCGGGGGTCTCGTGCTCGGCGGCAAACTCTGGGAAGGGGCGGGACTTGCCGGCGAAATCGGACATGTGAAGGTCGAGCGCGACGGCGAGCTGTGCGGCTGCGGGCGGCGCGGGTGCCTCGAAACGCTGGCTTCGGCAACAGCCGCCTCGCGGCGCGCAAAGCTAAGCGGACTGCCGGCCGCGGCGCCCGGTGACCTCGTGCTGCTGGCCGAAGCCGCGCGGCGTGCGCCGGGCCCCGAGCGCGACCTGCTCGACGCCGTCGGCCGCGACCTTGGGTTTGGCCTCGCCGCGGTGCTCAACCTGCTCGACCTGCGCACGTACGTGTTCGGCGGCGGGTTCGGGCGTGCCTTCGACACCCTCGAATCGGGCATCCGCGACGGGCTCAACGAAGGTTCCTACGGCGCGCGCCTGGGTGTCGTGGAACTCCTCCCCGCGCGCCTCGGCCCGCGCGCTGGCTGGATCGGAGCCGCACGTGTTGCCCTCGACGCCGCGCGCACCAAGGAGGAAGGCACTTGAGCGCCGCCCCGACGCAGCGCGTGGCCACGATCGCCGGTGGCAACGCCGTCGTCGAAGTGCGCGACCTCGTCGTGCGCTACCGCGGCAAGGCGGGCGGCGTGCGCGCCCTCGACGGCGTCAGCCTCGCGATCGAGCCCGGCCGCGTGTTTGGCCTCTTGGGCCCCAACGGCGCGGGCAAAACGACGCTCGTCAAGGTGCTGCTGGGGCTCGTCGGCGGCTTCGAAGGCGAGGCGCGCCTGCTCGGCGCGCCCGTCGGCCAGCCGAACGTGCGGCGGCGTGTGGGTTACCTGCCCGAAGCCCATCGCCTGCCAGGTTACCTGACCGCATGGCAGGTGCTCGAGCTGTTCGGGATGCTGTGTGGGCGCGATCGGCGCTGGTTGCGCGCGCGCATTCCGATGTGGCTCGAGCGGGTCGGGATAGCGGAGGCCGCGCACCGCAAGGTCAAGCAGTACTCAAAGGGCATGCAGCAGCGGCTCGGCCTCGCGCAGGCGCTGGTGCATGAGCCCGACGTCGTGTTCCTCGACGAACCGACCGATGGTGTCGACCCCATTGGTCGGGCCGCGGTGCGCGAGGTGATTGCGGAGCTCAAGCGCGCGGGCACGACCGTATTCCTCAACTCGCACCTCCTGATGGAGGTCGAGCAGATGTGCGATCACGTCGTGATCTTGAACCGCGGGCGGATCCTGCGGGAGGGTTCGCTCGAGGAGCTGACGCGCAGAACGGGAGCCGTGCGCATTGAGGTCGGCCGCGATGGCGACGATCTTGTGGGCCTTGTCACCGTGTGCGGGCAGATCACCGGCAGCGGGCCGCGCCATGTGGACCTGATCGCGGACGAGGATGGCCTGGGCCGTGCAATCGACACCCTGCGCGGTGCACACATTCCGATCCGCGCAATCACGCCCATCCGCATGACGCTCGAACAAGCGTTCATCGACCTCGTAACCGCCCAAGGATCCAGCAAACCGCGATGAACACGACCGTGCTGCGCGGGCTGTTCCTCGACGCCTATTACCAGGTCGTCGACAACTGGGTGTTTCGCATCCTGTTGATCCTCACGGTCGGCGCGGTGGCAATATCCTTCGCGGTGGGAGCGGGGGACGCGACGCTTAACGTTCTGTGGTGGCGCTTTCCCTACACGGAGTTCGGGTTCTCCGACAACTTGCTGCCGGGCGAAGCCAGCCGGGAAATCATCGGCTATCTGCAGACGCTCGTCATCGACCAGATCATCGGCCTGTTCGGGCTGTTGATGTGCCTGGCCGCGACGGCGTTCTTCGTGCCGAACATGCTGGAGCGCGGCGCCGCGGACACGCTGTTCTCCAAACCCGTCTCGCGCACGGTGTTGCTGGTCGCGCGCTACGCCGCCGGATTGATCTTCGTGACGGCGCTGGCCGCGGTGCTCGTTGTCGGGCTGTACCTTGGCCTCACCGCGCGCTCGGGCCTCGATGACGCCACGCTGTTGTGGTCGGCGCCGGTGCTTGTGTACCGCTACGCCATCGTGTACTCGGTGACGGTCCTGATCGGCGTGCTGACACGCAGCTCGGTCGCAGCGCTGCTCGTGTCCTTCTTGTTCATCGGCTTCAACGGCTGCGTCCATCTTTCTTGGGAGCTGCGCCAGACCGTGGTCGGCCGAACGGACCAGATGGAGCGTCTGGGAAGCGAGCGCTCACTGCGGGATGCGGAACGCGAAGCCGCGCGCGCCGCGCGATTGGAACGGCGAAACGGAGCGAACACGGCCCCAGCAGTGACTCCCGCGGAGCCGCCTGCACCCGAAGAGCCGACGGCAACTCCAGAGCCGGTTCCTGCGCCGGAAACGGCGGTGCCCACACCCGAGGCCGCGACGACCGCGCCTGCCGGTCGCGACGCGCCCGGACCGTTCCTGAGAGTGCTGTGGCGGGTCCTCGACGCCGGCCACTTCGTGTTGCCCAAGCCCGGAGAAGCTCCGCGCATCGTCGAACTGATCACGAAGGGGGACCCGGACGTGGCCGACGCCACAGCGCGGGCGGACTTCGATGCACGCAATGCGGAGCGTGTCGAAAAGGGCCTGCGGCCACGCACCGCACCGCCCGGGCCTCCTTTCGACACACGGCTGCGTTGGGGCGGGCCCTGGCAGCGCAATGCCTTGGTTTCGATCCTGACATCGATTGGTTTCGCGTTCGTGGTGTTTGCCGCCGCCGCGTGGCGGTTGACGCGCATCCGGTTCTAACCCGGCTTCTCGATTTTAGGGTGGAGCGATCCGCGCCGCCCTTGGAGCGTTCCGCCGCCGGTGCGACCATGGCCCCGTGGCGCGGGCGTCGATGTCAGACAACGGAACACCGACTTCGTTCCTGGACCGCGCACGCGCGGAGCGGCTCGTCACCGACCTGGCGCGCATCGTCGGACCGCGCGCGGTGGTCGCCGATCAGGAGAGGCTTTCGACCTACGAAAGCGACGGACTCGCGCTCTATCGCCATCGCCCGTGGCTCGTCGTGCTGCCGCGCAACACCCCCGAAGCCGCCGCCGTCATGGCGCGCCTGGCGCAGGACGAACTGCCAATCGTGCCGCGCGGCGCGGGCACGGGCTTGACCGGCGGTGCGTCGCCCGTGCGGGGCGGAGCTGTGGTTTCCACGTCGCGTATGCGCGACCTGATCGAACTCGACGTGCAGGGCCGCTACGCGCGTGTGCAAGCGGGGCTGGTCAACGCCGACCTCACGCACGCGTGCTCGAAGCACGGACTCTTTTTTGCGCCCGACCCGTCGAGCCAACAGGCCTGTACCCTGGGTGGCAACGTGGCGAACAACTCGGGTGGTCCGCACTGCTTCAAATACGGGAGCACCGTACGGCATGTTTTGGGCCTCGTCGCCGTAGATGCGAAGGGTAGCGTGCTCGATCTTGGAGAACCCCGTTGTGAACCCGCGGGACTCGACCTCGTGGGCGCGCTCGTCGGCAGCGAAGGCACGCTCGCACTGATCACCGAGGTCACGCTGCGTCTGTTGCCCGCGCCCGAGCGAGTCGAAACCCTGCTCGCGGTTTTTGGCGAACTGTCGGAGGCCTGCGACACCGTCACCGCACTGATCGCGCAGCAGCTCGAGCCCTCGGCCATCGAAATCCTCGACCGCCTCACGATTGAAGCGGTCGAAGCGAGTGTTTACCGCGCGGGCTATCCCGTTGATGCGGGCGCGGTGCTCCTGCTTGACGTCGAGGGCACAGCGGCGGAGGTCGAGGAGCTGATCGAGGCGCTCGAGGAGGTTGTGCGCGCGCACGGCGGGCGGGAACTGACGCGCGCCGCGAATGCCGCGGATCGGGGCCATTTGTGGGCGGGCCGCAAGGGTGCGTTCGGCGCGCTGGGCCGCGTGGCGCCCGACCTGTACGTCACGGATGCGGTCGTGCCACGCACGCGCCTCGCGGAGCTTGTCGCCGGCACAACGGCGATCTGCCGCGAACTCGGGCTGAAGCTCGCCAACGTTTTCCACGCGGGCGACGGCAATCTGCATCCAAACATCTGTTACGACGGCCGCGATGCCGACGAAGTGCGGCGTGTGCTGGAAGCAGGGCAGCGCATCCAGGACCTGTGTCTTGCGGCGGGTGGCAGCCTGTCGGGCGAACACGGATTGGGCCTCGAGAAGCGCGACGGCATGTGCGCGCTCTTCAACCAAAGCGATCTCGATTCGATGGGCCGGTTGCGGACGGCATTCGACCCCGCGCGGCGTATGAATCCCGACAAGCTCTTGCCGACGCGGCCGTGCATGGAAGTCCGCACGCCGCGTGTCGCAGTGCGCGGGGAGGTGCGCGATTGAACACGGAGGCGATCAAGCGCGCGCTGCGGGCGGTGGAACCCCACAGCCGCGGCGAGTTTTCGGCGTGGGATGGCGGCACGCTGCCGTTGGTCGCACCCGCGGATGAAGCCGAAGCGCAGGCGTTCATGCGCGCGGCCGACGGCCTCGTGATTCTGCCCATCGGCAATGGCACAAAACTCGACTGGTGCGCGCTGCCAACCCGCGCAGATCTCGTGTTTTCCACACGCCGCCTCGTGGGTTTGGTTGCGTACGAACCCGCGGAGGGTGTATTGGTCGCGCGCGCGGGGACGGACTTGGCCGCGATCGCACGGCAACTTCGGCCCGACCACCAACGCATCGCGCCCGATGTCGCCCACCCCGCGCGCTGCACGATCGGCGGTGCGTTTGCCGCCGCGCAAATGGGTGCCGACCGACTGCGCCGCGGCACGTGGCGCGACGCCATCCTCGGCACACGCGTGCTCGAAGCGGACGGCCAAATCACGCAGAGCGGCGGCCGGCTCGTCAAAAACGTGACCGGTTACGACCTTTTCCGCCTGCATGGCGGAGCGCACGGGGCGCTCGGCATCGTTTTGGAGCTGAGCCTGCTCCTGTGGCCCGATCCGCCAGAATGTGTGTGGCTCGAGAGCGACAAAATGGAGCCCGGGTCGGCGCTCGAAGCGCTCGCGGCCGCGGCGCGCGCGGCACCCGCGGCGAGCCGCCTCGCGCTGTTCGAGGAAACGGACGGCTGGCGCGCGGTCGTCCACATCGAAGGTCGACCGCGGGCCCTCGCGGCGGCGCGCACCGGCGCGCTCCGTGCCCTGGGCACCGCGCGGACGTTCGATGGCGACGAAGCACGGGCGCAGGCAGCCAGTGCGCGCGACCACGAGGCCGTAGTGCTTCCGGATGGCCGCATGCGCTGGCCGTTGCTCGAAGCGCTCGGACCGCCGCACGCGAGCGCTTCCGCCCTCGCCGCGCTGCGCAGCGCGGCGATCGCGTGCAGCATCCGTGGCCGCTTGATCGTCGACGGCGCGCTCGGGCGCTGTGTTTTCGTCGCGGACGGCTATCCGGAGCCCGAGGCCGTGCGTGCATTCGCCCGCGCGCTCGCCGCGGACACGATCTTGCGCGACCACATCCTGCGTTGGCGCGGCGCACCGCCAAGCGTGCGCCGCGAACTCACGGGGCCGCCACCGCCCGGCGCCGACGTGATGGCGCGCCTCGTTGCCGCATTCGACCCCGCAGGCCGCTTTGCGCGGGGGCGCCTACACCCACAGTTATGAACGCCCACAGCGCGAGCGGCGGCGCGACCCCGTCGATCTTGACCCCCGAGGGCATCGTCGCCTACACCGACACGCTCGATTGCATCCACTGTGGGTTGTGCCTGCGCACGTGCCCGACGTACGAGCTCACCGGCGTCGAATCGTCCAGTCCGCGCGGCCGCATCCACCTCATCCGCTCCGCGTTCGAGGGGCGCATCGACCCCGGACCCGGTTATGCCGAAGAGCTCTCCTTCTGCCTGATGTGCCGGCGCTGTGAAAGCGTGTGCCCGGCGGGTGTGCACTTTGGAGCGCTGATGGAGCACGCGCGGGACGCACAGGTCAAACGCGTGCCGCCGACTTTGTTCGTGCGTGTGTTGCGCCACGTGGGGTTGCGCTGGTTGCTGCCGAGCCGCACGTTGTTGCGCGTTGTTGGCGCCCTCGCGCGCTTTGGCGAGTGGAGCGGAGCGCGTGCACTTGTTCGCCAACTCCTCGGCAAGCTTGGTGCGTTTTTGGACCATGCACCCACCGTGCCCCCGCTCGCGGAGCAGCGTCCCTTGCCCGCGGCCAGTGCGCCTCCCGCGGGCGGGTTTTTGCGCGGTACCGTAGTGCTTCTCGAGGGCTGCGTGGCGCCGCTGCTCACGGGGCGCTCAAACCGCGCCACGTTTGATTCGCTGCGTGCGCTAGGTTTCGACGTGCGTGTGCCCCGCGCGATCGTGTGCTGCGGATCGCTCCACGCGCACAACGGCGATTGGGAGGGTGCGCGCGGGCTGGCGCGGCGCGCGATCGACGCCTTTGAATCGGCCGCACCCGCGGACGCGCCCGTCGTGACCAACAGCGCGGGGTGTGGTTCGCACTTGCGCGAGCTCGAAGGGCTGTTCGAAACCGACGATCCCTGGCGCGTGCGCGCCGCCCGTCTGCGCGCACGCGTGCGCGACTACAGCCAAGTGGTCGCGGGGCCGCTCGAGGAGCTGCGCCCGCGCGCCGCGACCGCGGAGGCCGTCGCCTACGACGACCCCTGCCACCTTTGCCACGGGCAGGGTGTGCGGAGCGAGCCGCGGCGAGTGCTCGCGGCACTCGACGGCCTCAACGTGCGGCTACTCGACGACCCCGAGGCCTGTTGCGGGGCCGCGGGGCTCTACTCGCTCTCCCGGCCCGCGGATTCCCGGGATATTTTTGCGCCGCGGCTCGCGGCGTTCGAGCGCAGCGGCGCGACCGTGCTGGTGACGGCCAATCCGGGGTGTCTGCTCCAGTGGCAAAGCGGCCTCGCGCCCCGCGGGGCGCGCGCGGTGCATCTCGCGGAGCTCGTAGACGACGCCCTGCGCGCATCCGCCCTCTGAGACCTCGCCCCCGTTCGCCGCCCCACCCCGCGAGTGTTATTTTGGGCGGTTGCGGCGCGGGAACCCGGCGCGCTCGACATGCAGACCCTCGCCCAATCCTTACGCGAAGAAGCGGTGCCCGACCCCCTGCGCGAGGTCGTCGGTTGCCCCTTTTGCGGGAGCGCAAAGCACACCCCC
>JBBRWC010000126.1:0-10444 GCA_038246255.1 Planctomycetota bacterium
GATGCCACAGGGCGATGCCACAGGGCGATGCCACAGGGCGATGCCACCGTGCGGAACCGCGACAGAGTGCGGGCCATGTCCTAAAAGGAACCTCTTGCTACGATCCGGCCGCCAGGCCAAGCCCGCCGTTGCCCCTGATGAAGGATCCCGCCGCCCGACCCCTCAGCTCCGCGCCGCCGCCCGAGGGCGCCCGTTGCGCGCCCCGCGCCGCCACCCCCGAACGCGTATCACCCGAGCGACTCGGAGCGCTCGTGGCGCTGCTCGACGATCCCTCCCCCGCCGTGTGGGAGCCTGTTCGGGACCATCTCGAGCGCGCCGGTCGCGCCGCCGTCCCCGCCCTGCGCCGCGCCGCGTCCCACCCCGAGCCCCGGGTTCGCCTGCGCTCCCGCGCCCTGCTCGCGACCCACGCGCGGCGCGCCACCCTGCGGCGCCTCGCGGCAACCCTCGCACGCGATCCGGTCGACCTCGAGGCTGGCCTGTGGCGCCTCGCGCGCGCCGCCGACCCCGAGTTCGACGCTCGTGAGGCGCGCATCCAGCTCGACCGCCTCGCCGCGCGCGTGCGCGCCCGCGGCCACGGCCTCGACGCGGGGATGGCGAAGGCACTCGCCCTCGTCGACGTCCTGTGCGAGGAGGATGGCCTGCGCGGCGCAGAAGACGGTTACCACCACCCCGACAACGCGCACCTTGGACGTGTTCTTGAGCGCCGCCGCGGCTTGCCGCTGTCGCTCGTCGCAATCCACCTCCTCGTGGCCCGCCGCGCAGGGATCCGCGCCGCCGCCGTGCCGCTTCCGGGGCACGTGATGTTGCGCCTCTACGCGGGTGAGCGCTCCCTCCTTGTCGACCCGTTCCACGGCGGAAAAATCCGCACACGCAAGGACTGCCTCACCTACCTCCTGCACCAGGGCCTAGCGCCGCGCACGGATTGGTTCGCCGACGCCACCGATCGCCAGTTGTTGCTGCGCCAGACGGGCAACCTGATCAATGGGCTGAGGCTCGTGGGCCGGTCGGCCGAAGCGCACGCTCTCAAGGACGTGCTGCGCGCCGTCGAGCCTCGGCCCCGCTCCAGCGACTGAACCGAGCCCGGCCCCAGCGCTCCCCCGTCAGGGGCCTCTTGGCCCATCATCTCGCGGCGTTGACACCGCTTGCGCGTCGTCCCATCGCACGTTGCCCCTTCAAGCCCTTGAACGAATCGATCCCGGATGCCTGGCCCCCCGAGGTCCCGGCGGAACCAAGCGGCGGTCCCGTAGTGCCGCTGTTCCCGCTCTCGAACGTGTGGCTGTTCCCCGGCGCGGTCACGCCGCTGCACATTTTTGAGCCGCGCTATCGGCAGATGATCGAGGACTCCCTCGACCAGTCCGGCCGCATTGTGATCGGCACCGTGATGGAGGGACGCGAGGTGGACTTGCCCAACACTCCGCCCGTGTATCCCATCGCGGGTTTGGGTGAAATCGGCCGCCACGAGCGATTGCCTGACGGGCGCTTCCTGATCCTGTTGATCGGGCTCGCGCGCGTCCGAATCCGCGAGGTGCCAAGCGATCGACCCTACCGGCGTGTTGAAGTGCTGCCGCTCGAGGAGTGTGGGGTGGCCGCGGAGCGTACCGACGATCTGCGGCGCCGTTTGATGGAAGCGGTGCTCGAGCGCACGGACGAACTTTTGAACCTGCCCGAGGAGATGCCGATCCCGGCGCTCACTGACCTGTTGATGCTGCGCATGCCCCTGCCCCATCGGGTCGTGCGACGCATCTACACTGAATGCGACATCGAGGAGCGCGCGTTGCTCGCGCTCGCCGAACACGCCCAGCGCCCGCATATCGAAGACAAAAAACCGCCGCGGGACGGACCGGAGTTCCCCGCGAACTGACCCCGCGCGGAGGCGTTCAACCGTCCAGTGTGGCGACCACCGGAGCGTGGTCGCTCGGGCGCTGAGCGCCACGCTCTTTCATGTCGACGGACACGGACGAACACGCGGCGAGGGCGGGCGCCGACATCAGGAAATGGTCAATGCGCAGCCCCTGATTGCGACGGAATCCGCGCGTGCGAAAGTCCCACCACGTGTAGATGCCGGCTTCGCCGGTGTGGTGGCGCAGCGCATCGACGAGCCCCAAATCGGTGATCGCGCGCAGCGCGTCGCGCTCCGGCGTCGAGCACAGGATCTTCTCGCGCCACGCGTCCGGGTCGTACACGTCGCGGTCGTCGACGGTGACGTTGAAGTCACCCGTGACGATCACCTTTTCCGCGAGGTCGTAGCGCTCCTTCAAGAACGCGCGCACACGCGCCAGCCACTCGAGCTTGTACGCGTACTTCGGCGTTCCCACCGCCTGGCCGTTGACGACGTACAGGTTGACGAGCAAAACGTCGTCCACCTGCGCGCAGATCACGCGTTTGTCGCTCAGTTCGGTGTCGTCCGGCAGTCCCAACACCACGTCTTCGATCGGGCGCTTCGACAGGATCGCGACGCCGTTGTAGGTCTTCTGCCCGAAATGGGCGATCTGGTAACCCAGGTCTTCGATCGGCTCGCGCGGGAACGCTTCGTCGACGCACTTGGTTTCCTGCAGGCACACGATGTCGGGCGCGGCCGATTCGAGCCAAGCGAGGACCCGCGGCAGGCGGGCGCGGACGGAGTTCACGTTCCAGGTGGCGATGCGCATGGCGGTCGGCGGGAAGGGCTTGCGGCGGGCAGGGCGGCGCCGCGCGGGCGATTGGCCCGGAGCGTAGCCGCGTGGCGGGCCCAGGCGGCGCGTCTGGCGCGCCCCGGGGCACTCTCGGACCGGTTTCAGCGGATCACGGTCCCTCGACCGCTCCCCGGCGACGGAAACCCAACGGAACCGTGCAGTTCGCGGCGCCCGGTCGAGTATCCTGTTCGCGCGGCGAAGGCGAGTGTGCGTCCCCATGGGATGCCGCTCTCCAGACCCAAGACCCACCGCGGCGCCCCGCGGTGGCGGACGTGGCCCCTGCGCGCCTTCGCCCTCCCCACGGCGCCCGGCGCGGTCGCGCAGCGGTGGCAACGCCGCTGGAGCGCCGCGCGACATCCTCGAGCCCCGCGAACGGCCTCTCGTCCGCCCCGCCCTTTCACCGACTTTTTTTCGCGCTCCGAATGCCGGAGCGCCCGCGATCGCGCTCCCCGGAACATGGAGCGCACCCATCGACGCCAGCGGCTCGGTCGGGCCGGACGGCCCCCCGCTCCCCGCCTCGCCTCACCGGCGGCGTCCCGACTCGGCCCCCCACTGGGGCCACAGTGCTCTCTCCATGACACCGCAACGCGGATCCCGACCCCGAGGCCCGCGCGCGGGCGGCCATAGCGCCGCCCCCGCCGGCCCGGCCCAAGTTAGCCACAGGGTGAAGCTCGAAGAGCTCCACCCGAACGAAAATCCCCCGGACATCGAAACCTTCACCCACTGGGACCTTGGTCCCGATGTGCAGGCGGCGATCGCCGCCATGGGCATCGCGGTTCCGACGCCCGTCCAGCGCCTCGCCATCGGGCCGGTGCTCGAAGGACGCGACGTAATCGCCAAAGCCGAAACCGGAACCGGCAAGACGCTGGCGTTCGGAGCGCCGATCGTCGCGCGCCTCGACCCATCGCGGGCCAGCGTGCTCGCGCTCGTCCTGACCCCGACGCGCGAACTCGCGCAACAGGTCGCCGGTGTGCTGCGCACCCTCGGCGCGGCGCGGGGCATCAAGGTCGCGCTGCTCGTGGGTGGCGATCCGATGCCGCCGCAGATCAAAGAACTCCAAAAGGGCGCTCAAATCGTCGTCGGCACACCCGGCCGCGTGATCGACCTCTACAAACAGCGTTTCCTGAGCTTCCCGTGGACCGAATATGCGGTCCTCGATGAAGCGGACGAAATGCTGGAGATCGGATTCCTCGACGACGTCGAAAAGATCCTCGACTACACCCCGCCGGAGCGCCAGACGCTGCTGTTCTCCGCGACGTTCCCGCCGCCTTTGCTCGCGCTCGCGCGCAAGCACACACGCACACCGGTCGAGATCGCGACGGCCAAAGGCGTGGCTACGGTCGACAGCATCACCCAAGTGTCCGTAGAACTCGAGGACGAGGACCGCCAGCATGCGCTGCGCGCGATGATCCGCGCATCCCGTCCGGACGAGCTGCTGCTCGTGTTCTGCGAGCGCCGCACGGAAGTCGACCGCCTGATGCGCTCCCTCGATCGCCTGCCGGAGCAAGTCAAAGCGCTCCACGGCGGATACGATCAGGCCGCGCGGTTCCGCGTCATGGCTGCGTTCCGCTCGGGCGACGTGCGCGCGTTGGTTGCGACGGACGTCGCGTCGCGGGGCCTCGACGTGTCCGGTGTCACCCACGTGATCAATTACTCGGTGCCGCGGGATGTTTCCGCGTACACCCACCGCATCGGCCGCACGGGTCGCGCCGGGCGCACGGGCAAGGCGATCACACTCGTCTCTCCGCCCCAGGCGCGCCGCTGGCGGGAGATCGAGGAGCGCATGACGTGGACCGTCAAAAAGGTTGAGGGCCGCGAAGTGCTCGACCTGTTCGGACCCGAGCGTGCGACCAAACCGCAGGCTGCCGAGCACGAGGGCGCGGGCGACGGAGCACCGCGTGCAACGCGTGTGCGCCGTTCGAAACCGCGCCTGGAAAACGGCGCGCGCACCGATGCGGCGCCCGAGCGGCCCGAGCGGCCCGAGCGGCCCGAGCGGCCCGAGCGTGCAGAACGGCCTGCTCATGCAGAACGCGCTGAACGTCCGGAGCGTTCGGAACGCGGCCCGCTGGATCGCACGCCCGCCGTCGCGCCGGCGGAGCGCCCCGCCCGCGTCCGCCGCTCGCGCCACGACCCGGTCGAAGCGCCTGCCGAGCCCGCTCGCAGCGCGCCGCGCCCCCCGACCGCAGCCAGCAACCGCGAACGCCCCGCGCGCGACGAGCGCCAGGACAGCAACGCAGACAGCGGCCGTCCCGCACGCCATCGCGCGTCGGACCAGCCCGCGACAGAACGCACCCCGCGCCGCGAACGGTCCGTGGACGAACGGCCCGCAGCGGACCCCGGTCCCGCGCGCCCGTCGCAAGCTCCCGAGCGCGCGCGTGTTCAAGAAGAACGGCCGCGTCGGCGACGGGAGGACCCCGAGGTTGTTCCCGAGCGCAAGGCGTCCGCGGCAACGTCAAAGTCGGCAACGTCAAAGTCGGCAACGTCAAAGTCGGCAACGTCAAAGTCGGCAACGTCAAAGTCGGCAACGTCAAAGTCGGCAACGTCAAGGTCGGCACCGTCGAAGTCGGCTGCGCCCACAACAAGCGCACCCCCGCCGCGCACCGAGCGTGCACGGACCTCGGATCCGCGTCCCGAGCCCGCGCGGGAATCCGGGCGGCCCGAGCGCCAAAGCCGCGAGCGTCCGCGCCGCGAACCCACGTCCGGATCGGACCGCGACGAGCGCCGCGACAACACGTCGGGCTTGGGCTCCGGGCTGCGCTGACGCGCGCGGAGCAACGCCCTACACGGCCTCCGCCGTACCAATAACCACTCCCACCAATCCCATCACGCGCGCCAAAGGACATCGGACATGGGTGGCACGAACCCGTTCATCAAAAAGCCCAAGGTGGTGATGCCGACCCGGTCGTACCGGATCGCGTTCACGTCCCCGTCGAATCCGGAGCAGCGTGTGGTCGAGGTCGATCCCTCGAAACTCCCCTACAGCCGCACCGGGCTTCCGGGCTCGATCCTCGAGATCGCCGAGGGCCACGGTGTCGAGATCGACCACGCCTGCGGCGGTGTGTGCGCCTGCTCGACCTGCCACGTCATTGTGCGGGCCGGTTTGGAGAGCTGCAACGTCGCCACCGACGACGAGGAGGACCAGCTCGACCTGGCGCCGGGCCTGACACCCAAGTCGCGCCTCGCCTGCCAAACGGTTCCCGACGGAAGTTGCGACCTGGTCGTGGAGATCCCCGACTGGAACCGCAACACCGTGAAAGAAGCACCGCACTGATCGCCGCAATCCGCAGCAACGTCATGCTACGCAGCGCGCCAACAGCCGGGAGCGCGGGCCTCTGGCCCGCCCTAAAGAGTGCTGAGCGCCTGCCCTCTTGCCCAGCGTTCCAAGGCGGGCCAGAGGCCCGCGCACCCAGCGGGCAGAGCCCGCGCAAGAGCGCAGCCGCGACCTGTTGAGCGCAGGCGGGAAGCAGCGTGCGCAGCAGGCAGAGCCCGCGGGGGCTGGGCCTGCACTGCACACGGGCCTGCGCCCACATGGGGCGGGTTGATGCGGAAACTCAGCCGCCCTGACGCGCGGCGGCCACCAAGTCGAAGCGGTCAAGGTCCATGACCTTCGTCCAGGCGGCGACGAAGTCCTGCACGAACGGCTCCTTCGCGTCCGCACTGGCGTAACGCTCGGCAAGGGCCCGCAACTGCGAGTGGGATCCAAAGATCAGGTCGACCGACGTCGCGGTCCACTTCACTTCACCACTCGTTCGGTCGCGACCTTCGAAGGTGTGCTCGCCTTCGCCGACGGGCTTCCACTCGATGTCCATGGACAGCAGGTTCACGAAAAAGTCGTTCGACAGCGTGCCGGGGCGCGCGGTCAGAACACCGTGCTTCGTTCCGGGAGCAGTGACATCCAAAGCGCGCAGGCCACCCACCAGCACCGTCATTTCCGGCGCGGTCAACGCCAACAGATTGGCCCGGTCCACCAGCGCCGCCTCGGGGCGCAGGTAGCTCATGTCCGTGTGGTAGTTGCGGAAGCCGTCCGACACGGGCTCGAGTGGTTCGAAGGACTCCGCGTCCGTCATCTCCTGTGTGGCATCGGTGCGCCCGGGTGTGAACGGCACTTCGAGCGCGACACCCCCAGCTTTCGCAGCCGCTTCCACCGCCGCCGACCCCCCCAACACGACCAAGTCCGCCAGCGAAACACGCTTGCCACCCGCCGCGGCGCCGTTGAAGTCCGCCTGGATGCCCATCAGGATCGCGAGCGCCTTCTGGAGCTCTGCCGGCTCATTCGCCGCCCAGTCCTTCTGCGGTGCGAGCCGAATGCGCGCACCGTTCGCGCCACCGCGCTTGTCGCTGTCGCGGTAGCTCGAAGCCGCGGACCACGCCGCGTGCACCAACTGCCGCGGGGTGAGGCCCGAGGCCAGGATGCGACGCTTCAGTTCCGCGGCGTCCGCACCGTCGATCAGCGGGTGGTCGACGGCCGGCACCGGGTCCTGCCACAACTGCGGCGGCGCGACCTCGGGCCCGACCAGCCGCGCGTGCGGCCCCATGTCGCGGTGCGTGAGCTTGTACCAAGCGCGCGCAAACGCGGCGTTGAACTCTTCGGGGTTCTGATGGAACCGCTCGGAGATCGGCCGGTAGATCGGATCTTGGATCAGCGCCAAGTCCGTGGTCAGCATCATCGGCTTGTTGAACTTGCCCGCGACGTGCGCATCCGGCACGTTCTCGGTGCCATCCGTGGGTGTCCACTGCCACGCACCCGCGGGGCTCTTCGTGAGCTCCCAGGTGTATTCGAACAGGTTGGCGAAGTACTCGTTCGACCAGCGCGTCGGCGTCGAGGTCCAGGCGCCCTCGAGGCCGCTCGTGATGGTGTCCTCGGCCTTGCCCTTGCCGTAGGTGTTGGTCCAGCCAAGGCCTTGCTCTTCGATCGGCGCGGCCTCGGGTTCCGGACCGACGTGGCCGTCGGGTTTGGCGGCCCCGTGGGTCTTGCCGAGCGTGTGTCCCCCCGCGATCAGTGCGACCGTTTCCTCGTCGTTCATCGCCATGCGCGCGAACGTGTCGCGGATGTCCTTCGCGGCGAGCAGCGGATCCGGGGTGCCGTTCGGACCCTCGGGGTTCACGTAGATGAGCCCCATTTGCACCGCGGCGAGGGGGTTCTGAAGCTCGCGCTCGCCCTTGTAGCGCTGGTCCGCGAGCCATACCCCCTCGGGGCCCCAGTAGATGTCTTCCTGCGGCTCCCACACGTCCTCGCGGCCGCCGGCGAAGCCGATCATTTCGAGGCCCATGGACTCGAACGCGACGTTGCCCGCGAGCACCATCAGGTCGGCCCACGAGATGCTCTGGCCGTACTTCTGCTTCAGCGGCCACAGGAGGCGGCGCGCCTTGTCGAGGTTCGCGTTGTCGGGCCAACTGTTGAGCGGTGCGAAGCGTTGGGTGCCGTCGGATGCGCCGCCGCGACCGTCACCCACGCGGTAGGTTCCCGCGCTGTGCCACGCCATGCGGATGAAGAGCGGTCCGTAGTGGCCCCAGTCGGCGGGCCACCAATCCTGTGAGGTGGTCATCACAACCCGCAGCTCTTCCTTGATCGCTGCGAGGTCGAGCTTGGCGAACTCCGCCGCGTAGTCGAAGTCGGATGCAAGCGGTGTGCTCTTGGCGGAGTTTTGGTGCAGCACACGCAGGTCGAGTTGGCTCGGCCACCAGCCCTGGTTCGACTTGGGCGAGCGCGGCATCGACGGCGCGACGGGGTCGGTCACGAGTTCCGCTTCGCCGCCACTTTTGTCCTGCACGGTGGCGGTCGCCGCGAGGGTCTCGTTCGCGGCCGCACTGGCGTGGGACACGCAGCTTGCGACACACAGCGCCGCGAGCCCGGCCGTGGCACGGGTGATTTGGGTGTAGAACGTCATGGTCGTCTCCGGGAGGGACTTGTTCGCAGGGGTTGGGCGCCGCGGCAACCGGACAGGGTCCATTGCCGGGAGCGTCGGGCGGATCGCGCAAAGCGCACGTGCCCCATCAACCACCGCGTTGCCCTCTGATGTAACCGCACCGGGCACCGGCTTCAAGCGAAGTGCATTCCAGCGACCCATCGCGATGATCAGCGTGATCGGCCGCGACTTTCACACCGGCGACCGATGTGCCTGGAGCGCACCGGGAAGGCGTTTTGGGGCGCGCAAAACCGACCTCTAGCGTCACGCGCGATGGGAACGGATCGCCCGGCCCGGACTTTGACGTCGACGTCAGAATCGCGCGACCAAGATCCGGCTTTCGCGCCAGCAGCGCGCGGCGTCGATGGGGATCAGTTCCAGTCGTCGATCTTCAGGTCGTCCGGCGAGGGCGATCCCGCACCCGTTTCGACGAATGCCCGCAGGCTCAGCAGGAACGTCGCCCACTTCATGCTGCAGTGCGCGGTGAACTCGCTGCATTCGCGCCAGTCGGCGTGGCGGAACAGGATCACCGTCCGAGCGCCCGACTCGGACAACGTGAAGGAGATCGTCGTGCCGATCCATTCCGGCGGCCCAACCTCCACCCTACACCCTGACGGAGAAGGGCCGCGCCCTGATGCCCGCCCTGATCGCCCTGACCGAGTGGGGCGACCGCTGGGCCGCCCCCCCACGGCGCCCCGATCCGCTACGAACACATCGGCTGCGGCGGCCACGTGACGAGCCACCTCCTGTGCGAACGCTGCCGCACCCCCATCCCCCCGAACGCCGTCAACGCGCGCCCCACCGACCAGATGGAGGCCGCCCTGATCCGCCACGGCCGCCGCCCACGCCCCAAAAAGTAAGCGCCGGCGCGACTCTGCCTCTCAAGCCGCCCCGAGGCGCGCGCCACGGTCGACACGGGTCCGCGTTAGCTGCCATTGACCGAGGAAAACGCACCCCCAAGGCTCGGCCGAGGCCAGGGAAGGTCCGACCGCTGCCGGCACGGCCGCGACGTTGCTCGCCCAACCGCGAGCGGAATCTACGGCTCCTCGGGTAGGTCGATCATCCCATCCGCCGCCAGCACCGCGATGGTCTGGCGGTAGCGGCTGACGAGCACGGCGGGTAGGCCACTTGAGTGCCCCACGTCATAGGGCCGCACGTCGCCCACTTGACTGAAGTGGGTCCCTCCCGGGACGTGGGAGAGCAGCGTGCACGTCGGGCTGGTGCCGCTCGTGTCCAGCTCGAACTCGAGCACCGCCCCCGATCAGCTCGACGCGGCATAGATCCGCGCGATTGTCCCCGTCACTTCGAAGACTCGCACGGGACCGCCCTCCCAGAACGGCACGTCGAGAAGGGGTCCGACCCGCCCTCGAAGGTGCCGAGACGTTCTCCCACCTCTCCTGTAGCCGGATCGAACTCGAACCAGGCCAAGAGCCCCGGCGAGGGGTCGTTGGGCCCACCGATCACGCTGACGAACAAGTGGTTCCCCGTTTGCGCAATCCCCTCCACCTTTCCGTAGAACTGGCCATTCCCAAAGGGGTTGGGCACCTGGGACGTCCACACCGTGTAGAAGGTCTCCACCACGTCGGAGCTGGGATCCCCGTTGGCGTCGTGGAGCTCGACGACGACGAACCCGTTGCCGTACCCCACGAAAGCCCAGCGCGCATCCGTCGAAATTGAAACGTCATAGACGTCCGCCCGGAGTTGACCCGCGGAGTCCATGCCGCGCAGTCGCCCCAGTGGGGTCGCGTGCACATCTTCTCGCTTGATGGCACCCCCACACTGACCGCCACGACGGCGGGGGCGCTCTCGAACGCCGCCGGCGGCGTGCAGCCTCTGCAGTTGGGCGCATGCCAGAGCCACGCGGGC
>JBBRWC010000127.1:0-10204 GCA_038246255.1 Planctomycetota bacterium
CGCACGCGCCCATCGGCGTGCACGGCGCCGCGGGCGACATGCGCCAAAGGCGCTCCGGCGCGCCAACGGCGCGACCGATCGTAGCCTGGGGCAACGCCCCAGGTTCTCGATACGAACGAAGCAAGGGCTGAAAGCCCGCCCCATCGCTCTGTGTTGTGTTCGGAACGACGCGCATGTGCTTTGGGCGCAACCATCTCGCGGCAAACGAGTCTACGGAAGCGCAGGAAAACCAACCCAAGGCGCAGACCCACGACCGTTCATGCCGCAATCACTGGACAATGTGCTTGTGCACCTCGTCTTCAGTACGAAGGGCCGATCTCCGTGGATCGATGTATCGGTGCGCGCTGATCTCCACGCCTATCTGGCGTCCGTCGCCCGCAATGCGGGTGGCGGCTGTTTGCGAGTAGGGGGCGTTGCCGATCACGTGCATCTCGCGATCCAACTTCCGCGGACCCTCACCATCGCAGCCCTAGTCGAACGGCTCAAGACGTCCTCCTCGATGTGGCTGAAGGCGCGCTCCCCGGATTCATCGCGATTCTCGTGGCAGCGCGGGTACGGGGTCTTCTCGGTAGCGCCCGCAAACTCGTCCGCTCTGATCAACTACATCGACGAACAGGAAAAGCACCACCGGATCCGCACGTATCAGGAGGAGCTGCGAGCGTGCCTCATGGAGAACGGCGTTGCCTTCGATGAACGCTACGTGTGGGACTAGTCGGCCATCTGTACGATCGGGCAACGGTGGGGTGATGGGGCGGGCTTTCAGCCCTTGCGTCGTTCTCATGGCGGACCTGGGGCGTTGCCCCAGGCTAGTATCGGACGGGGCGTTGCCCCTCGCGGAACCCCGCGCACCGAGCGTCTCGCGGGAATGCGCGCCAACGAACGGGGCGTTGCACCGTGCGGAACGGCGCGCGCGTTTGCCGTCGAGAGCGGGCGCGCCCATTGAATGAGGTCCGCGGCGTCGCAGGCATACCGCCCGTTTGCGCGGCCGCGCGCACGCGCCGAAGGCGCTCTTGCGCGCCAACGGCGCGGGCCATACTAGCCTGGGGCAACGCCCCAGGTTCTCGATACGAACGAAGCAAGGGCTGAAAGCCCGCTCCATCACTTCGCGACAAACATGGCGATGGGCCGGGCCTTCAGCCCGGGAGCTCCATTCCGCATCAACCTGGGGCGTTGCCCCAGGCTAGGATCGGACGGGGCGTTGCCCCTCGCGGAACCCCGCGCACCGAGCGTCGAGCCTCCGATGCTCGCGGGAATGCGCGCCTATGGACGGGGCGTTGCCCCTCGCGGAACCCGCGCACCGAGCGTCGAGCCTCCGATGCTCGCGGGAATGCGCGCCTATGGACGGGGCGTTGCCCCTCGCGGAACGGCGCGCGCGTTTGCCGTCGAAAGTCCGCGGCGTCGCAGGCATACCGCCCGTTTGCGCGGCCGCGCGCACGCGCCGAAGGCGCTCTTGCGCGCCAACGGCGCGGCCGATCGTAGCCTGGGGCAACGCCCCAGGTTTGGTGAGAGGGAGACCAAGGGCTGAAGGCCCGCTCCATCCCACGCTACAAGGCCACGGGCCAGTCCAAGATCCGCGCGTTGCCAACGCAGGCTCGCCCGCCCCCTGGCTCCAGCACCTACGGCCCGGCTCCGCGCGGGCCTTCGGGCTTGCGCCAGCGGGCGGGCGTCACTTGTGCCCGACTAGGGCGCGAGAACTGGGGCAAGCACAACCCGGAACCCGATGTTGAAGTCGGTGGTGAAGCCGGGAAAGCTGCTGTACCGGACCGCGGAGCGGCAGTTGTACGAGTTGTTGTACCAACTGCCGCCGCGGAAGACCCGGACCGGGCCGCCAGGGACGTAGGGGTCGGTCTTCGCCGAAGCCGTGTAACTACTTTTGGCATCAAGACACCACTCCCACACGTTCCCGTGCATGTCGAAAAGGCCCCAGGCGTTGGGAGCGAAACGGCCCACGGACACCGTTTCGTCCGCGTCGAAGTGGGCTTCGCTCCGCGCCAAGCTATCCCCGAAGGCGCACTCCGTTGTCGTTCCCGCACGGCACGCGAACTCCCACTCGGCTTCCGTGGGAAGTCTGTAATGGTAACCCGCCGGCACCTTGCCAAGGGCCGTCTGCTGCTCGGTCAGCGCCTTGCAGTAGGCCATCGCGTCGTTCCAGCTCACCCTCTCGACGGGGCGATCCGGGCCGCGGAAGCCCGAGGGATTCGTCCCCATCACCGATTCGTACTCCGCTTGGGTGACTTCGAACTTGCCCATCCAAAAGGGCCGACTGATGGTCACCTGGTGCACCGGCTGCTCGTCCTTATCTCCGCTGGTCGACCCCATCCGAAAGCTGCCAGGCTGGATCTCCACCAACGCCGGCAATTTCAAAGTCGCAGCCGGACGGGTAGCGACCTTGACTGCGCTGTTCACCAGCATTGCCGGGGCGTTGGGCGCCTTGGGTGCGGCAGAGGGCGCCGGGGCGGCCGGGGCGGCAGCCGGCGCTGCGGGGGTCGGTTGGCCGATCAAAGACAAGCTCGTCGAGTCGGGTTCCTTGGCGGTTGCCCAGACCCGGGGCTCGTTATCTGCTCGAGGTGCCACCGTCGCATCCGCGGCGATCCACGTGGCGCGCAAAAGGCCGATCGCTTCGGCTTGGTCGGGGTCGCGCACGAACATGCGGTACTCGAGCTGCTTGCCATCGGCGCTTTGTTGATGCCAGAGCAGCACATCACTGCCGTGGGCCGCGCGCAGCACGTCGAGGACCCGCTGCGCCGCGCCCTCGTCACCCAGGGGCGACAGGCCCGCCGCGGCGCGCAGACGCGCCCACAGCTCGACGTCGCCGTCGGCTCCGTCGTTGCTCTGGCCGATTACACGAATGCCCGGCAGGCTCGCGAGCCGATCCGCGAACGCATCGAGTTCGTCGCGCTCGGCGGGCACGGGACCCGCGGGCAAAAGAGCGATTTCCAGCCCGTCAAAACGCGGCGCAACTTCCGTCGCGACCTCGAACGCGAGCGGGTTGGATCCCGCCTGGTCGAACTCGAACGCGCTCTTGAACTGTCCGCGCTCGACGAGGCCGCGCACCGCGTCCTTTGCGCCGAATGCGGCTTCTTTCGCGCGGCGCTGGAAGATCTTCGCGCGTGCGGTTGCCGAGCTTTCCGCGTTCACCCCGGGTGCGGCGGGCGCGGGGATCTCGCGGGCGCCTCCGAAGCCGCCGTATTGAAACGTCGTCGGTCCCCCGACAGACAACAGGCTGAATGCACCCACGGTGAAGAGACCGAGCATTAGCCCTGCGGCGACCAAGACACCGGTCCAACCGCGGCTCTTGGAACGGCGGACCTCCTTGCCCGGCGCGGCGGCCCCAACGGGCGTCGGTTGGCGCGCGGGCGCGAACGGCGGGGGCGGTTCGTGCTTCCACGGAGCGGGTTCGCCGGCGCTGACGGCGCGCTCGACCTCGGCCGCGCGTCCGCCCATGGACGGCAGGTCGGCGGGGCGCAGCGCGAAGGGGTCCTTGCTCGCGAGCACCGCTTCTACGTCGCGCAGCATCTCGCCCGCGGAGCCGTAGCGGCTTTCGAGGCTCGCCATCGCACGCCGCACGATCCAGCGCACGGCTTCGGGGCAACGCTTTGTGATGGCCGACAGGCTGCCGTGGGCGGGGAAGCTGTGTTCGATGAGGAAGTAGAGGACCGCTCCCGCCGAGTACAGGTCGAACTTCACGCCGTCGACTTCGTGCACCTTCACGCCGCGCATCGCGAGGCGGACCATCTCCGGGTCCCGGTAGTATTCGGTGCCGTGCGTGGTCAGGGTCATGGCCGACGCGAGGGGCGTCACCAGCCCTAGGTCGACGAGCTCGACGCGGCCTTCGCCGACGATGATGTTGCTCGGTTTGATGTCCTTGTGCCACAGGCCCGCGGCGTGGAAGCGCGCGAGGATCCCAAGCAAGCTCGCTGCGTAACCCGAAACCGCCCGCAGGCCGTCGTCGTCGAGGCCGCCCACAGCGGCGCGTCCGTGCATGCGGCGCGCAACTTCGCTGAGGTCCGCACCGGCGACGTAGGGCATGACGTAGTGGAAGCGGTCCGCAGCCATGTGGTGCTCGAGCACGAGGCCGAGCTTGCGCGCAGCCTCGAGAGCGCGGTTTTCACGCACGATCTGGGGCAGCGTGGATCCGGCCGAAAGGTCGAAGGCTTTGATGACGACCTCCGCGGGCACGGCAGCGAACTGCGCGGCAAGCTGCGCGTGCTTGGCGGGGGTTGGACGCGCAACCCACAGCTTCGCGCCCGATCCGCCCGCGGGCAGGGATCCGGTCACGACGTAACCGTCGAAAGCTTTTGCGGGCCCGCCGGCGGGCCGGTCAGCGCCGGGCGCGGCGGCCACCACCTCGGGCATTCGGTTTTCGACGCCGTCCAGGAGCGCTCCCAAACCCACCAGCCGCAAGGGGTGCGCCAGGGTGGCGCGGTAGAGCGCGGAGGCGGCGTTGGCGAGCTCGTCGACCAGCGCCTTGCCGTAGTGCTGGCTGGTCCCCCACCGCCCGCGCCCGATGTTGAACATCACCGCGAGCGGAAGGAACACCGCCGCGATCAGAGCGCCCGCGAACCGCAAAAGCTCGACGAGGATGCCCACGAGGTGGCGCAGGACGTGGCCGATTAAGGCGAACACGCCGCCGAAGATCGCTCCCAATCCCTTAGCGGTGCCGACCGTGATCCGGAAGACGAGCCAAACGAGACCGACACCCAGGCCGAGGGCCAGGGCGGCCAAGAGGAAGAGCGCGAAGATCTGGATCAGGGCCACGGCAGGGGAGGTCATCGGCCTTCAGGGATGTCGGAAGAGCGCGCGGGGGCGCCGTGCCGGGTTAGAGGACACGTCACTCCCGCGAGGCCGAATCGAGCAGGGCGCGCTGCGCCAGATAGCGCCGATGCACCTCACCCACGGCCTCGTCGAAAAGGGCGTCCAACGCCTTGTTGGGAGAGAGGTCGATTCCGTTGCGACCCAAATCCTCTACGTCCTCCTCAGAGAAGCTGTACTGGCCGATCACCTCGGCCAACTGGACGCGCAAAACGTCCCGGACGCGGGCGAGGCGTCGACTGATAGTGGCCTCGCTGGTGCCTAGGGCCGTTGCGACCTCCACTCCGCTTTGCCCTTCGAGCACCCGGCAGCGAAAAACCTCGAAATCGAGGAAGTCGACCTGACGCTCCACCCGCCGCACGGCGGCGTCGACCTTCGCGCCCAAAACGAGCCGGTGGTAATCCTCGTCCGGGCCCGGCGCGTCCGAACCGGGCACCAAAAACTCGTCCAGCTCGACCGGCCGACGGCCCTCGCCGCGCTTTTGGGCGTTGCGGCGGTCGAACTCGTCGGAGAGCGTGTAGCGGGCGATCGCAAGCAGCCAGGTCGAGAACCGCACGCCCCGGCTCGGGTCGTGGCTATCGATCGCCTGCGCGAGGGCCGTCAGGGTCTCCTGGGACAGATCCTGGACGGTTTCCGGACCGATCCGCCCGCGCCCCCAACGCCGCAGTTGGGCGGAGAGCACGGGCCCGAAGGTCTCCCACAGCTCGAACCACGCCTTCGGGTCGCGGGCGCGCAGGCGGCCGATGAAGCTGGTGGAAAGGTCCTGGGGCATGGCGCAAGCGATCCTATCACCGCGGCCCAAAGCGAACCGGCGTAAGGGGGCTGCGCGCGGGCGGCCCTCGGATTCCTGAAAGGACGGACGGGCGGCTCCCAAGAACGGGGTGTGGCCGGGCGCTTCGGTGCTCGGCCCAGCGACTCAAGACCTAGTGACCCCAGACCTCGTGACCCCAGACCCAGCGCCCCGAAGACGCAGGGCCCCCAAGACCACTTTCCCCTACGCCCATGTTTGCCATCCTCAAGGGAGCCACCCGCATCGTCGTCCTCGGCGGCCTCGTGACCACCGCCGTCGTCGGAACCAGCCTCGCTGTCGCCGGTCGTGAACGCACCGCCGCGATCGCCCACCACGCCAAGGACCGCGTCATCTCGGCGATCGATCGCCAAATCGACGACCCGACCGCCCTGCGCGCCCAGTTGCGCGAACTCGAAAAGGAGTACCCCAAGCGTGTCGCCGCGCTCGCGGGTGACCTCGGCGAACTGCGCGAGCAGATGCGCCAACTGGAGCGCGAGCGCGCCATCGCCCAGCGGGTCGTTCAACTCGCCGACGCGGACCTCGGCCCCATGGAAGAGGCGGTTCGCACCGCGATGGCCAACCGCGCGAACGGCATGACGCCGGTGGCGAACGGTGGCGTGAATGGCCGCGAGCCGGGCCTCGTTCAAGCGCAGACGCGCCTCGAGCAGGTGCGCCAGACGCGCTTCGTGTACGCCGGTCGCGCCGCCGACGCGGGCCGCGACCTTGAATACCTCGGCGCCCAGTCGCAGCGCATCGAAGATGCACTCGCCCAAGTCGAAACCGAACGCGCGCAGTTCCAAGCGCAACTGTGGCAAATCGAGCGCCAGGTCGACTCGATTGCGCGCAACGAGCGCTTGATCGACATGATGAGCGATCGCAAAAAGACGCTCGAACAAGCGGGCCGATTCGAAGCAGTGAGCCTCGACCACGTGGTGGGACGTCTTTCAGAGGTCCGCACCCGTCAGGAGGCCGAGCTGCAGGTCCTCGCCAACGACCAAAAGCGTCTCGGCTACGAAGACCAAGCGCGTTATGAGCTCGACGTCCCGGGCAAGACCACCGCGACCAGCTCCGCCGGCACCGCCGAAGCGGCCGCGGCCGCCTACGAAACGCTGGTCCTGCCGCAGCACGGGTTGCGCCCGATGCGCTGAACCGCGCGGACAGTTACCGGAGTGAGCGAAGAGCGCGCTCCGGTACTCGACAACGGACTGAAGGTCCGCAACGGGCGCGCCGGGGGGCGCGCTCTCGGGGCCGCCGGGGGGGACCGCGGCGGCCCCGCTCTCGTTCACGCCTCCGCCGGGCATGGATTCACGGGCGCTATTTGGGTTGACCCTCGGGGTGGGGACCCGTACCTTCGAAATGGAAATGCGGGAGGTGCCCCCCCCTTCCGCGAGCGACTTCATCCCGCGATCTGTCTCACTTGAGCCGCCCTTTCCCACGCTACGGACCGGGGGGGGCGAACGGGCCGCGTCGGAGTTCGAGCTTGTGGCTCGGGCTCGGGCTCGGGCAGGACAAATCGGCCCTCTGATTCGGAGATTTGTTCCGTGAATCGATTCACTCAACTGGCCTGTTCGACGACCCTGCTGGTGTTGGGCTTGCTCACCGCAGCCTCGCCGAACGTTCTTTGGTCGGCCCCCCGCGTTACCCCACAGGTTCCACCGCCGCAACTGCCCACCCCGGCGCCGACCGGCGGAGCATCGGCTCAGATCGGGCAGCCCAACGCCACGGCGACCGTGACCTTCACCGTGAAGATGACGTACATCGATGCGCAAGGTGTCAAACAGAAGGAAAAGTTCGAGGCGAAGGTGAATGTGAAACCCGGCAACCCGGACAACGATCCGCCGTCCGAGAACGGACCGGTGGACGCACCGGACGAGAAGGCCGCGGCATTCGCACAGGGCCTGAACGACGAAATCCTCGCCGACGCAACAGCAAAGGAATGGCCCTTCGGTCTAGGACTGGTTTCTTCTGTAGGTAACCTGCTCAACATCAACCCGGGCGCAGACGCCCCCGGAGGGGAGTATCGCGACGTCAAAATCGTGGACGTTGAATCAAGCGACGAACGCACTGGCGAGAAGGACAGGATCTCGAACGCCAGTGCCCTCGCCCTCGGTGAAGCCCAGATCTTTGGCGACATCACCGGACTGGTGGGTGAATCCGCGGGCTCGTGGCTGTGGGTCGCCACGAACTTAGGCGAGGTTCAGATCACGTTGAGCGCGCAGATGCGGCGCGGGGCACTGCTGCGGGACGTGCGCGACCAACTGGAGGCGCTGGGCCTAAACGCGTGGCATGACAGCGATCGCGATGCCGTGCTTGTGATGCTCGACGAAGAGGTCACATGGTTCGGCGCCAGCTCCAACGACAACGGCCTGAGGGTCACCGCATCGGTCAGTTACCCGTAACAAGCGGGCCGACCGAGCGGACACCGAGCGGACACCGGGCGGGCTAGGGTAGCGTCCGGATGTCCCTGCGCAGTAACTTGAGCAACGCCATGGGTGAGCGCATCCCCTTTTCGAAGTGGCTCGGAGCCAGCAACGACTACCTGGTCGTGGAGCTCGCGCGTGTTTCGACGGCCGCCGCGGCGGAATTGATCGCACGTGCGCCCGAGCTCGCGCGGCGGCTTTCCGCCCGCCACACGGGCATCGGCGGGGATGGGATGGTGTTATTGGAGCGCGACGCAGCAGCGGACTTGCGCCTTTTGATGTTCAACTCGGATGGATCCCGCGGCGGCGTGTGTGGCAACGCGTTGCGCTGCGTGGGCGCCGGTTCGCGCCGCGGTGCATTTGGTGCGGCACCGGGGCGCGATAGCTACACGCTCGCGAGCGACGCAGGTGTCCACGCTGTCCGCTTCGACGCGGACCACGGCGCCACTGTGGCCATCGGACATCCGCGGTTCGAAGCAAAAGACATCCCGCTGGACCCCGCCCATGTGCGTGTCTTCCGCGCGGGCGGTGACGCCCCGTGGGAGATCGCGCTCGAAGCGGCCGGTGAAGCGTGGGAGGGTTTGGCCCTGTCGATAGGCAATCCGCACCTCGTGTTGCCACTCGTACACTCCCCCGCGGACTTGGATTTGGGCGAGCTCGGCCCGCCCCTCGAATCCCATCCGGCGTTCCCCCAGCGGATCAACGCGAGCTTCGTCCACCTGGGCGAGGACGGCGTGATCGAACAGCGGACGTTCGAGCGCGGTGCGGGCGAAACGGCCGCCTGCGGCTCCGGCGCTTGCGCCGCGGTGATTGCGCTCACCCACCTGCTCGACCTGCCGCGCGGCGAAACCCACCGCGTGCGCATGCCCGGTGGCGAGCTGCGTGTCACGCTCGCCGACGATGGCGTCGCTTGGCTCGGCGGGCCCGTGGAACGTGTGTTCGCGGGCGAGTTCGAGCTTTAGCTCGGGTGATTCATGCGCTTTCCAATCCGACGGCCCGCCGCCCGCGCGACCTCGAGATCGGCGGACGCTAGCCCGGGGACGGGATCGCGCTAGGCCCGCTCGGCAAGTCGAGCCGTTCCTGATCAGCGGACGACGAACGGGATCGAGTTTGTCCAGTAGGAAGGGCGCGTAGGTCCCCGGCTGCACGAGCAGCACGTCGCCGGGCCGGGCGGCGGCTGGGTTGGAAGCTCCCCTCCCCGCTCTGCCTCATCGCCGCGGCCTCCGTGAAAGGCCAATCCGCGCTCGGACCGGATCGCGAAGAGGCCCTCGCGCGCCTCGATCAAACCAGCGCACGAAGCGTGGCGCGCGGAACCATGCAGTCGGCTCCGCCGGACCGGGGCGTCTCAGTCTTCGAGCGTGAATCCGACCTTCACGGTCACCTGCCAGTGGGCGATCGCACCGTCCTCGATGTGCCCGCGGGTCTCGACCACCTCGAACCAGCGCATGTTGCGGATGCTCTGTTTCGCCCGCGCGAGTGCATTCTCCACGGCCTGCTCGATGCCTTGTTTCGACGAGCCGGTGAGTTCAATTTTCTTGTAGACGTTTTCGGACATGGGGTTGGTGTGATGGGGAGTGGAGTGGCGGAGGGCTAACCCGCATGAATCATCCGGGCTGGCGAAGGACCCTCGAGCGTGGTCTTAACCCCCGATGAAACCGGATTCTATCCGCATATCCGCCCTTCGCCACACCCGTTGTCGCCGTTCGCAGCGCGGATCTTCGATCAGCCGGCAGGTCCCGCAAGCCGGGCCCAAGTCTGATCGCGACGCGCTCGACGAAGACGTGAAGCGCTGGCGCGGCGCCGGCGCGGTCATGCGCTGGACCGCCAGCGGCCTCGTGCCGGCGGAGCAAAGCTTGTGCCACATCCAGGGCTACCCCGACCTGCCGATGCTGCTGACGGCACTGGCCAACACCCTCTTGCGCGCACCCCAGGCCGCTCCTTGAATGCAACCCTGCCAGGTCTGCTCCCCCCTCAGAACCCACTAGCCTGAGTTCTTCCGCAGCTTTGCGATCGGACGGCCCAACCGGCGGCCTTCGGCCGCCTTTCGTCGTCTTTCGCCCTCGGGCGGCACTTTGCGACCACGGGCGTCCCTCGTTGACCTGTTCAAGGTCGACTGTGGATCCCGCGGCCGCAAAGCACCACCAGACGACGACTTGGGCTCGTCTGCTCGAAAACCTGATGA
>JBBRWC010000128.1:0-10013 GCA_038246255.1 Planctomycetota bacterium
CCTTGAGCGCCTCCCTCGATCCCGCGCCCGGCTCCGACCGGGCGGGAGACGTTCCCGGCCCCCGGGCGGCTCGTCCCGCGCACTGGCCGGTCGACCCCGCGGGGCGGCGCGACCCCGCGGGGCGGCGCGATCCCGCCGCCGAGGACGCGCCGTCGCGCGACCGCCCGGAGAGCGACCGCCCGGAGAGCGACCGCCCGGAGAGCGACCGCCCGGAGAGCGACCGCCCGGAGGAGGGGGGGCCGCGCATGAGCCTCGGAGAGCACCTCGACGAGCTGCGCAAGCGCCTGTTCATCGGCGTGGTCGGCATGGCGCTCGCCTTCGCCGTGGCGTACGGCTTCCAAGACCGCACGTTCGCCATCGTGCTGCGCCCGCTGCGCCAGGCCGTGACGTGGCTCAACGCCGACCTCGAAGCCGCCTACGACAAGCGGCTCGCCGCTGACCCGGACCTCGATCCGGCGCTCTTCTTCGAGCTGACACGCGAGGGCGACCGTCGACTGCGCGAGTCCAACCTCGAACTCGGATCGGCCCACGACACTGGACTCGCCGCAGATCAGGACCTCGATCCGGAGCGTGTGCTCGAGTCGACTCGGGGTAGCGCCCGTCGCCTGCGCGAGCCCATCGACACACGCCCCCAGGCGACGGGGCCCGGCGAAGCCTTCATCGGCAACCTCAAGGCGGCGTTCTACCTGTCCTTGTTCGTGGGCGGGCCGATCATGCTGTGGCAGTTGTGGCTGTTCATCGCCGCCGGCCTTTATCCCGCGGAGCGCCGCGCGGTCCTCGCCTACATCCCGACGAGCTTGATCCTCTTCGGCGCCGGCACGTTGTTCGGCTACTTCGTGATGGTGCCCTACGCGATCTACTTCCTGAACACGTCGATCGACCTGACGCAGGTGCGCCCGGATTTCCGCTACGCGCAGTACTTCAGCTTCCTGTCGTCCTTGTGCATCGGGCTCGGCGCGGTGTTCCAGCTTCCCGTCCTGATGGCGGCGCTGGCGCGGGTAGGCATCGTCGCCTCGGCGACGTTCGCGAAGTGGCGCCGGCACTTCATCGTGCTGGCATTCGTGGTCGCGGCAATCCTCACGCCGCCCGACCCGTTCACCCAGTCGATCATGGCGGTGCCGATGGTCGTCCTCTACGAACTCGGCATCTTGGCCGGACGGTTCGTCGAGCGGCGCGAGCGGCGCAAAACATCGGCTGCGGGTGCCGCGGCGACAGGATCCGCGCCCAAGCCATGAATGTTTTGCCGAACGCGGTGCGCGGTGACGCCGCGGTGCTCGCCGTGGGCGACGAACTGTTGTGCGGAACGCACGCCGACCTCGACACACCCATCGTCGCTGCGGCGCTCCGGGACGCTGGGCTGAGCGTCGGGGAGACGGCAATCCAGCCCGACGACGTGGACGCGATCGCCACGCGGCTGGGTGACCTCGTGGTCGGCCGCCGGCTCGTTGTGACGACCGGTGGGCTCGGACCCACCGACGACGACGTGACCCGCGATGCCATCGCGAAGGTTGCGGGAGTACCGCTCGAAGAACGCTCCGCGGCGTGGGCGGCGATCGAGGCGCGCTTTTTGGCGCGTGGGATCGAAGTGCCTCACAGCAACCGGCGCCAGATCCTGCTGCCACGCGGGGCCGAGCTGCTGCCCAACGCGCTGGGGACGGCGCCCGGATTCTGGGTCGAACTCGCGAACGGGACCGTGGTCGCGGCGTTGCCGGGGCCGCCCTCGGAGTGCGCCGGAATGTTGGCTGCGGAGCTCATGCCGCGGGTGCGTGCGCGGCTCGGCGGCGGCGAATCTGAAGTCCGCGCCGCGTTTGCGCTGTTCGGCCTCAGCGAATCGAGATTTGCCGACCTGCTCGGCGACTGGATGGCGCGCGGTGTCGATCCGCGCATGGGTGTGTCCGCCCGGGACGGCATCCTCGCCGTGAAGTTCGTGGACCGCGGCGCCCAGGCGCAAGCGCGTCTCGCCGACCGCACAACGGAGTTCCGCGCCCGCTTTGCGGCGCACATCTTTGCCGAACGCGACTGCAGCCTCGAGGAAGTCGTGGTCGAGTTCGCCCGCAAGGCGGTCGTGAAAATCGCGGTCGCAGAGTCGTGTACCGGCGGACGGGTCAGCGAGCGACTGACGCGCGTGCCCGGCTCGAGCGCGGTTTTCGAAGCGGGTTACGTCACCTATTCGAATCGGGCTAAGGAGCGCACTCTGGGTGTCCCCGGCGCGCTGATCGACAGGTTTGGCGCCGTCTCACCCGAAGTTGCAACGGCGATGGCGGAGGGTGCGCTGCGGGCGAGCGGCGCGGACCTCGCGGTGGCGATCACCGGTGTGGCTGGCCCGGACGGTGGCACCGCGGACAAACCCGTCGGCCACGTGTGTTTTGGACTCGCCGCCGGGACCGGCAGTTCGGCATACACCTGCCGGTTTCCGCCGTCGGGTCGCGCGCGGGTGCGCATGCAGGCCACCCAGTTCGCGCTCGACCTGCTGCGGCGCCAACTCCTTGGCATCGGGTTCGACGGCTTGGGCTGGCCGGCGGGGTCGCGCGGTTGATCGGGCAGGTCAGCGGCGGCTCGGCGCGGAACCTCGCCACGGCCGTTGACCCGGCGCCCCACGCGCCGCTATAGTTTCGCCCCTCCCGGTACCCCGTGGTGTAATCGGTAACACAGCAGATTTTGGTTCTGTTATTTCAGGTTCGAGTCCTGGCGGGGTAACCACTTCGAGCATGGCGCAGCGCCTGCGCGGCGCCGTCGTCGATTCAGCGCCGCCGATGCGTCAGCGGCGCGACGGCCGACGCTGCAGCGCGTGGCGGTCCGCGTGCCAGGCCTGGGTTTCGAGCGCGCGCTCAACCTCGCTCGGATGTGGTTCGCAGGGCTCCAACCCGCCGCCGAGGAGCTCTCCGAGTGCCGTCACGAGCGCTTCCTCGAGTTCCCGCTCGCGAGCGGGATCGGGAAGGGGCCAAACCGTCGCCACGCCGGGTTCCTCGGGATCGGGGGACAGTTTGATCGAGCCGTGGTGCAGCACTCGACCAGTGCGGCGGCGCTGCGCGGAACCCACACCCTTCGCAAGCGCCCCATCGCCGCGCCGCGGCCACACGAGGTCGAGGCTGCTCGATGCGTGGAAACAAAGGCCCGTGCCCGCGGTGTCCGACGCGAGCGCACGGTCTGCGCGCAACTCCGCGCGGATGCCCACGTCGCGGAGCACATCGGCAATCGCCGCATGCACGCGGCGGTAGCTGCCCGCCACGTCGCCGCGGTACAGCGGATGGTCCGCGGACGCGGCGATCGCGAACGTGAGTTCGCGGTGGTGGTGGATCGCTCCACCCCCCGTCAGCCGCCGCGCGACCGCGTTCATCTCGCGCGCACGCGGCACATCGACCAGGCGCTGGAACCACCCCAGGCTCAACCCTGGGGGTGTGAAACCGTAGGTCCGGACGGTAGCGCCAACACCCGCGACATCCCGACCCGCGACCGCATCAAGCAGCGCGCCGTCGAATGCCATTTGGAACGCGACCGTCCCCGTAGGACCCATCAAGCGCCGGACAGCCATGGCGGAGCTTCGCGGATACGGCCCGCGCAGCACGGCGCGATCAGTGGCTCTCGGCCAGCCAGGCTTCGTACTGGGCGGCGCTCATGAGCTCGCCATCAAGGGACTTCGTCTTCGGCGCGAGGCGGATCATCCAGCCCTCGTTCCACGGGTCGCGCGACAGGATCTCAAGGTGGTCTTCGATGGCCGGGTTGGCTTCGACGACGGTTCCCGACACCGGTGCGTTGAGGTCGGCGACGGCCTTTACGGATTCGATTTCACCGAAGGTCTCGCCGGCTTCGACCAAGCGGCCCGCCTCGGGCAGGTCGCAATAAACGAGGTCACCTTCGTTGCCGCTGCACAGTTCGTTGACGGCGAAGTCGGTGATGCCGATCAGCACGGTATCGCCATCGGCCTTGATCCACTCGTGGGAGCGCGTGTACTTGCGGTCGTCGGGGCGCATGGGGAGGAAGCGGGCTTGAGGGAAATGGGACGAGATCCGCGCGTGGCTTCAGCCGCGCGTGCGCGAATAGAAGGGGAGTTCCTGCACAACGCAGGATTGGCGCTTTCCGCGCAGGTCGAACTCAAGTTCGGTTCCCGGGCGATCGAATCCGATCGCGACGTACGCGGAGGCGATGTGCTTGCCGACGGTCGGCGATACGGAGCCGGAGCACACGAACCCGATCTCGCGGTCCGCGGCGTGCACCGTATAACCCTGGCGGGGGACGCGGGGACCGTCACTGGCAAGTCCCACCAGGCGACGTGTGGGCTTCGCGGCGAAAGCGCTCAAGGCTGCGTAGCCGAGCGTGTTCTTTTTTTCCGGCGTCAGGTTCACGCCGAAGCTGAGGCCCGCTTCGATCGGGTTGAGGCCCGGCCCGATCTCGTGGCCGTAGAGCGGCATGCCGGCTTCGAGGCGCAGGGTGTCGCGGGCGCCGAGGCCGATCGGCGTAAGTCCCTCGGGTGCGCCGGATTCCACGAGCGCATCCCACACCCGCGGGGCTTGCGGATTGGGCAGGTACAGCTCGAACCCGTCCTCGCCCGTGTACCCGGTGCGGCTGATGCGCACGCCGTCGATGCCACACACGCGGCCGAAGCTGAAGCGGTAGTACTTGATGGCGCCCAGATCGACCCCCTCGGTCAGCTTCTCGAGCACCGCCTGCGAGCGCGGCCCCTGCAGCGCGATCATGCCCAGTTCGTCGGTCCGGTCGATGATCTCAACGCCTTGGAACGGGCCCTGTGCGCGGTGCTGGTGGAGCCACTCGACGTCGACCGCGGTGTTGGATGCATTGACGACGACAAAAAGGTGGTCCTGTGCGCGGTACACCAGGATGTCGTCGATCGGGTCGCCGTTTTCGCGGCACAACAGGCCGTAGCGGATCGCGCCGATCGGGATCTTCGCCACGTGGTTCGTGGCGAGGCGGTCGAGGAAAGCTTCGCGGTCCGGACCGCGCAGTTCGATACGCCCCATGTGGCCGAGGTCGAACAGACCCACACGCTGGCGCACAGTCGCGACCTCCTCAAGGATCGGCCGGTACTGCACGGGCATTGACCAGCCGCCAAAGTCGATCATGCGTGCGCCGGCGGCGACGTGGGCGGCGTGCAAGGTGGTCGCTTTCAAAGCCATGGGGGGCGAAGAGTCTACCAATCGGCCTGGGGGGGCGCGCCCCGGCCCACCGGGCGAGATAGGTTTGAGGGCGGGATAACCCGCCGTGCCATGGACAACCCGGCCATTTTGCTCCCACGCCCCGTCCTCCTCGCGTCCCTGCTGGCAATGGCCTCTTTGAGTGCCCGCGCGCAGGGCCAATCGGCCGAGACCGCAGCCGCCTTCCAAGCTGGCCAGCGCTGGCACGCCGAGGGCGCCGGGGCGATCCCCTGGATGCCGCGTGCGCTGACCGCGGTCGCGGGGGGCGAGTTTTTCCTCGCTTCCCGGTCGGGCCAGGGTGAGCCCCTTGGGTTTTTTGCCGGAGCGCCGGAGGGCGGCGTGGGCGAACTGGGATCCGACGCGTGGTGCGCCGGGGCACTCGGCCAGGTGCAGGTGGGTGCGATGGGGGTGAACAGCTTGTATTCCCTCGCCCAGTTCTCAGCGCCCGCGGGTGCCCGGCGAACGGAAATCGCGTGGCAGTCCGCGGCGGGATCCCTGGGTTCGAGCGCATGGACGCTGCGCGGGCGCCACACCGCGGGCTGGTCTGTGGCCGGGGCCGCACTGCTCGCGGTGCCCACCACCGGCGCCACGTTGATGGTTGCGCAGCACAACCCACAGGACGCGCGCGTACGCCTCGAGTGGATCGCGGCCGCGGACCTCAGTGTGGAGCGTGTGGTCGAAATGAACGGCGCCGCGCTGCGGGCCCTGTGCGCGAGCGGCGACGGGACGCGGTTTGCCCTGGCGACGGGCGACCGGCTCGATGTTTTCGACAACGCGGGCGGCCTGCGGTTTTCGACCCCGCTCGACTTCGCGAGCGACGCGCTCGCCCTCTCCTTCGACGGCCGCACGGTCGCGATTGGAGCCTTCGGGCGCGTTCGTGTGTGGCGCGCCGGGGAAACGAACGGTCCGTGGTCGCCGGATTGGGGTCCGACCGGCAGCCCGTCCGACCTGCCGAGCGCGCTCGCGCTCGACCGCACCGGTGGATGGCTAGCGGTGGGCTGGTGGGACTTCAACACGGGGAAAAGCGCGCGCGCCGACACCTACGACTTGCCCACGCACCTGCGGTTGCACAGCCACGCCCAAATCGGCTCGCCGACCTCCAAACAAAACGTGGTCACCCGCGCGCGGATCAGCGCCGACGGCCGCCGCGCCGCGTTTGCCCTGTGGGGCGACAGTGGACCGGGGCCGGAGCTGCTTCTCTTCGATAGGGACGCGCCCGCTCCGCTCCTCGCGCGGGACTTGCCCGGCAGCGCGTTCGATGTCGCCCTCGACGAGGCCGGGACGCGGGTCGCCGTGGCGTTCAAGGCGGTCCACGCCAACGACTTCGGGAGTTCGGGCGCCGTGCGGCTCTACGACACCGGCGAGCGCGACGTGCAACTCGCCGCCAGCCTCGTCGGAGGTTCGCAAAGCGCCCTGCGCATTCACCTCCCGGGCGCGTCCGCGGCCCTGCTGCTGGTGGGGCGCCCGGCGTCGAACCCCGCGCCGATCCCCGCCATCGCCGGGTTGTGTGGGATCGATCCCATGGGGCCGTTGTTTGTTCTGCCGCTCGCCCTCGACGGCGCGGGGTTCGGGGAATGGGGCTTCGGGGTTCCGACCCACAGCGCCCTCGTAGGTCTCGAGCTGGGGATGCAGGCCCTCGCTGTGGGTCCGACCCTCGGCTGGAGTGCCTCGGCCGTGCGCAGTCCGATCCTCTGACCGGAGCGGCGCGCGCGAGTCGCGGTGCGGTCGCAGCAGTGCGGTCGCAGCAGTGCGGTCGCAGCAGTGCGGTCGCAGCAGTGCGGTCGCAGCGGTGCGGTCGCAAAGGCAAAGCCCTTCAGGGTGCGAGCCGTCGCCGCCGATAGCACCGACGCTGCGGCCTGGATGCCGCGCGCGCCGCCCTCCCCGGCGGCGTTTCGTCCCCCGCCCGCGCCGCCGCGGGCCTCCGTCGCATCGGAACCTCTGCCCATGATTTGCGGGAAGAGCCTGCTCGTGCCGTCCCTGTTTGTCCTCGTTTCTCTGCTCGCTGGCTGCGGCGGTGGAGGGGACTCTTCGACATACACCCTAAAGACCGCTCTCCAGGACCTCGACATCGACCCGGATGGTCTGACCACCGTGCTGACCTTCGAGGGCAATGTGGAGGGTCTTGCTCCGCACCACATCCAGTCCGATGGGGGGCAGACCGCCGTGTCCGTCGTGGCGTTGGGCACGGACCTCACGGTCCTGTGGGCTGAGCGGGTGACACCGCAGGACAGCGTGCGTGTCCTCAAGGGCAGCGCTCCGACCGACTACGTCCCGGTGGCGACCTCCGATGCAACCGCGCCCACCTTCGTGGTCGCGGGCGCGACCCAGGGCGCCGGGCTTGGCGACGACGTCGTCGTCGTGCAGTTCTCCGGGCCGCGTGTGGTCGCCGAGCAGGTCATCGACGGCGCCACGTGGAGCCTTGTCGTCGTCGGCCAGACGCTGCCCCTTGCCGAATCCGTGTTCGACTTCGACGTCGACCTCCAACGGTTGACGATCACCACCGACGAAAGTGCGAACGTCCACGCCATCTTCAGTGTCCGTGCCGCCGGCCTCGCGAGCGTCGCCGCAACCGCAGTTTCGAATGCGCCGGTCGTTGGCGCCGCAACCGGCGACACCCAAGCTCCGCTGCTCGTTTCCGCGATCCAACGCTTGGGCGAGGACGAGTTCGGGCGGGTCATCGAGTTCACGTTCAACGAGGCGATGAGCCCGGTGTTCGCGACCCAGGGAACGCAGTACACGCCCGGATTCCCGGCATTTGCCCAAACAGTCGAACAAGTCACCCCCGAGACCCTGCGGGTCACGTTTGGCCAACCCGTTGTGCCCGGTCTGAGCGCTGTGGCCATGCTGTCGGTTCGCGACGCCCACGGAAACATCTACAGCGGCGGTCTTTCGGCGATCACCGCCGGCAGCACGGAAGTCAACGGCTACGCCGTCGACCCCACGATCGAAACCTTGAGCGGGGTGGGGAACGACCGGCTCATCGTGGTGACGGACCAGGCGCTCGTGCCTTCCCGCGCCGAGTTGGCGGCCAGTTGGAGCCTTGAAGTCGACGGCAATGCCGTGGACCTGGCTGGCGCCAACCTTAGCTACGACCTGTTCGAAAAAACACTGACGGTGGTTCTCGATTCCGACCACCTCAACGGGCTCGATTTTGAGCTCACGCCGGCCGCCGTCCTCGACGTCGATGGCCAGGCATTCGCGGCGGCGTTCACGGGCACCATCGCGGGTGAGACCGTGGCGCCCGGAATCTTCGCGGCGACTCAAAACCGCCAAGTCGATCCCACCGGCGCCACCCTCGACATCCGCTTCAACGAAGCCGTCGCCGAGGACCAGGCGGAAGACGTGGGCAACTACACCGCCAGCCACGCAGCGACGTTGCTCGGCGCAGCACTGCAGATCGACGGAGTGACCGTGCGCCTCATTTTCGACGCAGCGATCGTTCCGGGCATCCACACCGTCGCGGTAGCGGGTGTCGGGGACCTGGCGGGCAACACGATCGCCGCGGTCGGCGCCCAGAACCTCGATTCTACGGACGTCGACGATCCGACGGCTGCGCAGGTCGCGATGCGCGGCTTCAGCGGACCGGACAACGACCGCGTGGAAGTCGTGTTCGACGACCTGATGGTCGCGGCCGACGTCGAAGCTACCGCCAACTGGATCCTTGAGTCGCCGGTCGGTACGCCCCTCGATCCGTCGTTCGCATCGATCGACTATTCGGACGTGTCGAATACGGCCGTCTTGACCTTTGATGGCGGGGACGGCATCGCGCTGCAGTACGGTTCGAGCTTCTCGGCCAGCTTCGGCGCGATGCGCGACATCGCGGGCAACACGATCGTCGCGCAGCCCTATCTGGGCACCGCGGACGTCGAGGCGCTGCGCCCGACCATCGAATCCGTCTTCGTGCGCTCCAACCCGAACCAAAACCAGGTCTGGGTGCGGTTCGATGAAGCGCTCGCGAACTTCGACGATGCCTTCGCGCAGTACCAACTGCGCGATGCAAACGGCCTCCTGCTGGGGACGCCCAGCGCGACGCCGGTACTGTCGAACGACGGACGGGGTGTGCGCATTACCTTCGGACAAGTGGTGGTCGCGGGCGTCAACGAAGTGGACGTCATGGGTCTGACGGACCTCGCGGGCAATCCGATGTTCCCCGCGCTCGCACGCGCGGTCGAGGCCGAGGACACCGCGGCGCTCGACTTCGAACCCGCATTCACGACCGCAACGACCGTCCCGGGCGAAAACAACGACATCATCGTCGTGCGGTTCGATCGGCGCCCGAGCGGTTTTGGTGTCGACGATTCTTCCCACTTCACGCTGCTCGATGGTGGCACCCCGGTGTCCCTTGCGGGGGCCGCTTTTGCGTGGGACGGCAACCTCGAACTCAGCATCGATCTGGGCGCCACGATGAGCCTCGTGACGAATGCGCCTTACACCCTTGAGTTCGACGGCCTGGTGACTGCCCAGGGCATCGCGATGGTAGGCGCCGCTAGCCTCGTCGTGGGCGCGGACGGCGACCTCGCCGAGCCCAATCTGGCTTCCGGGAACGCGCGCGTTTACGCCGCGTCCCCGACCTTCGGTGTGGTCGTCGACTTCGATGAAGCGGTCGATAGCCTTCACGCACAGGACATCTTCAACTACGCGCTAGAAATCTTTACGCCCCTGTCGGCCGAGGTCGTGGGTCCACGCAGCGTCCGTCTGCTTTTCCCCTTCCCGGTGAACGTCTCGGACTTCTTCGAGGTCATCGTCCGCGACCTGGCGGGGAACCAGCAGTACCAGGCGAGCCTCCTGACTGCCGCGGACGTCGCCGGTCCGCTGGTGACGGGTGTCGATGGTGTGATTGCGCCGGGATTTGGGGGTGACCGA
>JBBRWC010000129.1:0-9907 GCA_038246255.1 Planctomycetota bacterium
CGAGCCGTCGGTCGAGGGGTTCGAACGGCACGGCGCCGAGCGCGGCCTGTGCCCGTTGGGTGCCGCTGCGGTCGATCACGAGGGCTTCGACGTGGTGCGATCCCGCGTCGAGGCCCAAGTCCGCGAACGTCGCACGCACGATTCCGTCCCCGTCGGGAACGAGGTTCGCGAGGATGCGCGCGGCGCTCGGGAGGAAATCGAGTTGCGCGAGCGAGTCGGAGTCGCCGCTGCGTGCGCCCCCGCTGTCGCCGGGTCCGCGGAAACTTCCGCGGCGACCCTCTCCAATCCCGCCACCGCCGCCCTTGCCACTAGCGACCTCCACGCTCGTCACGTCCGTGTCCTCGACCGACCAGGGCTCGAGCAGAAGGCCACCACGCTCGAGAAGGTTGCCGACGTAGCGCGGCGCAAACCTCCGGGCGAGGATGTAACGCTGCTCGTCGCCGATCGGCCGCTGCGCGAGGTATTCGAGCAGGGGTGCGTCGATGTTTTCGAAGGCGGGTACGTGCGTTTTTCCGAATCCGAGCCGCGCGGCTCCATTGGCCTCCGGAGCAAACCGGCGCGCCACGAGGTGCACCCGCGCGGTCGGGTCCGCGTCGCGTAACTTCACTTCGACCGTCCCTTCCGCGAGGTTCAGTCGATCGATGGAAAGCATCGGGGTGGTCAGCTCGAGCCGACGCGCGGCATTCACGACGGTGCCCGTGGCCGTGGCGCTGGCCACGCGGGCGACGCGCACCGTCGTGGAAAGGCCGAGGACCGGCACGGCGACGTCATAATCGCCCGGCGCGAGGCCCTCCAGAACCACCACACCCGCTTCGTGGCGCACGTTGGCGCTGCCGTCGCGCACGAAACTTCCGCCGCGCACTTCCAGCACAGAAAGGTCGCGCGCGCGCGGGCGGAACTCGAGCGGCACCGGAAGACGAAGCGTGGCGCTGCTGAGCGAATGGACCGCGGACGGCCACGGCGGGGCGACCTCGCGCAGGCTCCAACGGACCGAGCGTTTGCCCGCCGAAGGTGATTTCGCGATCGCCGGATCGCCGACGATCCCCACTCGGATCGCGACCAAGTGAGTGGCTTCGCCGATGTGCACCTGACCCGCGTCGTCTGAAATCAGATTCACGCGGTACGGCTCGGCATGGTCCGGGTGCTCGAGTTCGACCTGGACCTCCAAACCGGGCTTCATTTCGCCGTTGGGTCCGCGCAGCTCGACACGCAGTTGTGACCCGTCGCGCACGAGGTACGGCGACACGATCGCATCCGAGATCAGCGTCTGGCCGACGGTGAACAACGCGACTTGCGACGCGACACGCTGGAACTCCCCGTCGGCGAGACGTTTCACGCGGCCCTGGGCGTGGATTTTGATCTGCGCGGTGTTTTCGGGGACTTCGAAGTGCGCGATCAACTCTTTATCACTGCGCAGTTCGAGGTCGCGGATCGTCTGCGCGGATCGCACTCCGTCGTGCCGAATCGAGCGGATCGTCAGCTCGGGATCCTCGAGCAGTGCGAGGCTCACTGGCGCGCCGTGCACCGAGAGCCGCGGCCGCACCAGGATCGGCGCGACGTTCCCCGGAATCAGTGTTTCGCGGTCGACGTGGACCGCCGCGGCAAGTTCGTACGCTTCGGCCGCGTGCTGGATCGAGGCCAGTGCCGCGCGGCTGCCGTGGCGAAGGATCAGGGACTTTTCACCGGCCTGTATCGCGAACGGAAGCAAACACTCGCCGTTGGTATCGGGCTCGAGTTCGCGCCCCGCGAACCAGATGCGCGCGCCATTGAGGCGCGCTCCGTTTTCATCCACCACATGCAACACGTGGCCCGCGGCACCAAGGCGCTGGACCATTTCCAAGCGTCCCTTTTCGACGAGCACACGGCTCGCCACGCCCCCCCCCGCGAACTCCACGACGTAGGTCCCGGGCTCCACGAGGTCGGGGAACTCGACCGTGCGCGCGACCCGCTGGATCGGCGGCGCGTCGATCGGAATGCGCAGGGAGCGGTGCGGAATGACCGCGTCGAGGTCCAACGACGCGTGGATCGCCGATCCTTGTTCGCGGTAATAGTCGAACGCGTCGATCTCGAAGACTTTGACGACGAGCGCGTCGACGTTTTTGGTTTCGACGTGGAGACTCACCGGTTCGTTGGCACCCAGCAACCGCGGGTTGTGGCTCGGAAAGCAGATTTCGACGCGCTTCTCGAGGTTTGAAAGGAACGTGGGCCCAAGCCGCGCGGCGACGCCGGGGTCGAGGGGTGCTCCGCGCAAAAGGTTGGCTTCAGCGCGCACCTCATCGAACCATTCGGACGCGAGCAGTGGCTCGAACGGCTCCGCCCTTGCACCCGACTGGAGGAGGTCGATCAGGAGTTCGCGCACGAACGACGTGTCGTCCGCGACCCTTTCCAGGCCCGTTCGGATGTTGGTGCTCTGGTCCCGGCGCGCGTTCGCTCGCGCCTCGCGCAACGTGGGGCGCACGTAGGCCACGGGGGGAGCGATCCGCAGGTAGTCGAGAAGCATTTGCGGCGTGGCTGCTCGGCGGCGCTCGGCCAAGACCAACCGGTGGTGCAGCACTTCCGCGTGCAGCGCTTCGAAACTGGGCGCGAGACGCGACGTGAAAGCCACCAGACGCTCGAGGAACGCCGCGCGCACGTCGTCGTCGAGTTGCCACGCTTCGTCCGCTGAGGGGCGGAGGCGGTTGAGGTACGCGGCCACGAAACTGTTCTGCGACAACACCGACGGCATCAGCCGCAGGAGTTCGTCCAACTGCGCAAGCGTCAACCGCCGATGGATCCCGTGGTCGCCAAACGCCACCCCCGTGTCGAGTTCGATGTCCTCGATGATGGCACGCACGAGCCCCGGCACGTCAGGGCGCTCGAGATTGCGCAGGTACTCGCGGCGATCGCCGCGCGCAAGCTGAGACAGCGAGGTCATGCGGCGACCCGACTCGGCCATGCGGTCGTACGTACGAGCGCTGGAAACGGCGCGCCGCGTGAAGGCCTCGTCGGTGAGCTCCGCGGGATCGATGCGGCTCGGCAACGTCCGGGCGGCCGCGTCCGCGGGCGAGCGGTGGTCCAGCCTGGGCTCCAATTCCTTCAACAGGAAGTTCCATGTGCGCTCGGGATGCGCGGAATAACCGAGCAGCGCACGCCGCTGAACCAGGGCCTTGAAGCGGAGGTCCAGCGCCAAGTGCTCCCACGACGCGGCCAGCGTGTCGAACGCATCCCAGCGCTTTTCGTGGATCGCCAGAAGGGCCTCGTAATAGGCCCGCGCTTCGGTGCCGGGCAGCAGTCGCTCGACCACCGCTCTGCGATCGTCCGCGGTCGCGAAGGCCTCGCGCACGTCGTCGATCGACGTCTGGGCGGCCACCGTGTTGGCCCCGACGATCATGAGAAGCACGGCGCCGGCCAACCGTGCCAATGCCAGGGAGGACGCGATGGAATGGCGAGGGATCGACATAGCGGGAGGTTCGGCGGAGCGGACCCTGGGGGCGGAAAGCGAGCGACGACGGCTCCCTAACGGAGCGCCGGCCAGAAGGTTCAATCTGCGCAAGCGCAATGAACGTGCCAACCCGTTGGGCGTCGTCCAGGGGCGTGTGGCGCCGCGCGGTGGGAAAGGGTTGTTCCCACAGCGAAACGCCGCCACCCGCGTCCGCCTTGGCGAAACGGGGTCAGGCAGATTCGGCCACGGCGACCGCGGCGGCGAGCCCGGCGTCGTGGGTGATTGTGATGTGCCAGCGGGTGATGCCGCGCGCGTGTGCGATCGCGAGCGCGGCCCCGTGGAGCTGCACGGTCGGAGCCTCGCCCGGGGGCCGCACGACCTCAATGTCGATCCAGCGAACACCCTGCGCCCAGCCGGTGCCGAGGGCCTTCATCACCGCTTCCTTGACGGCAAAACGGCCGGCATAGCTGTTGGCGGCGCGTAGCCGGCGTTCGCAATAGGCGCGCTCGCCCGCGGTGAAGATGCGCTCGGCGAAACGCGCACCGCGGCGCTCCAGCACGTCCGCGATGCGAGTCACCTGCGCGAGGTCGAGGCCCAGTGCGACAATCGCCATTCCGCGTTATTCCCGCGCGCGTTCGATGCGCACGTTGCCGCTGCCGGTCCGCAGGGTGAGCGTTCCGGGCGCCGCGGGCGCCGCCGGAGCCGCGATGCGGCCCCGCACGCCTCGCCCTGTGCTGCCCGCCACCGCTTCGATGAGCAGCGCCAACTCGCAATCCACGGCTCCGAAGCTCGTGTGGGCGTCGAGTTCGCCACCAAAATCCGCGGGCAAGCGCACGCGCACGGCACCGAACCCCGAAACGAGGCTCCAGTCACTCGCCATGCGGCTTTGGGGGCGTGCGTGAAGCTCGATCGCGCCCGAGCCACTCTCCAGCGTTACCGCGTCGAATCGACCGCGCGCGCCGATGGCGCCGAACTCGCTGCGCGCGTGCAGGGTGCCGTCCACGCCATCGACGTCGATCGATCCGCTTCCGGTTGCGAGCTGCGCATTGCCGCGCAACCCGCCGATCGCGATACTTCCGAACTGGGTGTGCGCGTCGAGGTCCACGCTCTCGACATCCTCCACCGTGATTCCCCCTGATCCGGTGCGGATCGCAATGCCCTCGGTTCGGATGCGCGCCAGCGTTACCGCGCCAAACGCGCTGTCGAGGCGCATGCGCGGACCTTCGATGTCCACCGCGTCGATGCGGCCGCTGCCGGTTTGCACGTCGAGCGCGCCGCGCACACCGCTCACTGCGACCGCGCCGAAGCTCGTTTCGAGCTGCGTGTCACCGAGCGGCCCGCTGGCTTCGATCGAACCCGTTGAACCGCAGGCGTCGATCGCGGTCCCCGGAGGTACGAACACCGTGATCTGTGTGGCGACGGCCAGTTCTTGCACTGAACCACCTTCGACACGCAGGGGCTGGCCGATCACACGCACATGGACACCCTGGGCGTCGCGCACGACGTTGAGGCTGTAGCGCGCGAGCACCGCTTCCGCTTCCTGTGCGTCGCGGCCCGCAGCGACCAGGCGCGCCCGGAACTCGCTCCTTCCGCTGTGGGTCACCTCAATGCGCAGGGGTCCGGTGCTGCCCTCGATGCCCAACACCGCACCCGCCACGAGGTCGAGCTCGATGTTTTCTTCGCGCTCCGCGCGCGCGGCGAACTCGGGACCGCCGGGCCCGACCTGGATGGTGCGGTGCCGGGTTTGGCAGGCGGCGACAAACGTCAAGGCGGCAATGGCAATGGCGAGGGCGGCCGTGATCAGGATGGTCGGACGGGGCATGGGACCTCCTTTGGGAGCGGGGACACTGCCAGCCTACGCCAGGGGCGGCTCGGCGGGGTGGATGCTGTCCGTGGCGGTGCCTTCGGGATGGGTACACAGCTCGGCCAGCACTTCCGTGGCATAGGCGCCCGGGGGCAGTTGGAAGCACAACTCGGCATCCGTCGGGCCCAGCGCCGTCAGCGTCGCCGCGGCGAGTGGCCAACGCAGGGGACGGCGCGCTCCATCCACGCGCCACGGGCCCTCCCTGGACGGCATGGGGCGGTCGAACGCCGCGTCGTCGAGGCCGCGTTCGGCGAGCACAGCACGTTCGAGTTCCCGCGCGCCATGGGCGGCCGCGGGCCGCAAACGTCGACCCGGCAAGGGCGCCGTTGGCGAGATTTCGAAACGGTCCGCGCGGGGTTGCTCACGCGCGCTGTCTTCGACGAGGAAGCTGCCGCGGCTCGCGTGCAGGTGCGCAATATCGCCGAGCAGCAGCGTAGACAGGTGGGGGAAGCGGTGTTCGAGCGCGCGGTCGAACAGGTCCGCCTGCGCCGCCGCCACGAGGAACTGCAGTTCGCGGCGCGCCAAGCGCGATGGCAAAAGCGCGGGATCCAATCCGCCTGCGAGTTCCCGTGCGGCACGCTGTTCAAGGGTGAAGCTCGCCGGAAAAAGGCGCGCGGCGGCCGCGAAGTCGCCCGTTTGCGCGGCGTCGCGCGCGGCGCGCACGCGGCCGAAATCGGCGGGGTGGGGCGCTCCCACGAGCATTTGCGCAAATGCGGGGCAATCGCCGCGCAGCAGCGCGAGCCCCGTCGCCCCATTGCGCCCGCCGTGGCCCTGGCGCTGCTCGCCGTACCAGGCCGGCACGCCGCGTTCGACCAGCGTTTGAAGGCCGCGCGCGATGCGCGCAAAACCCTCGGGCTCGATTGCACGAAGTAACAACCGGAAGCGGTTGCCGCGGCTTTGACCCGGCCGCAAGCCGCGCGGATGGTGCGCGATCGCGAGCACGCGCATCCAGCGCTCGGCGGGGGCACTGGTGATGTCGGCAGAATCGCCGGCGACCCGCGCGCGCTCCGCACACCCGCCCTCCAGCGAAAACCATTGGCGCGTGACCGCGTGGACGTCCTTACGCCCCGCGTGCGCCACGGCTCGACGCGGCAACTGGAATGTGCGGGCGAGTTCCTGGGCGACCTCTTCGCTCGACAGGCCGCGCTTTTCGACCCACAGCCACAGGTGCGTGCCCGCGCCGTCGGGCGGGTCCACGGGGACCTCTTCCACCTCGAAGTCCTCCGGTGCGACCTTCCATCGAAAGGGCGCGCGTTCGGCGGCGGGAAGGAGCCTGGGCCGCGGGTTGGCGGTGTTCGGGGGCACGTGCTGCACGGGTGGGGAGCATGACCCGGGGCCCGCCGCGCGCGTGGCGCGAATGAAGAAAAACGGCCGAACCCGGGAACTCGCGCGTGGCCGTCGGCATGAAGCCGTCGTCCCCTAGACCCCCGACCATTCCCCATGCACCTTCGCCTCGCCCTCCGCTCCCCGTCACCGTCCGCCTCCGCCTCCGCCAGCGGTGCCCCCCGCCGCGCCGGTTATCTCGCCGTCAGCCTTTTCGGGCTTGGCGCCGTGTTTGCGTCGGCACCCGCAGCCCACGCCCAGGGCCCCGCGTTCCAATCACCGGGCATGCCGTCGCGTCCGACGCTCGGCCAGACGACGCGCTTTTCCAACGAGTTCAATCCGGCGCTGGGGTTTGTGATCGATTCCGTCGCCGATTGGCGCGACGGCCCCGGCGGGGACGACGGTGACGACGGTTTCGACTTCTCCGTGCGGTTGCTGGAGTTCAACGCCGCGGCGTACCTCGACCCGAACGCCTGGGCGTACGTGGTGTTTGTGTCCGAGGACCTGGAGGCACCCGAGGTCGAGGAGGCCGCGATCGAGTTCCTCGGCTTCGGCGACCGCACCAGCCTGAAGGTCGGCCGCTTCTTCGTCGATTTTGGCAAGCTGATGCAGCAGCACATTGAGGAACTGCGGACGGTGGAACGCCCGCTTGCGCTGCGCACGCTTCTTGGGGACGAACTCGGTGGCGCCGGCGCGCAGGTCGACTGGTGGACACCGCTCGGCGAAAAAACGCCGCTGCGCGCGAGCTTGGGTGTGTTCGGCTCGCTCATTTCCGACGAACACGGCGATGAGGAGGAAGAAGCGGGTCCCGCGGCGGAATCGCCCGGACTGAAGGACATCGACGAGCTTTCGATCACGGCGCGAATCACCGCGTTGACCGAGCTCACGGACAATCAAACCGCGCAGTTTGGTGTCAGCGCTCGCATTATCCCCGAGTTCGAGTTCCACGATGAGGAAGCGGACGTCGAAGCGCAGGGGCTCTCCAACAACGTGTTGGGAGCCGACATCACGTGGGGTTGGGTGGATGCGGCGACGAGCCGCGAGGCCACGGTCGGCATCGAATGGCTGATGCTGACCGGCGACATCGCCGCAGAAACCGATGTCACCGACCCGTTGAACCCCGTGATCGCGGTGTCCGATGACGATGCGAGCGGCTTTTACGCGTTCGCGGACGTGGGGCTGAATAGGCGCAACAACGTGGGTGTGCAGTACAGTCAGGTGGACCTGCCCGAGGACACGGCGCTTGAAGCGCGGGAGTGGGACCTCTATTGGACCCACCACTTCACCGAGTTCCGCCGCCTGCGCCTTGGAGTCAGCCACCTCGATGACGAAGCGACCGGCGACGACCTGCGTGTCTACCTGCAGTTCACCGCTTACATGGGTTCCCACAGCCACGGATGGAACTGGTGATGCAAACGAGCACAACCTTGAGGGCGTTCGCGGTGCAGATCTGTGCGCCGCTGATCGCCTTAGCGGCGACGCTTTGCCCATCCGGTTTTGCGCACGCCGCGCCGCTCGAACGGCTCCAGGTCATCGCGACGATTCCGGACCTCGCCGACGTCGCGCGTCGCATCGGCGGTGACCGTGTGGACGTCAGAACGCTCGCGAAGGGCAACGAAAACATCCACCGCGTCGCGCTGCGGCCGTCGAGCCTGGTCGCGGTCGGGCGCGCGGAGCTTTTCCTGCAGGTCGGGCTCTCGCTCGAACACGCGTTTGTGCCCGGGTTGCTGGAAGCGGCGCGCAACAACCGGCTCCAACCCGGAAAACCGGGTTTCGTGACGGTCTTTGAGGGTTTTGAGGCCATCGAGGTGCCCGAGGACAGCTCCCGGCGCGATGCTGCGGACGTGCACCCGATGGGCAATCCCCATGCGACCCTCAGTCCCGATGCGGGTGAGCGCATGGCGAGCCGAATCCTTGAGGGTTTGATCGGCGTCGATCCCAAGGGCGCGGACGTTTACCGCGCGAACCACGGGAAGTACGTCGTTGAGCTCGAGGCCGCGCGCGCCCGCTGGGCAAAGATCGGCAAGCGCCTCGAGGGTGCGAAGCTGGTCACCTACCACCGGGAGTTTTCCTACCTCGCGCGCGCCTGGGGCATCGCAATCGTTGCCGAAGTGGAGAGCCGCCCCGGAGTGCCCCCGACCCCCGGGCACCTTGCGGATCTGGTGAAGCGCATCGAGCAGGAGGGTGTTCGCGCCATTGCGACCGCCCATTGGTCGAACGACCGGAGTGTGCGGTTTTTGGTCGAGCGTACGGATGCCGTGGCGCTCGAGCTGCCCACGATGGTCGGAGCGTCGGCGCGGGCGACCTCGTGGATCGCGATGATGGACGAGATCCACGAACGCCTCGCGGCGGCACTCCTTCCCGATTGGGAACCAACACCCGAGCCCGCGGACGGTGACGTCGTTCGGGGCACGCCACGCTAGGCTCTAGCGCTTGGGTGAATCGCAGGCGAGTCCCGTGCTCCTGCGCGCGCGCTCGGCGAGCTTCGGCTACGCCGGGCGCGCGTTTCTCGATGGCGTGGATTTCGAGCTTCGCGCGGGCGACATCGCCGCCGTGGTCGGGCCCAACGGCGCGGGCAAAACAACGCTTTTGCGCGGACTGATCGGGCTGATCGCGCCGATCCGGGGTTCGGTCGAGCTCGATCGCACGCGCGTGGGTTATGTGCCGCAGCGGGAGGCACTCGACCCGCTTTACCCCTTGACGACGCGGGACGTGGTGCAGCTTGGCGCTTTCGGTCGTTTGACGCGCTGGGGGACACTGCGCGCCGCCGACCGCGGACGCGCCGCGGACGCGCTCGCGCGGGTCGGGCTCGCGGACCGCGCACACACGCTGTTCAGCGCCCTATCGGGAGGGCAGCGCCAGCGGTCGCTGATCGCACGGGCGCTCCTGATGGATCCAAAGGTCCTGTTCCTCGACGAGCCCACGAGCGGCGCCGACCCCATCGCGGCCGCGGACGTCATGGAGCTGGTGGCGTCGCTTGCGCGGGAGCACGGCCTGGCAGTCGTGCTCGTTGCGCACCACCTGTCCGCCGTGCGGGCGCACACCGACCGCGCGCTCTTCGTCCATTGCGGACGTGTAGAAGCGGGGCACCTGCACGAGCTGGACGATCCGGTCCGCGCCCTACACCTTTTCCGCGGCGAGGGAGCGCACACCCATTGAGCCTTTACGACGCGTTCAACCTGTTCCTGTGGGCGATCCTCGCAACCGCGCTGGCGGGGGACTGATTTCATTCATCTGTATTCTTGCTGCCATTGCGTTGTCCATCACCACTTCCATCTTCAGATAGAAATGTGGAGCAG
>JBBRWC010000130.1:0-9836 GCA_038246255.1 Planctomycetota bacterium
AACCCCCGCTTCGGCCGCGCGCACACGCGCCACGGCCTCCTCGGGCCCGTGCCATGACTCGACCTCCTCGTCGGCTCCAAAGCGGCCGGCGACACGGGCGCGGGCCCCCGGACGGACACGCCACGAATGCGGTGTGTCGCAGTAGCGGCAGCGCAGCGGGCAGCCCGCGAGCCGCACAAAAACCTGGGGCTCGCCCACGTACAGGCCCTCGCCCTGGAGCGACGCAAATACCTCGATCAGCGGAGCTCGCAGGGGTGCGGCGCTCGCGGACAGGACCGCAGAAGAGGCCGTGGCGCCCGCGCGGCGTTCGACGGGCGCTTCGGGTTGCATGGGATGTTTGCTGCGCGGGACCGTGGAAAAAGCGTCCCGTTGGAGCACGGCCCGTGAGGGACTAGGGCGCGGTGCGGTCGAAGACTCCGGGGCGGCCGCTGGAGCGCAAAGGCAGCGCTGCTACGGACACGTCGCGGGTCACTTCTTCTTCGCGGGGGCCGCAGGCTTGGCCGCGCCGGGTTTTGCAGCAGCAGGTTTCGCAGCGGCACCCTTGGCGGCCGGCTTGGCGGCCGTCGCCGCGTCCTTGCCCGCGGCCGCTTCGGCAACTTCCTTAGCGCGCTTGCCGGTGACGACCTTGAAGCGTGTGCGCATCTTGGGCAGGCCGTACGGCGACGCCGCGTCGCGCGCGATCTTGCCGTCGCGCAGCATCTTTTGGACGCGCTCGAAGCGCGTCAGGACGCTGCGTTCGCCGGTCAGGGTGTTCACGCCGCGGAGGCTGCGGTGGATCGACATGGGAGGAGGGGTGGAGGGCGTGGGATTGGGGATCGGAGGAGCGCGCCCCGCGCGCGCGGGGCGAAAAGGATCGCAGTTCGTCCGTCGCCGCGCTAGCGGTTGACGAAACTGGAGATGGGCAGGACAAGCGCGTCGCTGAAGGCGCCTGCGCGGTCTCTGGGGTCCCGGACGCTGCGGACGAGGTTCAGGGTGGCCTTCAGGGCGTCGCTCGTGGGAGCCGCGCCGGCGAGAACGACCAGGCGACTTGACCCCGAAGGCAGGGGGTCGCTGACCTTGAGTCCCTGGGTGCGCAGGTGCCCGCTGAGCTCGCGGCCAAGTTCGCGGTTCGCCGCACTGTCGTTGTAGGTGACGACGAGGACCGTGAAGCGGTTCGCGGGGTCGCGCAGGGAGCGTTCGAACTGCGCGCCCGGGCTGGACGGCTCGGCCGGGGGGCGGTCCGCTCGCGGTGGGACGCCGCTGGGCGCGGGGGCAACGCTGCCCGCGGCCGGCGGCGCGGCTGCGGCGCTTTGACGCACAACCGTGTCTTGCGCGCGTGCGTTTGGCGATTTAGCGTCGGCAGCTTCGGCCACCGAAACGCCAGCGCCACCGCCCATTCGCCCGAGCGCAAAGCCCACGCTGAACACGAGGACGATGGCCGCGAGCACGGGCGCGGGTCGCAGGAGGTCAATGATGCGCGCGAGTCCGTCCGCGCGGCTAGCAGTTTCCCCGCGGCCCGCGACAGCGGAGTGCCGCGCGGTTTCGACTTTTGCATCCACCGGCGGTGCCTTGGGAATCCGCAGCGCGAACATCCCGGGCTTGTGCGCGTCGGCGCGCTCCGCTGCGGCGGCCTTGCCTTTGGGATCGGTGCCCTTCGGGTCTGGACCGGCCGACGCGGGCGCGGCTTTGTGGCTCGCTTCAGGCGTGACGGCGCCCGTCACCCCGCCCGTCACCCTGCCCGTCACGGCGCGCGCAGACGGGGAGCCCGGCGCCGCCTCGCGGCGCTGCGCTTCGTCGTGGGTCTGTGCGACCTTCTGGAACGCTTCGAGCAGATTCTTGCGGGCCATGGAATCGGCCTCTTTGCAGCGCGGCGCGCTGCCTAGGTACCGGCGCCGAGCCGCCGGAGAGCCCCCGGGCTGCGTCCGGGCGCCGGACGAACCGCAAAGGGTACGCCCTCGCCCCCCACGGGGTCAACGCGGGCTGGGCTGTGGCGCGGCGAGCTCCGCCTCGGCGATCAACCGTGCGAGCATGTCGCGCGCTTCCTGCGCGAACGCCCCCGCGGGCTCGCGTTCGAGCTCGGATTCGAGGACTGCGCGCGCCAAGTCCCAGCGCTGGGCAAGCCGCCACGCGCGGGCGGCGTTCATGTGCACAGGGTAGGGCGGTGTTTCGCCGCGCTCGCGCAGGGCCCCAAGCACGCTTTCCCAGGCGCGCGCCGCCTCCGGGTACCGGCCGGCGCGGAAATGGACGCCGCCGAGCAGGTCCGCCGCCTGGGGGTCCCCGGGTGCAAGGTGCAGGGCCGCGAGGAATTCCGCTTGCGCGGCGTCGAGGGCGTCCTCCCGCGCCTGCTGGAGTTCGGGAGCGGCGTCCGCTCCGGCCGCGCCCTCGCGCAAGTTCTCGGCCCGCTCGTAGTGGCCGCGGCCGCGCGCGAGACACGCCTCGACCTCTTCCCGCAGCACCGTCGCGCCAAAACCGAGTTCCGTGTGCCCAAGTTCCCGCGCCCGTACGTAATGGTTGACCGCCGCCGGGCGCGCACCGCGCACGAGCGCCGCGGTCGCCGCGGCGTGGTGGAAGCGGGCGAGTTCCGCGGCCACCGGCTGCCCCTCCACGAGCAATTCCTGGAACACTAAAACCGCATCTTCGAGCGCTCCGCCCGCCGCCAACGCTTCCCCGCGCAACCGCCGCAGCTCGCCATCCGCGGGCTCCAACTCAAGGCCCGCGTGCGCGTGGATCGACGCTTTCGACGGCGTTCCCTGCAGGAGCGCCGCCCGCCCGAGGATCAGGTGGGCTTCCGCGAGCGGACGCGCGCTGAACGGCAACTGAGGGTCCTGACGGCGGGCGAGTTCGAGCTGCGCGAGGCCCGATTGGGCGCCGCCGGGGGTCGAAATACCGATGACGCCGAGCGCACGGGTCAGCTCGGGCGAGCTTCCCAGGGAATCCAGCCCGCGCTGGTACTCGGCGGTGGCTGCCTCGATGCGACCAAGGGACGCGTAGGTCTCCGCGGCGGCGGCGTAGGGCCGCGGATCTCGGGGCGCCAGGGCGCGCGCGCGTTCCGCCTCGCGCAGCGCGCCAAATGCGTCGCCCTCGGCGAGATGGATGCGCGCCGCGATCAGGGGACCTTCGACGCCAAGCTGGTCGCCGACCTGTTCGAGCAGCACGCGGGCCGCTGCGCTGGAGCCGGCTTCGACGAGGTCGCGCAACTCGCGGGCGCGCGGGTCGGAGCTCCAGGAACCCGCTGCCGCCGAGCGCACCGCCTGGGCACCGGCTGCGCCCGCGCCGCTCGGATCCGGCGCGTCGCCCCCGCACGCGGCGAGCAGCGCGGCGGCGATGGCGGCGGCAAGGACGCCAGCAGGATGGTGCACGGGCATCGCGCCATTCGACCGGCGGAGGCAGAGCGCGGCAAGGGCGCCGTGTGTGATCCCAAGGGCGCCCGTGTGTTCCTCTGTTCTGCGCTAGGATCCGCGCCGCCCGCGGTGCGCAGCCCGCGCCAGCGCCGCGCCCCATCCCCGTGACCGAGTCCACGCCCAACGCCGATCCCGCACGATCCGCGGCCGACGAGTCTGCGCCGCCGGCGCCTGGGTTCGTCGGGCTCGCCGAACTCGCCGAACTCGCCGAACTCGCCCACGCGCTCGCGGCCGAACTCGCACGGCGCGGCGCCCGCGGCCAGCGCGCGGTGAAGGCCGGCACCGCGCCCGCGGGCCTGCGCGCCGCGGCAACGTTGCCGCCGCCCACCCGCCCGACGCGCTCGAACACCTCCGCAGGCGCGGGCCCAAAAGGTGCTGTGGCACAGGCACCGCCGCCCACCGCGGCGATCGCACGCGCAGCGCAGAATCTCGACGAGTTGCGCGCCGCAGTGGCCGAGTGCCGCGCGTGCCCGTTGTGCGAGGAACGCAGCCAAACCGTGTTTTCCGACGGATCCCCGCGGGCGCGGATCCTGTTCGTCGGCGCCGCGCCCGGTGCGCAGGAGGACCAAGACGGTGTGCCGTTTGTCGACGCCGCCGGTCAACTGCTCGACGACATTATCGCGAAGGGCATGGGGCTAGCGCGCCACCGCGATGTCTACCTCGCGACCGCCGTGAAGTGCCGGCCGCCGCACGACCGCGATCCCGCGCCTGCGGAAAAAGCGATGTGCGCACCGTTCCTCGCGCGCCAGATCGAACTCGTGGATCCGCGCGTGGTCGTAACCCTTGGGGACCACGCCGCGGCGCTGGTCCTCGACGTGGATGCGCCGGTCGGAGCCCTGCGCGGACGTGTGCACCGGCTCGGCGGCCGCGCGGTGGTCCCGACCCATCACCCGGCGCTCCTCCTGCAAAATCCCGCCGCGAAGCGCGAAACGTGGGTGGACATCCGGTTGGCGATGGCGGAGCTCGGCCTTGCCCTCCCCGGCCCCGCGCAGGGCGATGGCGCAAAGCCGAGCGATGGGCCCAAGCCGGGTGGCCGGAGCACCGCCGAGTGACGCAAGCACCGCGGATTTGGGCCGCAGGCGGTAGTTGGGCCGCCGGAGCGGGCTACTCGAAGCCCGTGTTGACCCCCTCGGGAGGCACAGGTATCCTCCGCCCCTTCGCCGCGAGGCCCCGCGTGGGCAGCGCTGCGAGATTCTCCCTGCGGGCTTGACCGACAAGCAGACCTCGCGGCGCGTCCCGAACTCCTTCAAAGCATCCCCGCTCGTTCGTTCCAAAGGTCCCCCGTTCCTCAGGTCCCCTCAGGTCCCCGCTCCGTCCGAGCGCACCTGCTCCCCTCCGATGCCGCGGCGATCCCCCGCGCCCGGCATCCGCCGTTACCCCCAGGTGACTTCCGAGCCCTCGCCCCCGCGGCGGCTCGTGTGTCGCCGCGCGGGGACCGGCCGGGCGGGATTCGTCTCCGACGGGGTCTTTGCGCTCTCTCCGCCACACGTCCACGCCCCCCGTCCGGCCCTTGCCCCTCCCTGGGACACGGCGCTGTACGTCGGGCGCTCCCCCCGCGTCCCGTCCCCGCACCTGCCTTGCAGCCCCCCCGTTGGGCTGTGAAGTGCGTTGCGCGGCTCGGCCCAACGGAAGGCCAACAATCCGATGCGCTTTCGCCCCCTTCTCGTCCCGTCGCTGGTCCTGATCCCCCTGATCGCCTGCCGCTCTACTCCGCAGGCGGACGAAGCCGGCGAGAACGCGCCGGTTGAACAGGACGTTCAACGCACCTCGCAATCCGCGGGAGCGGAAGGGCCCCAAGCGTCCGGAAACACGGACCCGGATGGCGGTCCCGCGGTGGAGCTGATCGCGGTGGAGCTGATCGAGGCCGCGAGCGCCCAGGAGGGCGACCAAAACGGCGACCAGGCCCCCGGCGCGGACCAGTTCCTCAGCGCGGAGGCCGAACGTCTCGCCGTGTTGCGTCAGCGCGCCCAGGTGCTCTCCAACGCCTACGTGGAGCGCGGTGACCGGGCGCTCGACCAAGCCGACCTCGACGAGGCGCTGCTCCAGTATTCCCAGGCGATCGACGTCATGCCGTCGAACGCGAACGCGCGGGAAAAGCTGCGCCGTGTGGAAGGCCTGATGGGCGACTCCTACGCCGGGGCCAGCAACCTGATGGACGACGTCGTCGAGCGCGAAGTCGTGAGCCGGGCCCAGGCCCGCATGGCTGTCGGTCAGGCCGTTTTGGAAGGCGACAATGCGCGCCTCGCGGGCGACTTCGCCCTCGCGGTCGAGCGTTACCGCGAAGCGGAGTTGATCCTCGGCTACCACCCGCTCATCGCCGACCAGTCCATGGACCTGCTCGTCATCCGCCGCAAACTCGAGTCCGCCATCGAAGAGCGCGAATCGAGCCGCCTCGCCGCCGAGGAGAGCCGCCGCCGCGATGCGGAACTTGCCCGCGAGCGCGAAGAGCAGGAGCAGCGCGACTACCGCGCCAACAAGCTGCGCACGCTGTATTCCGAAGCCCACGCCGCGTTCCTGCGGGAAAACTACGCGTTGGCCGAATCCCTCTCCCAGCAGGTCCTCTTGCTCGATCCGGGCAACGAGCAGGCGACCGAAATGCGCGACATCGCGCAATCGGCCCGCCACCAGAAAATCGACGAGAACCTGCGCCTGCGTTACCGCGAACAGTGGCTGAAGACGTTCGACGAGCTCGATACGCTCTCCGTGCCCCAGACCGAAGCGCTGATCTTCGACGACCTCGAGCGCTGGCAAAAGGTGGCCGCGCGCCAACCCCACGGGTTCACCCAGTCGCTCGGCAGCGCCGACGCCGAGCGCGAGGAAATCATGCGCCGCCTCGCCGAGGTGCGCATCCCGGTGTCGTTCGGGGTCGACGGCGACGGCGCTCCCTTGAGCGAAGTGGCCCGGTTCCTCCAGCAGGTCACCAGCGTCAACTTCGTGATCTCCGCCAGCGTCGCCGACCTGGACGAAGAAGAGACGTCGATCCGCATGCAACTGCCCGAGCGCAGCGTCCTCAACGTGCTCGACCTGATCGCAGCTACGTCCGAGAGCCTGCGCTGGCGCGTCGAGGATGGCGTCGTGAAGTTCGTCAGCGCCGAGGACCTCATCGGCGGCCAAGTGCTGCAGATGTACTCGGTCAGCGACCTCATCAACCCGATCCCGGACTTCCCCGGGCGCGAGATCAACGTGATGCCGTCGGGCGGCATCGACTACGCCGAGGAAGAGCTCAGCGAGCGCGAAGCGCTCGTCATCACGGGCGACGAGCTCGAGACCCTCATCCGCGAGAATGTCGCTCCCGAGTCCTGGGATGCGGACGTCGCGAACACCCTGCGGATCACCGAGAACGGCACGCTCGTCGTCACGCAGCGGCCGGAAGTCCACGCTGAGCTCAGTCGCCTGCTCGACGACCTGCGCGAGTCGACCGGCATCATGGTCGACATCAACTCGCGCTTCCTGAGCGTGGAGGACAACTTCCTCGAGGACATCGGCGTCGACTTCCGCGGCCTGGGCGCCCCCGGTCTTGGCACCAACGAGTTCTTCAATGACTTCGGCGACCCGGCGGTCATCGGCGACCTGTCGGGCTCGATCGGCCAGAAGTCGGACGTCGGTGTTTTCTACGACCGCTTCGACGGGAGCATCAAGAACCGCATCGAGAACCTCTACGACACGTCCTTGGGTGAAGACGACGGCCTGAGCAATGCCGGCGGCCTCTCGTTCCAGTGGACGTACCTGAACGACCTGCAGCTCGAGATGGTGCTGCGCGCCGTTTCGAAAAAGGAACGTGTCGAGCTCGTGACCGCCCCGCGGCTCCTCGTGTTCAACAGCGCCCGCGCGAACCTCAGCGTCCTGAACCAGGTCGCCTACGTGCAGGACTTCAACGTCCAGATCGCGCAAGGTGCGTCGATCGCCGACCCGATCATCCAGGTCGTCCAGGACGGTGTCGTGCTCGACGTCCGCCCGGTGGTGTCCGCGGACCGCCGTTTCATCACCCTCGAGTTGCGGCCAACGGTCGCGGAACTCGTGCGCCCGATCCGCGAGGTCACCACAACGCTCGCCAACCAGAGCTCGGTGACGATCCAACTGCCGGAACTCACGGTCCAGCGCGCGCGCACGACCGTCCCCATGCCCGATGGCGGCACGATCATGTTGGGCGGCCTCAAGATCCACAACGAGCAGCGCCTCGAGTCGGGAGTGCCGATCCTCAACCGGATCCCGATCGTCAGTTTCTTCTTCGAGCGCAAGGGCACTTACATCTCGAATCGCAAGCTCCTGATCCTCATCGCCGCCAAGATCGTGATCCCCGCGGAGCATGAGCCGACGCGTGCCCAGATGGACGCGTACGGCGGTGTGACCCGGAACTGACCTCTCCCGCATTTCGAGCGACGCCCCGTGGGCTCGCTCCGTTTGACCAGGGCGCCCGGCGATTGTCGGGCGCCTTTGCGTTCCCACCGCTGACAACTGGGAGCACGGGCCTCTAGTCCGGGTTATTCATCAGGTTTTCGATCAGACGAGCCCAAGTCGTCGCCTGGTGGTGCTTTGCGGCCGCGGGATCCACAGTCGACCTTGAACAGGTCAACGACGACGCCCGTGGTCGCAAAGTGCCGCCCGAGGGCGAAAGGCGGCCGAAGGCCGCCGGTTGGGCCGTCCGATCGCAAAGCTGGTGAATAACCCGGGCTAGGCCCGCCTTCGAGCGTGCTCACTTCGCGCAAGATCGGATCCTCGCTCCAGCGCGGGCCTGGAGGCCCGCGCTCCCAGTGCGTCTCGCAGGTATGGAACGAAACTTGACTGGACCTTTCGGGTAACCTGTGCGGCCCACGAGGGGTCCAGTTGAATGGTTGGCGCACCGCGCGGGTTCCACCTGCGCGGGAACAGGCCCCGCGCCGCGCGGCCTGCTCCAACGGTCGACGTTCCCCTGGCCCCGCCCGCTTCGATTCCATCCTTCGCCGATTTCGCGGAACTCCCGTCTTTCGGACCCGCCGCCACGCGCCGCCGATGCTCCACGCAGACCTTCGCCATCGCCCGTCCGTCCGTGGTTCCGTCCGTGGTTCCGTCCGTGGTTCCAGCGTCATGGGAACTCGCGCGCACGAGTCATCCCCCGTTGCCGCGTGCAACGGAGGAATCTCGCGCACGCTCCGCGCGGTTGCCGCGTCGCTCGCGGCCTCGGCCGTCGCGTTCACCGTCGTCGCGACGGTTGCGTTGGGCGCCCTCGGGGGTCGCCACGTCAGTGCGACCCCCGCGGTGCAGCAGGCCAATGCACCGAGCGCTTCCGCCTCGACCAACCTCGCCGAGGAACTGCGGTATGCCCGCGCCCTCGCGGCGCGGTTTCAGTTCCTAGACCTCGCCGAGGACGTCATCGCCAACGTCGAAGGCCAGCGCCTCGGACCGGAGGAACAGGAGTTCCTGACCCTCGCGCGCGCCCAGATCTTCGGCGAAGCCGCGCGTTTCCAGAGCGATCCCGATCGCCGACGGGAGCTCTTCAACCAAGCACTCGGCGCCTACGAGGCGTTCCTCAAGAAGCACCCTCTCTCCCCCAACATTTCCGAGGCTCGCCGCGCCTACGTTGAGCTCGGCGCCACCTACGGGCTGCTTGCCGAACAGGACCTCGCGGAAGCATCGGGTGCGCGCGCCACGGAGCTCAAGGACCGTGCAGTGGAGCGCCTGACCGCGATCGCAGCCTTCACCGGGACGGCGGTGGCGGATTTTGGCGAGCCGGCGACGTTGGACCAGATCCAGCGCCGCGACCTCGCGCAGATGATGCTGTCGCGCGGCCAGCTCCTGTTGCAGCTCGGCCGCCTGCTCGGCGACGAAGGCACGTTCTACCTCGACAGCGGCGAGAGCGCGCTCGAGCAGCTCATCTACTTGATGGGCGACGACACGGGTTGGGGCATGAACGCCTACATCCTGATCGCCGAGATCCAGCTGACCCGCGAATCGGCCGAGGACGCACTCGCGACGACCGAATGGGTCGTGGACCGCGCCATCCCGATGGCGGCCGACAGGTGGAACGCCCTGATCGCGGAATTGAGCCTGACCCGCGCCGACAAGGACGCGCGCTGGAGCTTCGTCGAGGTGGGCGTGCCGCTCGCCATGCGCTGCGCACGTGAACTCGGCCAGCAGGAAACGTCCCTGCGGTTTGCCCTCTACTTCTACAACACGCTCTCCCGCGAGGGTTTTTCCCTCTCCCAACGCGGTTACCTGACGCTGATCGACGTCGGTCGCGAACTGCTGAACGCGGGAGGTGTTCTGGGTGGATCCCCCGCGGCGGGAACCCTCGAGTGGTTCGAAACCCTCGAGGACGCCCAGGCGGGTGGCCACGCCGTTCGCAACATCCGCTCGTCGACGGAGCTCGCGCTGACGCTCGCGTCGCGCGCCAGCGACGACAACCCGCGCTCCGACGTCCACACCCAGGCCCAGCGCCTCGTTTCAGACGCCATCACCTTGCCCGGGGTGGTGGTCTCC
>JBBRWC010000131.1:0-9831 GCA_038246255.1 Planctomycetota bacterium
AACGCGAGTGTCGAGTTCGATCCCATCAGCCTCGCTCCGACCTATCGGTTGCTCGTCGGTACGCCGGGTTCCAGTCAAGCCCTCAATATCGCGCGGCGGCTCGGATTGCCCGCGGACCTCGTCGCCGAAGCTGAACGGCGCCGTGTGCGGCCGGACGGGCACGTCGCGCTCCTGATCGCGGAGCTTGGTGAGGCCCGGCGCGCAGCTGAGCAAGCCCGTGTCGCCGCAGACGCCCAACTCGCGGACCTCGCGCGCAGGGAGCGCGAACAATCCGCGTCGGAGGCCGAGTTTGCACAGCGGCGGGCCCAACTGATGGGGGATGTGGACGGCGAGCTGGAGCGCCGCCTTGCCCTGTGTCGTCCCGCACTTGCGCGGGTGCGTGCGCTGCTGCCCCAGCTCCCCACGGCGCAGCGCCATGCGATCGAGGAGCCGCTTGCGGCCCTCGCGTCGGCCGTCGAAGCGGCTTCCCTGTCCGAGCGCCGCCAGGCCTACTTCGCGCGCCTGTCAAAGGGCGACCCCGTGTGGCTGCCGCGCTACGGACGCCGCTGCCCGGTGCTGCGCGTCGATCGCGAGCGCCGGGTGCTGCGTGTGCGGCTCGGCCAGCGCGACCTCGAGGTCCACTTCGACGACGCGGCCGCCTTCGAAGCGCTCTAGCTAGCGCCGCGCCCGCCCTTTCAACCCGTGATCGGCACGAGCACGAGGTTGCCAAAGGCTGGCGTCGGTCCGATCGGCGCGAAGGTCTGGCAGAACGCCGCCAAACCGATCAGCGCGGGCTGGTTCGGGACGATCGCACTCCACCCACCGACACCCGCCCCATCGAGCGTCACGCTTCCCAGATAGGTGAGACCCGTCAGGCTGAGCCACAACTCCCCAGGCACGAACGGCAACTTGATGGGCGCGTCGATCGCGGGCGACAGGAACAGCAAGTGGAGGTCGTCGGGATGCCCTGTCAAGGCAAAGACAACGGGCTGTCCGATGCTGCCGACATGATCCGCGGGCACGACAACGTCGAGCTCGGGAAACAGCACGCCGTTCTCCACCACATACGTACTCCCCGAAAGGTTTAGTGCGGGCACGATGGATGAACCATCCCCCTGCTTTCCTCCGACGATCGAACTGGTCACGCTGAGAATCAGCACCGAGCTTCCAGACGCGCTTGCGCCATACCATCCCCCTCCCGGTGTTCCCGGCATCCCCGAGCCACCGATCGCCGAGGACGCGCGAAACTCGATGTGTGCGTCGCTCACGCGGAGGGCGGAGCCCGCGGCAAGGGATTGGAGATAACCTCCCATTCCGCCACGCACCGTGCTATTCGCGAGCACCACGTTGGAGTCGTACGCCCGGATCCCCGTGCCGCCGGACCCGTAATAACACGTGCTTTCGGGGCCGACCGCGGGGGCCCCGACCATTTGGCAGTTGGAGGCATACAACGTGGTGTCGTCGAGCTGCAAAAGCGTCATCACCTGGCACGCGTTGATATCGACGATTCCGGTCGTTCCGATGAAGGTGCTGTCCAGCAGCAGCACACGCGCCGAGTTCGCCGCGATGATGGCGCTGAAGTGCAGGGGATTCACGTCGAGCGCGTGGAGCACGACCAAGCCCGCATTGTTGATGAGGCGGATCGTCGGGTAGAGGGTGGCCGGCAAACTGCCCACCGTGCCCTCGATGCGCAGGCCGCTGATGACCACCCTGCCACCCGCCGCAAGATCGCGAACCATCAGGGGCGCGGGAAGTGGGCTGAAGGGGTGCCGCAGCACCGCGCCCGGTTCGGCGAAGATGGATACCGACTTGTTGACGGTGAACCCCTCGACGTACAGGCCGGGCGCTACGAAGATGTTGTCTCCGGGCGCCGCGGCCGCGACCGCCGCACCGATGGTCGCGAACGTCGACGGCCCGCCGCCGGGTGCAACAAAGAGATCACCACCGAGGGCTGGAGCGGCCGCGAGGGCAAACACGCCCGGAAGGGCGAGAAATGGCAAATAGCGCATGGCGAGGAAGCGCTCCGGCTACGAAGCGCGTGGAGGACAAGAGATCGGAAGTTCGCAAGGGAGAATCCACGCCAGCACAGACGCAGCCACCGATCCCCGAGTCTGGCACACCACCGCCACGCCGGATGTCGCTTTCCGCATCGCGCAACGCCATGTGGCCCTCCCAGCGCCCAGATGGCGGGAAATCATCGAGGCTTCGATCGCATTTGGCCCGCGAACAAACTCCAGCGCCGCTTGGGCGTCGGGCCAAGAATCATCGGACAGGCCATTCGTTTCTGCCGAGCTGTTTTCCCCGACGTTGAGGCGGGGCGGGAGTCCGCGCTCCCCATCGCGGAAGCCGTGCGCCAGCGCGTTGCAAACCCCTCCGCCTGCGCGTCCCGCAGCGCAAGAGCGTTTCCTTTCGCAACGCCGTTCAGGCTGGGAGCGCGGGCCTCCCGGCCCGCGCTGGAGCGGGTTGAGCGCCGCTTCAACCGCGGGGCGCTCCAAGGCGGGCCGGGAGGCCCGCGCACCCAGGCGGCCTGGGGCCGAAGAAGAGCGAAGAGCGGAAAACCCCGCGCTCCAGGGCGGGCCAGGACGCCCGCCCACCCCAACCCGCTCAACCCGTGATGGGCACCAGCACGACGTTGCCAAACGCCGGCGTCGGTCCCACGGGAGCGAGCGTTTGGAAGAACGCGCGCGACCCGATCAACGACACGCTGCTCGGGACAACGGTGTTCCACTCCCCGGCACCGGCGCCGTCGAGCGCCACCCGGCCGAGGTAGGTAAGTCCGACGGGATCCAACAGGAACTCACCGGCGACGAACGGCAGGGTGCTGGAGGCGGCGACGGCGGGCGAGAGGAAGAGGAAATGGCGGTCGCCCGGATGCCCGTTGAGGCCCAGCGCCACCGGTTGCCCAATGCTCCCAAAGGGTCCCACGGGAATCACAACGTCGAGCTGCGGGAAGAGCACACCGTTCGATACCACCGACGCACCTCCCGACAGGCTGAACGGCGGCGCCGTGGACGAGCTGTCTCCCGCTGCACCACCCACGACGGAGCTGTCGACGCTGAGCGTCACGAGCGAACCCGCGCTCGCGACCGCGGCGCTGGCCCCCGCTCCCGCGGTGCCACTCGCACCGGCACCGCCTTCGGCCGTGCCCGCGCGGAACTCGATTTCGGCGCTGATCGCGCGCACGGCGGGTCCCGCCGGCGTGTTTTGGAAGAGGATGAAACCTCCCGTGCCGCCGCGAACCTCGCAGTCTGCGAGCACCGCGCGCGAGTCGGTGGCTTGGATCGCCGCCGCGCCCGGGGCGAAGAGGCAGGTGCTTTGTCCCCCGGTGGCGGGCGCGGCGACCAGTTGGGATTGGGCCGCGAACAACGTCGATTGCTCGAGGCGCACGAGCGGCTGGACTTGGCACGCGGTGCTCTCGACAAATCCCGTTGTTCCCGTGAGGGTGCTGTCGAGGAGCAGCACGCGCGCGGAGTTCTCCGCAACGATGCCGCTGAAGTGCAGCGGGTGCACGTCGAGCGCGTGGAGCACGACCGAACCCGCATTGTCGATGAGGCGGATCGTCGGATAGAAGGTACCCGAGAGGCTGCCGACGGCGCCGTTCACGCGCAGGCCGCTGATGACCACGCTGTCACCCGCCCCAAGATCGCGAACGATCAGCGGCGTGGGCAGCGGGCTGAACGGGTGCCGCAGCACGGCGCCCGGCTCGGCGAAGATCGACACCGACTTGTCGATGGTGAACCCCTCGACATACTGGCCCGGCGCCACGTAGATCTGGTCTCCGGGAGCCGCGGCCGCAACCGCGGCACCGATGGTCGCAAACGTGGACGGACCGCCGCCGGGAGCCACGAAAAGATCCGCGGCGAGGGCAGGCGCGGCCGCGAGGGCCAACACGCCAGGAAGGGCGAATAAGGGCGAATGCTGCATGGCTAGCGAGCGCTCTGGCAAAGGAGCGCGTGGAGGTTCTGGGGCAGGAAGTTCCAAGGCCGACCGCGCCAGCAAGGACGCCACCGACCCTTCCGAGGCTAGCATAGGACTCCGCGTCCAGGGGGCGCGCCTTCGTCCAATCCCGTCACCCCCGCGCTTCGCGGGGCGCTCGCGGGGGGCTACTGCCGTCGTTCGAGAGACTCGGTCAGCCGATAAACGCCGGTGGATGGGTCGTGATGCGGATCGTCGACGAGCTTGCGTGCACGTTCCAACGCTCGCGGGTAACCCGCTTCGAAGCGGCGGAAGTCGACGGACTTCGTCCTTCCCGTCAAGTGCGCATGTAGAAGCCCAGAAAGTTCATGGCGCGTCCTGGGTCCCGGTGGCTCCTGAAAGTGCAGCAGTAGCCAGAGTTCGAAACACGCGTTGGAACACGCAACGTGGATGTCGTTATCCCTCGCCATGGTCAGCGCTTCGTCGAATCGCTCGTGCTGATCCCTGTCGAACACCACCCACGCTTCGTCGCCCGCGTTCCACCCGTGGAACGCCCTGCGCCCCGCCTTCGCGAGCTCAACCAACTTCTTCGGATCACCTCTTTCGTTAAGGATCCGAAGAGTGACCTCTTGGTTCTGTTTCCACTTTTCGAATCCGCGCAGATAATCGGGCTCGGTGAGCTTGCCCTCGCATGCGACGAGGAGGATGCGGCGCGGATCCCGTGAAGGAGTCCCACGGGCGGAGCGGCGCTCGCGCGAACGCGCGGATCCCTTAGCGACAGGTCTCTTCCTCGGGTTCGACCAGGCGTCCGAGGTGCGGAATGCCGCCGTAGCGGCCCTGCATGTAACCGCGCTCCAGGTTCTCGCCGCTCCGTGGTTTGTAGTCCGTCAGGGGGTACAAGCTCGTCGCGCCCTCACGGTCCTTTTCCGTGATCCAAATCTGGTCCCGTCGAAGCACGGGCTGGGCGCCGGCGGCCGTCCCCAAGAGTGCCGTGTCGTGGGTGGTGAACAGCAACTGCGCACCGCGGGGATTGGTCTCGGGGTCTTGGAATAGACGCACGATCTCGATGGCGAGCAGCGAATGGAGGCTGGTTTCGAGTTCGTCCACCACGACGAGGCTGCCGTGCTCGAGCGCCTCGATGACGGGCAAACCGAGTCGCAGCATCGTTTGCGTGCCTTTGGACTCGTCCGCGAGGGATAGCCAGGAATCCGCACTCGAGCTTTGGTGGCGCAGCAGGATGCGTGAGCCCGCAAGTTCGCGCGCTTGGCCGCCCGCGTCACCGCGCAACTTGACGGCTTCGACACCCACGTCCGCCGAGCGGATCATCCGCAGCAGTTGTTCCATCGGCCGGGGCGGATCCAATTCGTCGAAGAGAACGTGTTGCTCCGGATCTCCGGCGTGTTTCTCCATGAACCGGATCAGACGTGCGTCCCAGTGCATCTGGTGCCGGAAGGACCGCGGCGCGGGATCCATCCCCACCAGTTCGATGCGCGCGAACCACCGGTGGATCGGTAGCCAGTCTTCCTGAGCGAGCTGCACGGAGGCCGAAAGGAACAGGGCATTGGGACGGGTGAACTCGCGGATGGAGCGCAGTTTCTCCGGCGCCGACTTGCCGAAGCGAAACGACTGACCGTCGCGCTCCAGCCATGTCTGCTTGTGGCCCTTGGGCCAGGCGTACAGCCACTCCTCGGTGAATGCCTCGTCGGTCACCGCGAACCCGTACTGGTAGCGGACCCCATCCAAGAGCAGCTCGACCTCGAAGACCGAGGATTGCGCGCGCGCGGACCCGAACGCGAACGGCGACCGCGGAACGCCGCGGCCGGGCTCGTTCTTGACGTGGGACAGCACGACCGCGGAGCGCATCCACGCGAGTGCGGACAGCACGTTGGTTTTGCCGCTGGCGTTGGCGCCGAAGATTGCGGCCGCGCACAACTGCCGCCGATCGCGGGGGAATTTCCGCACGCGCCGGTCGCCGGAGTCGCCCACGTTCCCGGCCTGGAACGTGAGTGCTTGCTCGGCGAACAGGGACCGGTAGTTCTGGACTCGAAACTCGATCAACATGGCGCTGTCGAGCAACATTCGGCGATTTTAGGACGAAATGCGCATAAATTCCGCTGAATCGAGTTGGAAAAGGAGCCACGACGGCCGCACCGTCCACTTTGGTCAGGGCCACACGTGGTCGGCGAGATCGATGCGGCCGCCCTTCACAGGGACGCCCTCGGCCCGCAGCAGGCGGGCCTGGCGGATGGCCGTCTGACCGCTCGTGCGGATGTGGCCGCCGGCGCCCAAGATGCGGTGCCAGGGCAGGGGATGGCCCGGCGGGAGTTGGCGCAGGACCTGCGCCACATAACGCGCGCGGCCAAGGAGGCCCGCTTCCGCCGCGATCCCTCCGTAGGTGGCCACACGGCCCCTGGGGATGGAGTCGATCGTGGCCAGCACGCGCTGGCGGCGGGCGTCGTCGGGGTTTCGCACGGATTGAGATCAAACGAAATTGTGAGCAGGGATCGGAAGGGGGCACTTGGATCGCGGCGCCTTGGCCGAGCGCGCCGGGGCTAAGCTGGGGCGCTCCCACCCGCCCGCGGCATCTGCCTGGGCAGCGCTCCACGCCAAGGACCGACCATGAAACCGATCGCCACTTTGTTCCTCGGCCTCGCCCTCGCGGGCACCGCGCTCGCCGCCAGCGCCCGTCGCGCGGAAAGTCTGCGCCCCGTCTACCGCGCGGGCGCAGGCGCGCGGGTCGAGCTCACGAGCACGTCCAGCTTCGAACTCGTGTCGCGCAGCGTCGAGCAGGACGGAGAAATCCGGGAAACACCCGGCGGGGCGAGTTCCACGACGGAAACCTGGAGCGCGGCCTGGAACGACCGCGCCGAAGCCGTGGCCGAGGGGGCGCCGACCACCGTCGTGCGGCACTTCGAGGACATCGCGGGGGAACGTGCGTCCGAGGGCATGCGCGGCGCGCGCTCGACGGCGCTCGAATCGGAGTTCGACGGTGCAAAGGTGCGGCTCGTGCGCGACGGGGAGAGCGTCGAGGCCGAGGTGCTGGAGGGCGGCGACGTGCCGCTCGAGCGGCTTGCTTCCTTGGGGCTCACGCCGCCGTTTGATGGTTTGTTGCCCGAGGGTGAGGTCAAGGTCGACGGCGTCTGGACGGTGAGTGGCCCGGCGTTCGAGGATGCGCTGGGGCTGGGCGTCGCCAAAGCACTTTTCGCTACGCCTGCCGCGGCCGAGGCCCCCGAGGGTGGCGGCCGCCGGGGTGGGCGCGGGGGCCGCGGACTGGGCGGCGGAGACCGCGCGGGAGCGCAGATGCTCCACGGCACCGAGTGGGACCTCGAAGCGCGCCTCGTTGCGATCGAAGACGGCATCGCACGCATAACGATCGGCGGAGACGGGGAGCGCATACCCACCACCGAAAACACCGTGGGTGAGCTGCGCGCCACGGTCGAGGGCGAGCTGCTGTTTGACGTCGCCCGCCGCATGACCACGGGCTTCGAAGCGCAAGTGGAATACACCCTTGACAGCACGTCCGAGTTTGCGCGCGAGGAGCTGACGGTGAAGATGTCGAGCTCGTACGCCGGAACGCTGAAGGTGGAAGCGTCCATCGACGCCGTGGCGGCGGAGTGAGCCGCTTGCGGCACGCTGCCGCTAGACTGAGACGGATGTTCCAGATCGATGTGCGTAAGCCACCTTTCCTGCGGAGAGCCGCGTGAAAGGCCTGCGTTGGACTACTGCGGGTGAATCCCATGGACCGCGCCTCGTCGGGATCCTCGAAGGAATGCCGGCGGGGATGCCGTTGAGCGTCGAGCGCATCGACAACGAACTCGCGCGGCGCCAGGCCGGATACGGGCGCAGCGCGCGGCAGAAAATCGAATCGGATCGTGTCGAGTTCCACGCGGGAACCCGCGCGGGCTTCACGTTGGGTTCGCCGATTGCGCTCGCGCTAATCAACCGCGACGCCACCATCGAGATGCTGCCCGTCCCCGGCGATCCGCGGCCCGGGCACGCGGATTTGGCGGGTTGCCAGAAGCTTGGCGTGCGCGATCCGCGTGCGGTACTGGAGCGTGCAAGTGCGCGCGAAACGGCGATGCGTGTTGCGCTGGGCAGTGTCGCGCGGCAACTGCTCGAAGGGTTTGGCATCGAGATCTTTGCGCATGTGGTCGAGCTCGGCGGTGTGCGCGCGCGGCCGGATGCGTTCGATGGGGCGGGATCGCTGCGCAGCGAACACCGCGCGTCGAGCGCGTTTGCGTGCCTCGATCCCGATGCCGACGCTCCCATGCGCGCTGCCGTCGACGACGCGATGGCCGAACAGGACACGCTGGGTGGCATCTTCGAGGTGGTGGTGCTCGGCCTCCCGCCGGGGATCGGCTCTTACGCAAGCGCTCCCCAGCGCCTGACGGGCCGTTTGGCTGGAGCGCTTCTTTCGATCCCGGCGATGAAGGGTGTGGAGTTCGGCCTGGGCTTCGACGCGGCGCGTCGTCCGGGGTCGCAGGTGCACGATCCAATCGTGCTGGCTGGCGCGGACGGAGCGCCGCCCCTCGCGTACGGCCGCTTCCGGCGCGCGACGAACCACGCGGGCGGCTTGGAAGGGGGAATGACAACCGGCGAGCCGCTCGTCGCGCGTGTCGCGATGAAACCGATCCCGACGCTGCGCCGGGGCGTCGCGAGCGTGGACTTCGAGTCCGGCGAGGCGGTGCGCGCGACCTACCAACGCTCCGACGTCACGTCCGTTCCCGCGGCCAGCGTGGTAGGGGAGGCTGTCGTCGCGCTCGAACTGGCCGCGGCTTTCCTCGAGAAGTTCGGCGGCGACCACATCGACGACACGCGGGCCGCGTTTGACGCGTGGCGCCTGCGGATGGACGCGGTCTGAGGGGATCCTCCGCGAGCCGCGCACGCACCGCGGGCCGCTTCGGGCAAGGCCCGTGCCGCCCGCAGGGCACACGAAGGCCTTAATCGAGAATTTCTAGCGGTGCCCCGTTGCATCCCCCGGCGCGGACCGTATCCTCTCCGCTCCCCATCGCCGCCGGCTCCCGAGTCGGACAGTCGATGGCCCGGCCAAGCACCCCTGTGGCGCGGAAGTCGGGTCCAACCGTCGGGGAGGGGCGCGGCGCTGCGTTGCGCACCCTCCGCGATCGCCTGCCAGCGTGGCTCAATTGGCAGAGCACCTGATTTGTAATCAGGCGGTTGCGGGTTCGAGTCCCGCCGCTGGCTCCACTCCGGTGCGTTCGCGGCCGCAACCAAGATCAAGCCCATCTCCCCTCCGGAGTTGGGCGCCGGTGTTCGCACCGGTCTGCTCCCTGTCAACACGAAGGTTTCTGGTAGCAAGCGGGAGCCGTCCTCCCCGCGAGCGCGACCGGCGACACCCCACGGGTGGCGCCGGCTGGCCCGTGGGCGTGAGGTTCGGCGTGCGCACCGATCTCCAGAGCGTCGAGCACCCCGTTTCCCCCTGACCTGGTTTCCACCTGGCCTGGGGGGTAACGGACGGTTCCCGGGCGGATTCCCGAGCGGCCAAAGGGGTCAGACTGTAAATCTGATGGCATAGCCTTCGCAGGTTCGAATCCTGCTCCGCCCACCGTCCATCTAAGCGGGCCCCAATCTAAGCTGTCCCCACACTGACCCGGTCCGCGTGCTCGCGGCGCTGCCTGACCGCAGCGTTGCAGTGCTGCAGATGTAGCGATACCGAGGCGGTGATACCGAGGCGGTGATGCCGAGGCGGTGATGCCGAGGCGGTGATACCGAGGCGGTGATACCGAGGCGGTGATACCGAGGCGGTGATGCCGAGGCGGTGAGGCAAAGAGCGCGACGCTCGGTAGCGTCTCATGCGGCAGCGAAGCCGCGGGATGGTCGGCGGCAACGTCGACGGTCCCTTGGTCGCGCGGTGCCACAGGCAGTCCACGTCGCACGAGGTCCGCGTCACGGGGAATCCGCGTCACGGGGAATCCGCGT
>JBBRWC010000132.1:0-9756 GCA_038246255.1 Planctomycetota bacterium
AGAGGTGTACGGCCTGCACAACTGGCCCGAACTGCCCGCGGGCAAGATCGCCGTGCGCGCGGGACCGATCATGGCCGCGAGCGATTTCCTCGACATCGAGATCGAGGGAGTTGGCGGGCACGCGGCGATGCCGCACCGTGGCGTGGATCCCGTGCACGTCGCCGCGCACGTCATCACGGCGCTGCAGGGGCTCGTGAGCCGCAGCACAAGTCCGCTCGACAGCGCCGTCATCTCGATCACGCGCGTGGAAGCGGGCAGTGCGTACAACGTCATCCCGCGCACCGCGACGTTGCGCGGAACGTGCCGCACCCTGCGGCCGGGGACGCGCGACGCCATGGAAACGGGCATCCGCAACATCGCGACGCACGTGGCCGCGGCCTTTGGCGCCACGGCGCGCGTGGACTACCGCCGCAACTACCCGCCGACGATCAACTGGCCCGAGCCCGCGTCCAAAGCCGCACGCGCCGCCGCGGCGATCGTCGGCGCGGAAAACGTCGTCCACGACGCCGAGCCCACCATGGGCGGCGAAGACTTCGCGTTTTTCCTCGAGAAAGTGCCCGGCGCGTACCTATGGCTCGGCGCGGGCGGCGGCGCGAACCCGTGCCACGTCCACAACCCCCGCTTCGACTTCAACGACGCCATCCTGCCGCTCGGCGTGGCGCTCTGGGTGGAGCTCATCGACCAGCTCCTGCCCGATTGAGTCCGCCGCGCGACGGGCTTGCGATCAATCCGGCAACGCTTCGGCCGTGATCTTCGGAGCAGCGCGACGGAGCTGCTCGCGTCTTCGACGCTCTTCCTCAGGAACAGGGGCGTCATCGCCGTGAAATTCGGACATGCCTCGCGGGGGAATGGTCAGGGTTCCGATCGACGAGCGTGGCGATGGCAGCTCGACCAAGCGCTCGATCGTGCTGCCGGGGCCCAGCTCAACGTGAAGGATCGCTACGCGGGGCCAAACGGTGGATCCAGGGGCGAACAGAACCTCGAACGGGCTTCCCACTTGCGTTTCGACAACGCCGAGCGCGTTCTGCCACTGGCGCGATCGGTCATAGGGAAGAGCGTCCGCATCAGCCGAGAACAACCCGATGCGGAGGTGAACGGCCGCGTTCGCAAAGGCGGGCATGGCCACGGTCCCACTCAAAGTCGCGGGACAACCCACTTCCAGCTCGATCCAGGTTCGGCCGCTAACGACCGGCTCGACTTTGTAGACGGCACTGCAAGGAACCCATGCACCGTCTTGATTCCTTTCGACGACCTCAACCATCAATGTCGAGGCGGCCAGACCTTCTGCCTCGAAGTAACCTGACGACTGCACAGGAGCCATTCTGGCGCGCGAGTTGCTGATGCTATCGGTCGGGTCATCAACGATCCTGACCCAATAATGATCTGGACGGCGGTCGGTCGGAACAGCTACGAACCCTTCGAGCTCAATGCCCGAAGCCATTTCGATGCGCAAGTCGCGCGCTTGAGACTGGGATTGAAGATCGATTTCGCGGGCGGGATACTTCGCGTGTGACACCCGCAAGGTTCCCGGCGGCCCGGTTTGATCGAAGAGGAGTTCAAACGATCCGGCTGCGTCCACCTGCGGGACGGAAACGTAGATCGCGCCAGCCCCCTGAGGTTGGTGATGGACAACGGCGTCAGATAATGCTTCGCCTAGAGGACCGACCACAGTCCCCTTCCACCGAGTCGGAGTGACGAGCACAACGTTCACAACTGCGCCCGCGACCAGGTCACTCCAGTTCAGGGTAGCAACTCGCTGAGTTCCGAACGGACCGGACGTCGCCTCAAGCTCCACAAGGGCGTCGGGGACGCCGACGCCCGAGTCACCGGGTCGCGCTGGGACTAGAAGAGTGTAACGTCCTTCCGGGGATAGAAGCCCGAGCCAGCTTCCGAGAACCGAAGTTCCATTCGCCGACGAACTCCACAAGCGGAAATCAACATCGGACACCGGATTGGCTTGCAAATCCGTCGCGATGACGGTTATCTCGAATTGTCGACCGGGGTGCAGGTCAATCTCCAAAAATGTCACGGGGTCGCTCGGCAACGGCGTGAGCAATGTCGCGTAGCCAGCGGCCGACACAGCGAGGAACATGTCCCGTTCGTCGGGATCGAAGCGAAGCCGAAAGGCGCCATCGCCGCCGCTGACAGCAGAACCGATGGAACCCGCCCCGGTCGACCTTGCTCGCGCGGATAGGTTGATTTGTGCCCCGACGATGGGGTCATTTGTGTCGACACTGGCAACTATCCCCGACACTAGGCGTTGGCCCGCGCTGGACGACGCATCGGACCGTCCCGCCGCGCTCAAGGAAGTCCCGCTCGGCGATGTTTCCTCACGCGTGGAGCTGGGCTTGCCTCCTGCGGGCGACATCCGCCCGTCGCGGATGTCGAACGACTCGGGCAAGCCCATGGTGACAGTTTGAGTTTCCGTCGTGACGCCCCCCCTTCCTCCGTCGCGCTCCACGGCGAGAATTGCAACGGCTAAGGTTCCGATGATAAGGCAGATGAAGGCCACACCAAGGAGCGGGTATCGACGGAACCACATGGAAATGACCCTTCAGGGGAAGGCGGTGGAAAATCGGGGCTTGAACTACGGGCAACCGCCTGATCCGCTCGGGCATACATCCTCGATCGCGGAGCAAATCTGGGAGATTTCCCACAGAGCGGGAATGGTGAAGGAGTAACCCTCGATCACGTAGGTGTGAGCCGGGACCCAGTGCTTGTACTTCCAGCACATCTTGACTTCAATGCAGTCCCCCTCGGTTCCCCCGTTTTGATCGCCCCCGCGGGGGCCGAAGAGGTCCCCGCCGGAGTTCGTCACGGTTCCCGTTGCAGTGCCGGAGCCGGTGCTCGTAGCCGGGCCCATCGAGTCGTCGGACACCACGTCGTCCTCCATCATTTCCGGGGTCGTTGGCTCCCAAGTATCCCCGGACGGAAGAGCCGGCTGTGTAAAGGTCACAGTCCCCGACGACCCGTCGCTCACACACACGGTAGCGAGGGCTACACCTCCAAGAAGGACGATCGCAGACAGAGACCACAGAGAGTTCAGCTTCATGGGGACGGCCGGAGAGCGATCTCCGGTATGGGGTAGATGCAGCGCATGAGGCGTTCTGCATGGAACGCGAGTAAGCTATCCCCCCCCCCCCCAGCGGCCTGTCAAGCTATTTCATAAACTTTTGATGCAGTAACTGATCCTAGTTACAAAATTGCATCAACGTGAATAATTCACGTAAATAGGCGCAACCGATCCCGCCCTTTTCGGTCTTGGGAGGGTGCTGTGCATCACTCCTAGGGATTCGCTGTGGCCCGACCTGGGCGGTGTCGAAGGTGTGCCCGACGCGCTGTGGATGGTCGGGCGCGAGGATCTGCTGGCCCTGCCCACGCGCATTGCGATCGTGGGCACACGCTCGCCCAGTCCCTACGGGGAAGCGCAGGCCCGGCGCTTCGCCGATGGGTTTGCGCGCGCGGGGGCGCTCGTCATCAGCGGCCTGGCGCGGGGCATCGATGCGGCGGCGCACCGCGCGGCGCTCGATGCGGGTGGCGCTACGCTCGCCGTGTTGGGATCGAGCGTGGACCGGCCGTGGCCCGCCGATGCGCTGACGCTGCGGATGGCGCGCGAAGGTTTGCTGCTCAGCGAGTTCCCACCCGGCACGTCCCCCCGTCGCCACCACTTCCCGCTGCGCAACCGCATCATCTCGGGCCTCGCCCATGCGGTCGTCGTGATCGAAGCGGCATATCGATCGGGGTCGCTCATCACCGCGCGCTGGGCCGCGGACCAGGGGCGCCGCGTGTACGCGCTGCCCGGCCGCGTCGACCATCCCATGTCGCGCGGGTGCCATCGGATCCTGCGGGAGGGCGCCGAACTGGTCGAAGACCCGGGCGAAGTGCTGGCGGAGCTGAGCGGTTTGCCCTGGGCCCCGGGCGGCGCGGGCGGCTCGCCCACCCGGGAGGCGGACCCGCTGCTCGATGCCCTGCGCGGCGAAACGCTGCGCGCCGAGGAACTGGCCGAGCGCGCGAAGGCCCCGCTGCCCGACACACTCGCACGCCTGGCCGAGCTCGAACTGGCCGGCCGCATCCACCGCGCACCCGGCGGCCTCTACCGCCTGGCGATACGCGGCGGTTGACGCGCTCCCTGCGCTAATCGAGGGAGGCGAAGAAGTGGCCGCACAGGGTCAGCACGGCGGCGAGCAGTTCCACCAGTCCAGCAAAACCGCGACTTGGCTTCATTTACTATAGATGGCCGACGGTATCCGCTTGACGACCCGAAAGCCCACCCAACGGCTGCTCTTGGAAGCGGGCTGACGAAGCGATGCGCGCATGAAGTCTGGCCCTCCCCCACTGGCCCCTCCGCGCTTAACGTGATGCAACGTCTGAATGTCGTCGTCCGCCGTCGCGCTCAGCACTGTCGCCTCGGGATAGGTCGTGGACCATCTCGTCCCCACGATCTCCCACACGTTACCGAGCATGTCATGAAAGCCCCAAGGGTTAGCTTGCTTGAGCCCTACGGGGTGGGAGTGTTGGCCCGAGTTTTCCGAGTACCATGCGATCTGATTCAGGTCCCCGTAGCGTATTCCTTTGGTCCCGGCCCGGCATGCGTATTCCCACTCCGAATCGCGTGGTAGCGTCAGTCCGGTCGAATCCAGGAAAGCCTCGATGTCTTGTGGCGCCACGCTGTCGACGGGCAAGTCGGGAGCCTGGACACTCGCACTAGGCCTGGCCCCCGTTACCCACAACCACTGCCACTGAGTAACTTCAGTCCGTCCTAGGTAGTAGGGTGCCTCGATGCGCACACGGTGGCGGGAGAGATTGAGGAGCACGTCGGCGTCCAGGTCACCCTCGACAGTGCCGCGCATGTATTCGCCGGGGGGAACCAGAAGCATCTCGATCCCCGTCGCGAGATCCAAGACGCGCCAGGGCAGACCGGTTGCGAGCATCCGTTCGCGCCCGTCGGCATCCGTTACGACTGTTGCGTCAACGTCGTGCTCCAACACGCGCGACCAGCTTTCCAGCCACTCACGTAGACCGTCCTGCCCGGGACTCGTCTTAGGCGAGCCCGCCTCAGAGCTCGAGCCTCCGCGAGGCTCGGTGTCTTGCAAAGGCGCGGTCGACACGGCGTAGGCACGCTGCGTTGCGCTCGGAAGGACCACCAAGGAACCGAGGGTCGCGACCAGGGCCGCCACCATTGCCCGTGCGCGATTCGCTCTCACCTGTGACGCTGAACGGACCGCAAAATTTGAGTTCATTGGTTGCATGAGGATTTTGTCTGTAACAGCGTCAACGCGTTGGAACGGCAGCGCGAACCCGGTGTGGGTCCGCGCTAGCGTTCATGTCAGCGAACTGGTAGGATTCAAATCACCTGAATTGAGCTTCAGGTGCAATCGTTTCGGAATATATTAAGTTCGTCGCAGGACGTCACGGTACCCCAATTGACATCCGGCGCGACCGTCCAGTAGAACTCGCCATAACAATCGCTGGCGACGCGGCGCTTGGTGTCGGACGGAACGGTGCTGCCGGTTACCAAGGGCGTGCCACACGGCGCGATGGTTACCTGCGTGTTGTTGGTGCCGCCGACGCCTTGTGTAACGGTGACGCAGACTTGGTTGCCGAACTGGTCGGTCAATGTGCAGGACAGCGACGAGGCCACGAAAGTGGTGACACCCACGTGAGATTCAACGGGACTTGCTTCCGCCCGGTGAACGTCGGACGAGGCCGTCGAGTGCGCCACCATGAACAACGCGCCGAGCACCATGATTGCCGCGAGCGCGGCCTTTTGAATAGACATTTTTCGTTGTCCCGGATAGGGAGCTGTAGGAGGATGAACGCTTCCGAGTCACCGACCCACAGCGGGTCGCCGATCGGAACCGTAAAAGCTTCACCTGACAGAGCGTTTTGTCGGGTGGGCTTTAGCCTCAGGATAGCAGCGGCAGCGGCAGCGGCAGCGGCAGCGGCAGCGGCAGCGGCGCGAATAACAGGAAAGCGTCTAGGCTTACAAGCGTAAACCTCTATTAGCTGGCAGCTTACGTCTCTCTCATGGGTGGGAACCGAAGCGCTAGCTTCTCGATAACTCCGTCGCACGGCCCACGACACGTCGAACTGCATGAGGCCGCGATGCTTAGGGATCGAGATGGAGTTGAAGAGAAGAAGGTTCGCCGATACCGAGCGGATCGACGTTCACCGTCGCGTCCGCCTTCCGGTCCTTCGCCGTGGATGCGCGGATGCTCCACTTGCCGGGCGGCAAATCCAACTCGAAGTGGCCGTTATGAGAAGCAGCGACAGTGAGAGATGGAGCGCCGTGAAGTGGCAAGTGGGCCGTGGCGCTCGTCGGCGATGGACTCACGACAATAAAGGCCTCCGCCCCCGTCCCCGAGGAGTCCACTACCCTCCCTTCGATGCGAGCGCGAACGAGACGCGCAGTGATTCGCTCGGCGCCCGGACGCAGTCGTACCCCCACAATCACCGGACCGACCAATGGATCCTCGACTACCAAATCGCTCGGCCCGTCAACGCGCTCAAACCGAAATCCACCGTCGGGTCCGGTCACTGCGGCGGGTGCGCCTGGGCGATCCCGCAACGAAAGGACCCAACCCGAAAGCGGCTTGCCCACGCCGTCGAGCAAATGGCCCTCAAGAGCGAGCGGGGGCGGGGCAACAAGTTTCACGAGTTCATCGACAGCTGCGTCCAATTCGCGTTCGACCACGAGAGAGTTTTGCGAATCCGAGAAGCGCAGGCGTAGCGCACCTGCCTGCACCCACAGCTCCGCATTGCCTTCACTGTCGACCCTCGCTCTGAATCGGCGCGCCGCGGTGACCGCCACCCCATCTTCCCACACCTCAGCATCTTGGTAAGCGATCAACGAACCGCTCAGGGGCTCCTCATTCCGATCGCGCACATGGACTGCAAGTCGCACCATCCGGGGCAAGGCCAAGCGGACCGTGCGCAGCTCGCCGACTTCCAGCCCGCTAATTGTGTCACGCCAGAGCATTGCACCGTCGGAAACCTGGAAGGAGGCTTGCAGGTCAGCGCCCGGGGGGAGGGGACCGACCACACTCCTACCTTCTCCCATCGTGTGCGTCCACACCACTTGGGGGATCAGTGAAACGCCGTCGCGAGTCGACGAGGATGCATGGCTTGTGATGCTAAAAGACCCAGGGACGGGCCGTCCCTGCCCGTCAATGGTGAAGAGTTCCAAGTGGGCGCCTCGTTGAAGGGCCAAATTCACAGCGGCATGGTTGTCGAGCGGAGCGACCACCTCGCTTGAAAGATGGGACGCGTGACTGCCTACAACGCGCACACCATCTGCTCCGAAGGGGAGTTCGTCGAACTGCGCGTGCCCCATCGCGTCAGTCACCCCCTCTGAATAGCTCGTGCCGGGATACCAGCCCGCGTCGAACACTGCGATCGCCGCGCCCTGGACTGGATTGCCAATATCGTCGTGGACCGTCACTGTTAGAACGGCTGCCCGTTCCACACTGACGACATAATCGCGGATTTCTGAGGAAGTGGCGACGGCGCGAAAATCGCGTGGCACATAACCTGGGGCCATCAGCCGGAACTCGTGGACACCTGGTTCCAAGTCACGAACCCGAATGCGACCGGTTTCATCCGAGTCGACGCTCTGAAGGGAGACGGTTGGCTGCGATTGTGCGATTCGGCCTCGCCGGTTCAAATGAGCGCCAGGCACCGGAGCCCCGGTCGTATCCACAGCCAGGATGTCGAGACCTGCACCGGGCACCAAAAAAAGTTCCGCTCGATGCAGGGAAGAAGTCAGCGGGACCCTCCCACTTGCCCAGCCGGCGAGACTTCCTTCAACGAAGTGAAGTCCGTGCCTTTCAACACGCAGGGCCTGTCGCGATACAAACGCTCGGCCGTCTGCATCGGTGCGACCGATCACTTTGCGCTCACCGCTCGGGCTCCGCATTGCAATTAGCACTCCCGCCAACGGCCCAACCCCCACGCCCTTCACTTCGATTACCGTACCGCGACTGGAAGTCGAGCGAGACGCCAGGGTGGCGGGGCCCCCAAGCGGAGTGTCGTCCGTTTCGAGGACGGTAAGTCGCGTCGACGTGGTTGACCGATCCACGGCATCGCCACCTGGAGTCCGCGGCTCGCCGGCTGCCTCCACTCCTGTGAGCGCAGCGGGGGTCCCGACGGTAACTGAAATCGGATCCATCTGGGCTACCACGACGGCCATCAGCAGCACCGCGAGGACCGTCGCGCCGAGGAACCATCCTCGCCTTATGCTGGAATCCATTCGGTCATTCTACAAGATGCGCGAGACATGTCCCCGCGCACTATCCAGACGGACTGGAGTCACGGACTCTGCGCTGCGATCTCGCGATACGCGGCGGTTGACGCGCTCCGCGGGCTAGTCGAGGGAGGCGAAGAAGTGGCCGCACAGGGTCAGCACGGCGGCGAGCAGCGCGCACGACCCCACGAAGACTGCGGCGCGGCGAGGGAATGCGCGTGTGGCCGCGCGGTCGTCCGGGTGCGCGAGCAGCGTCGTCACCAGCACCACGCCCAGTGCGCCGATGAGGAAGTGGATGATGTCGCGAAGGATGTCCAAGGGAGGAACGTTCAGGGCCGCGGCGGGGCGAGCGGGGAGTCGCCGGGGAAGATCAGGGGCGGGGGGGTGCGCGGCGTCGGCTGTGCGGGCTGCGCGGGCGGTGCGGGCGGCGGCGTCGATGCCGGCGCCGCGAGCGGCTGGGGTGCGGTGTGGTGGGCCGGCGTGTGCGCGGACGGCTCGCCGGCGTCGGGGAGGTCGCGCTCGCGGGGATTGCGGCCGAGGAGCCGCGCTTCCTGCCAGCCGTAGACGTCGATCAGCAGCACCGCGTTGAAGAGGCCGGCGAGCGACACGAACAGGAGACCGGTGTCGCCGCTCGGCAGCGCGCGCGTGAACGCGGGGTGGCCTTGCACAGCTTCCGCCACGATCAGTGGCAATCCGGCGAGCAGTTGGGCCGCCCAATAATAGAAGTGGCGCTCGCGCGAAAGGTTGGCGCCCTCCGCCAGCAGCGTCCCGTACGCAAACAGGCCAACGATGAGCACGAAGACGAGCACCGCTCGCCCCCGTCGCCCCTGGAGAAGATGCCCAAGGCCGGGGATCAACCACCCCGCGGCCACGAGCAACGCCGGTGCGCGCACGCCCGCACGCGGCGCCGCGCGCGCCGCAACGTGCGCGTCGATGCACAGCGCGATGTTGAGCAGACCCGCCAGCGCGGTCAGAAGGGCCCCCAGATGAATGCCCGCGGGCATCGGGGACGGCATCCCGACGGGCGGGCCCAAGCCAAAGCCATAGGTCGAGTGGTGCCACAGGAGCGCGCCGAGGCAACCGACCTCCGGAGTCAGCGCCAGGGACACGGGTCCGCGAAGCTCGGGATCGAGGAACTCGAACGCGCGCCCTTCGGTGAAGTGGACACCGAGCGCGAACAGCGCGGCGAACGCCACAAATCCGAACGCCGCGGTGCGCCAACGCCCCACGTACAAGTGGCCGGCCCCGGGGACGACCCACGCGAGCAAGAGGGCGACGGCCGAAACGGCGCGCGGTTGTTCCTTGGGGGCGGGCATGGCGGCGGGAGCGCAGCGTTCTAGCAATCCCGCGCCCACAAAGCCAAAGGACGCTGGGTCCGCGGGGCGCGAGTGCGCGGTAACCTCCCCCTCCCATGGCCGATTCCAACCGACCCGCCGCCGACCCGGCGCCCGCTGCGGACACCCGTTCCCCCGTTGCTGCGGCGTACGTCCACGAGCACCGGGGGAACGGGTGTC
>JBBRWC010000133.1:0-9733 GCA_038246255.1 Planctomycetota bacterium
GCCCCGAACTCGGCCTTCTGGCGCTGGTAGCTGATGCGCGCCGCGTTGACGACCTTGAGGGCCGGGTCGGATTCCATGCGGTCGACGAGCGCGACAAAGCCGAGCCCGTCGTCGAGGGTCTCGATGGAGCGGTCGGGGCGGTCGATTGCAGCGCGGGTTGCCAAGGGATCCTCCGGGGTTTCACGACCGACCGTCACTGGCCCGGCCGCCTTCACCGACCAGGATAACGCGCGCGGAGCCGCTCCGACCGACCGCGGAAGCGCGATCCCGGGAACGCCACCTCTTGATCAAACGACCCAGGCAATCGAGTTCGGGCCGCGGACAGAGGCCGCAATTCGCCAAACCCGGACACCTTCTGAAAAGTTCTCCAAAATGAAGTTGCAGCGGGGGGGGGGAGGCGATATCCGTGTGGGCACACCATTGTGCATTTGCTTCCACTTCCGCCCCTGACCCCCGACTCTAATGAACCGTCCGTCGTCCGTCTCCATGATCGCCTCGCTCGCGATCCTTTCGCTTGCCGCCTGGGCATCCATCTCTCCGTCCACCGCCTCCGCCCCTGCTCTCGTTGGGCCGGAGACGGCCACCATCAACGTCGGCACCCCCTCGAAAGATGCCACTGTGAACGTGCGGGTGCGCTACGGCAATGGCGCGCAGAACGACGGCTTCCAGGTCCCTGTTACCGTCGCCGGCGTACCCGACGGCCAGGACAGCCCCCAGGATACGCCCACCACCAAGGCGACGAAGATCGCGGCCGCTATCAATGAAGGCGCGAAAGGTGAGGACGGCCAAGCGGGTACCGCCGACGATCACCCTGTCTCCGCCACATCCAGCGGCGCGATTGTCATCGTCACCCACGATGACGGCGCCACTGGTGGCGAGATCCGCGGTCTCGGCACTACCCCCAACGGTTCCGGAGAGAAGGATGTCACCTCGGTGGCAACGGCTCTTTCCGACGACATCCTCATCGGCGAGATCGAACTCCGCGGCGTGGTGGCTGCGTACCCCATCGAAGTGGGCCAGGCCCCGGTAGTCGAAGTCAGCGTTGGTGGAGTGACCTACACGCAGAGCCTGACGCTCGGCGATACGGTGCACGATGTCCTGCTGGGCCTGCAAAGCCAGCTCGCCACCGCCAACATCAGCTCGCAGCTGATCGGCCGAAACCGACTCGTCATCCGCGTTGGCACGGCCAGCTTTGGCGGTGGGTCCAACGATCGCGGCATCCTGTTCGGCCACGACTTGATGAAACTCTAGCCTGCCTGCGCGTCGAAGAGAACGCGCGCGCAAGACGCGTGAGACGTGGACGGCGAGTTGTCACGCCACTGCGATGCGTGAGGCAACCACAACGGCTCAAGATTCTGGCGCTCGCGAACGCCGCACGGTACCAGCGATTGCTGAAGCCCAGTGCCGAATCCGCTAGCGGCAGCAAGTCGAGTACCAGATCACTGTGCCGCCAACGACAAATGGGATCGTCCGGTCGATCGCCCTCTCGAAACTCGCGTGCGCGCAGCCGCGAGCCGAACGAGTGGAGTTCGGCGAGGGTGGATGCTTCGACGATGACATCGACATCCATGGTTGGCCGCACGGGGTTCGGCGCCCGGATCCGTGATAAGCAGCCCCGCTGCCATTCCGCCGACGAGCACGTGTTCATCGAGCAGGTCGCCCAACAGGGCCGCGAGCTCGGCGTAGGTCCAGCGGGGGACTGACCCGACGCAGAGCTGAAGGCTCGCGATGATGTCTTGGCCCTTTAAGAACATCGGGATACACCGTTCATGAATGGTGAATACGAACGCGAAGGGAGGCGCGCGGGGAGAGATCCCCTCACAGCGGGCAGGCGGGCGGACAGCGCCAATCGGACGGGGATACCGGGCCCGCGCTTTCACGGGAGACCCGCGTGCCTGCGGTCAGCCGCCCACGCCCGCCGCGGAGAGCGCTTCGGTCGTTGCCACCAAGCGCTACCCGTGCGCGGATGACCGCGGAGAGCATGGCCATGGCTTCGAAACCAGTTCCCATCGCGCTCACGATGCACAGGGTCGACGCAACGGCGCTGGCGCTGCCGCTGGCGCTGCTATTGCCCGCGAGCGCTCGAGGCGCGCGCCGCGTTTCGCGACGCCTCCAGCCCTCCATAACGAGGGGGAGCGGTCAAAGAGCGCGACACAGCCGAGCCCGTCGTCGGAGTCTCGATGGAACGGTCGGGGCGGTCGATTGCAGCGCGGGCTGCCAAGGGATCCTCTGAACGCGCACGGAGCCGCACCGACCCGGGTCCGGCGCGCGATCCCGGGGACGCCACGCGCGTGACCGGCGTGTTACGCGACACACCACGGCGGTGAGGGGTAAGGTTTGCCCCATGGATCCGCGCGCTCGTCCGGCCACTGGCCGATGGCTCGTCGGCCTCGTGGCCACCGTGCTTGTCCTTGGCGCACTTTGGTTCGCGGTTGCGCATCGCGGCGCGGAACGCTCGACCACTGCGCCCGAGCGCGCTGAGGCGGCCACTCCCGCGGCCCAGGCTCCGTTGCAGCCGAGTCCCCCGCGTGCGTCGCCCACGGACGAGCTCAACACTCGGACAGCGGTCGGTGAGAGCGCGCGACAAGCCGCGGCAGTGCCAGCGACGCCCGACGCTCCCCTGACTCCGGTCGCAGAGCTCGCCGAACTCCGCGGGCGCTTCGTGCTGCAAGATGGCTCGCCTGCGCCCGGTGTGGAGCTGCGCATGTGGGGCGGGGGCGGCAACTCGGCTCGGCTGCTTCGCCACGGGTCGCCGAGCGACTGGGTCCATCCGGAGGGCGTCACCGACGAAGACGGCCGGTTTTCATTCCGTTTCGATCCGCCGCTCGCCTTTCAGTTTTCTTTGAATGCCTCGCAGCGCGGATTTGCGAGCGTCGGATGGCGCTGGGACTCGCTCCCGCCGCGCGAGATCACGGACATCGGCGAAATCGTCCTGGTCCCCAGTGGAACGGTTCGCGGCCGCGTCGTCGATGCCGCGGGCAAACCCGTCGCGGGCGAATGGTCCGTGACGGGCGAGTCTCTTCACAAGACGGGGGAGCAGGGTCGCATGGCGGCGCGCGTGAACGGTCGCGTCGACCCTGACACCCGCGAGTTCGTGCTCGAAGGACTTCCGCCGGGCCGCGCGCGGCTCTCGGCCAACTCGCGCATCACCGGATGGATCAGCGGACCCGAAGTGGACGTGCGCGCGGGCGCGGAAACCCGCGGGGACATTGTGTACGCGGGCCCCGACACCTCACGCCGCATCACGGTGACGACTTTCAACCGCGCGTTCCACGTGTTCGGCAACCCCATGCCCGGAACGATCGTGGCGCGCGGGCCGAGCGGCGAGCATGTGGCCATGCGCGTCGCGGGCTCTTCGCAGAAGTGGAGCTTCGACAACCTCGAGCCCGGTCTGTACGACCTCGAAATCAACGATCCGCACTGCGAGCCCTGGCGGCAAAGCGGCGTGCAAACGGGATCGGAGCGCAGAGCCGCACTTGTGGGCAACGCCGCGGTCAAGCTCTCGGTGCACGATGCAATGGGCAGCACCATCGAGGAATACGGCCTGCGGTTGCGCTTCATCCACCGCGGCGGAACCGGCTTTGGACCGGATGAGTTCGAACTGCGTGCCGCGGGTAGCCCAATGCCGACCGATGGGATCTATCGAGGTTTGATGCCCGTCCTGCCGCTCCGCCCCGTCGAGGAACGACTGCAAAGCACCCAGCCGCCCGGTTTCGAACTGCAAGTGGTGGCGCCCGGCTTCGGACGAGGAAGCGCGGAGGTGTTGGAGCTTGCACCGGGCGAAGTCCGAGAGGTTGCGATCACGCTGCAGCCCGAATCGGCGGTCCAGGGAAGCCTCGTGGGTGTCGCTCCCGAACAGGCCGGGGGAGTCTCGGTCGTGATCGCCGACGCCACCCATGATGTCGATTGGGCGCTCGCGTTCATCGAAGGTGCGTCGTCGAGTGATCCGCGCGCCGGCTTGCGCATGGAATCGCGAACGCACGACGCGGGGTCGTTCGAGTTCAGCGGGTTGTCGAGCGGCACGTTCCGCGTTGTCGCGCGCTTCCACCACGAGTTCCATGGGGACAGCGGGCCGTTCGAGCTCGCACCCGGAGCGACGGCGACCGTCGAAGTCCCAACCCCATCACACGGCGCGATCGTGGGCCACATCCTCGCTGAACCCGACACATTTGCGCACGCGTGGGTCGAAGCACGCGGTCAGGGTGTCTATGTCCTCGGCCAGTTGGGGTGGCACTGGATCTTCGGCGAAGCACCGCCGCGGGCCTCGGTGGGGTCGGACGGGAAGTTCCGCGTGACTCCGCTCCACCCGGGCACGTGCGACCTGACGCTGCACCAAGGCAGGAACCCGCTTTCGCGCGACGCTGGCCGTTGGGAATCCTCGTCCGGAGTCGGACGGCCACTCGGATCCGTCACCGTGACGGGCCCGATCGACACCGTCGCGACGTTCGATTTGACGAAACAGAGCCGCGGCACCATCCGCTGCGAGGCGACGGTCGACGGAGAGCCCGCCGCGGGCTTGCGTGTGCACGCTCGCTCGACATCGCGGAGCGCGCGGGAGCACCCCCTCACGGCCGAGGCCACTACAGGCGCGGACGGCGCGGCGCACCTCGAACGGCTCGAACCCGGCTCGTGGGAGCTGAGCTTGTCGTCGAGCGACGGCCTGTGGAGCTTCACGCCACCGACGCCGTCGCAACTCGACCCCGGAGGCGAACTCGACGTGCGCCTCGACGTGACGCTGCACGCGGGCAGGCTCCAAGTTCTCGACGCCGACACGAGCCATCCGCGCGCACACACCCGCCTCGCCTGGGGTGGCAAGCTGCACACCACGTCCGTGACGACAGGCATCGACGGTTGGCTCGAGCTGCGCTTGCCCGCAGGCACCTACACGCTCAAACACGAGTCAAAATTCGCCACGGTCGAATGGGGCCCCGCCGGCCCCTCGACGGACGCGCTCGACCTGTGAGCCGGCCAAAACGAGGCCGAGGCTGGCTCCCGTTTCAGCGCGCGCTCGCCCACTGCGGCAACGGAAGGGCGAATGGGCCAAGGGCGAGCACCGTGATCGGGCGGCCTGCGCCGTCGATCTGCTCGGGACCGGGTGGCGTGCCCGCTTCTGCGGCGAACGCCAGCCAGCCGCGACCGGGCGCTTGGTCCTGGTCGATGAGCAGTTGGTTGAAGCGCACGACGGTGGCCACGTACGCGTGGAACAACGTCCAGGGCCACAGAATCAGCGTGAGCGGCACCACCGTCTGACCGACGAGCCCAAACGCCCACGCACGCAGGTAGGCGCGCGGCGCGCGCAGAATGCGCGCGAGACTGCGGTCGATGCGCGCGGCGCTGAAGTAGTTGCCGGTGCGCGAAACTTCGAGCAAGCCCGACGGCACGACGAACACCGACACCGCGAAGGCGGCGGCGAAGAGCGCTGCTTCCGCGCCGCCGATCCAACCGGTCCATGCGGCGGCACCGATGGCGAGCGGCAGCGAAAGCGGCGACCAAAGCGGCAGCACAGCAAAACCAACGGCGCACCACAGCGCCATTGCGCCGGGTGTCCAGCCGCGGTCGAGAAGCAGGCTGAAGAGCGCCACGTAGACAGGCGCGATGTGCGCAAAAATCACCGCCATCGCGCCCCATCCGGCGAGTAGAAGGCGCCCCACTTGGCCGCGAAAGCGCGGCAGCGGCGTCTCCATCGGCGCGAACAGGTGCTCGACCAACCGACGCCGATACCCCAGCACCACGGGCCATCCGATCACCGGAACCAGCAGCCACCAACCGCCCGCGCGGTAGATGCCGCGCCAATCCGGATCCCGAAGCGCGAAGAGCGCGGCATTGCGATCGTGTGCGCGCTCGGACCGCAACGGGTTCACCCCACCGTTGCGCGTGGCGTGCGCACGGGGTCCGTTCGGACCGACTTGCCGAGGCGCCGCACGGCCATCAAATCGAGCACCGCCGAGACCAGGGCGATAGGAGCCATCGCTGCAAGCACCACGCGCAGCAACAGGGGAGCATCGCTGTGGCCAAAACCCCAATCCGTCGCAACGAAAAGGCGTGGGCCGACCTGTTGCACGACCGTGAGGACGAGCGCTCCAAAAAGCATGGCCAGCAACACATGCAACAGGTACTCGCCCGGCGGCAGTCCACCGGCGCTGCGACGGCTGCTCGGCTCCAGGGAAAAGTCCGCCACGGAGATCGCGAAGTCCACGGCAAGGGGCGCGAGCAGCAACCACGCGGCCGCACCGCTGGGAGCGCTGTTCGGCACCCACAGGAACAGCGCGAAGTACGCCGGGCCGCGCAGGAAGTGCGTCACGAGCTCCGCGCGGGACTCCACCCGGCCGCGCAGGTTCTGCCCCAGCATGTGGAACAAAAGAATGTCCAGGGCGCCGAGCACACCCATCGCAAACAAGATCCAACTGGCGAGTTCCATGGGCGTCGACTGAGCCGCCCCAAGGATACCCGCGCGCAACGCCCCTGATCCTGCGAGGCTCGTTCACCCGCACGTCGCCTCGGATGGCGAGGTCGGCCCCGGGGACCTGGACAGTCAGCCTCTAGGCCGAATGGGAGGCTTCGGCGATGGCATCGACATCGAAGTGGGCCGCACGGGTTCCGCGTCCGGGTCCCCGCGCTCAGCCGCCCGTGCGCGCCGCGGACAGAGGGCCCGTCGTCGCCACCAGGGCGGCCAGCGCGTAGATGCAGAGCGACAGCATGGCGACGGCTTGGAAGCCGGTTTCCATGGCGATGACGATGCACAGGATCGACGCCACCACGCTAGCGCCGCCGTTGACCGCCAGCGCCCAGGGCACGAGCCGGGGAGCGAGGCGCTTCAGGCGCTCGAGACCCAGCGGGAACGGCATGCCCATCGCGAAATTGACCGGCGCAAGCACCGCTGCCGTGATCGCGATGCGCGCAGCAAGGGGCAGCGACAACGTCGCATCGAGGATCGGCTGCAACACGAGCAGCAGGATCGCAATGCCGATGCACAGGCAGATGATGGCGATGCGCAGACCGCGTGTCGGGCGCGCGGACAAACGCGCGGCGAAGAGGCTGCCGAGTCCCGCAAAAAACAGGAAGCAGAAGAGCACCACCGTCAGGGAGTACGTCGGGTGCCCGAGGTACAGGACGAGCCGCTGGATCGTGCTGATCTCGAGGAACATGAACCCCGCCCCGAGCGAGAGGAAGTACACGAGGTGGCGCGCGGCGTTGGGTGCTTTCAGTCCTTCGCGGCGCAGCACGAGGAGCGGAAGAAGCACGAGCACGGCGACCAGCAGCGACCCCTGGACAAGCAGTGCGAAGAGGATGCGCAGGCCGATCGGACCGCCGGTCAGGTCCTCCCAGTTGCGCACGTTGCGGCTCGACTTGTCGAAGATGTCGCGCCAGTGGTGGAAGTTGAAGAAAAACGGCGAGTCGTCGGTGACGGGCTCGATCGTCCACCGGTAGTCCGCGTAGAAGGCGTCCTCCGTGCCGGCGTCGATCGCAGCGGCCAGACGCGCGAACGGGCTGTCGGCCGGCGTCACGCCGGGCACGTAGAGCGGAGAATAACCCTCGACTTCGCCCGCCTGCTCGAAGTAGGCCTTCGCCTGATCGGGGATCGGTTGGCGCGAAAAAACGCTGCCCGTGAAGCGCACCATTTCGCCGGTGCGCTCGTAGGGGTGCGCGTGGCCGATGATGGCCGCGTGTTGTGAGGGGTTGGCCACGCCAAACTCGTCGCGCAACACGGCGAGCGCCATGCCGAACAGGCGCAGGTTCTCCCGCGGCGGGTCGTAACCGAGCCGGATCATGCCCAGCGTGCCGTGGTTCGGGTCGAGTCGCTCGAAGTACTCCTCGAGGGCCTCCATCGTGTAGAGGTACGACTCGGAGAGCACGTACGCCCCGGCGTTGCCCGCCGTGTACGTGTCGGTGCCCGAAAGCTGAATGTGGTCGTAGGTGCGCTCGATACGGCGCAGGGTGCTGCGACCCTCCCCCACCACCACCTGGACCCCGGGTTGGTGGTAAACGTCGCCGTTGAACTCGCGCCAGGTTTCGCCGACCAGCTTGACGGTCTCGGGGTTGATCTCGATGCCAAGGACCGACCGCGCGCCGCGCTGCATGGCGTAACGCAGGTCGATCCCGCCGCCGATGCCGATCGCCAGCGCGTCGATGGGTGGTGCTCCCGCGGCGCGCCGGATGTCCTGCATCTCGTAACCCAGAGTGTTGAGCGCGACCCAGGGCGCGAGGCCTGCCCAGCTCGCATCCGAGTGCATGACGGTGATCGCGTCGCCGTCCTGGTAGATCAGGATCTCGTCGCCCTTGCGCACCAGGTCGAGGCGGCACATCGGGCTCCAGCGCTGGCCGACGTGCTCCGCGCCGGGCACGTGCTTGAGCGTGTCGACCATCGCTTTCGTGCTCGCCACACCGACCTTGAACCAGCGCGGTGCATCGGCAAACGTCAGTGCACACACGAGGAGCCCCAGGACGGCGCAGATCAGCCCGGCTTTCGGGCGCGCGCGGCCGGGCGCGAGGTCGGCGGTGCTCTCAGCGCGCGCGAAGAAAAGGCCGGCCAGCGGGCCCAGCGCCGCACAGAACACGAGCAGCCGCTCGCCGCCCAGGGGTGCGATGAGAGCGATGAACAGCCACGCTCCCAGCGCGCTGCCCATCAGGTTCCAGAAGTAAAGCCGGGGCACCGAGCGCGCCGCCGAAAGAGCGATCGTGACTGCCAGGCCGCCGAAGAAATAGGGGACGAGCAGGTATGAGTAAAAAACGCCCAACGCCCAGTAGTGCCCGCTGGCGGTCAACTCCGCCGCGCGGTCCGCGGTCGCGCCGAGGATCAGGTACCCGCCCAGGGTCGTGAACGCGAACAGCGTGGCCGTGATCGACAGCTTCGTCGCCACCGGCGGGCGAACGAGCGCGGGCCACACCGTCGCGAGCGACCCGGCGGCGGCAAAACCGAGCAGGGTCATCGTCACCACCATGTACGAGTGGTGGTGCCACATCTGCACCGACAGGAGCCGCGTTTGCAGCACCTGGAGCGCGAGCACGGCGGCCGAGATCAGGAAGAGCCCGGCGCCGGCGCGCCAGGAAGCAAGGCCCGTGCCGACGCCGGCTGCAGGCACGTGGGGGGAATCAGGCGAGGACACGGCGGCGGAAGTCTACGACCGTCCGGCGAGCGGGGCCAACGGGGCGCTCGGGCCTTCGCCCAAACCGCGCGCGGCGATCGTCCGCGGACGCCTCGGAATCGGCTCATCCAGCGCACGGGGACCGTTGTGGCCGTCCGATGGCGCTCCGCGCCCGAGGCGGCCGGGGTGTCGCAATACCTTCGACGGATGGGCGCCTTTGGCGGGTTACGGCTGTTCGGCGGCGCTCAGCTCGGCGTCGAGCCTGTCCTGGTGCGCGCGGGCCGCCGCAGAGGATGCGGCGCGAATCCGGGCGCGCTCCGCATGGAGCCGCGCGGTGTCCAGGTTCCCCGCGCGCAGCGCCACTCGCGCCCGCGACTGTTCGGCGAGCGCGCCGAAGAGTGCCCGCGGCGACCCGTCGTGCGCCGGGTCCTCTGGGCCGTGGACGTCTTCGAGCGCACGCTCGTTCAGTTCACCCGCGGCCAGGGACTGGCTGAGCCCGTCGGCGAGCCGCGCGGCGCGGGTGTACTCCCCCCGCTCCAGCGCAAGATCCAGCACCTGTGCCCGCGCGCGAGTCGCGGCCCCCTCCGCGCTCGGACCTTCGCCAACGAGGGCAACCGCCGCCGCGTCGCACAGCGCCGCGGCGGCGGCCA
>JBBRWC010000134.1:0-9683 GCA_038246255.1 Planctomycetota bacterium
GGACGTTGGAGTCCGAGGGATCGGCGGACGGATTTCGCAAGCAGCGAACCTCGACGCGCGACCGTTGCGCATGTCGTCGGGCGCGCCGAAGCACGGGGTGTGTAGGGGAGAAACGTCGGATCACAAGGCCCCGTCCCGAAGATTCGTCGATGTTGAATCCCCGTGACCTCGCGCTTGCCGCGCCACGAGCGGCATCGATCGTCGACGGCAGAGTCAGCGCCAGGCGTCTCGTCCGTCGGGCCTCGGATCAGAACGCCGCGCAGCGCTCGAAGGGGATAGGAACTCCAAGTCTAAGTCCCCCGGCAGAGGGTAGCGGTTCGGGCCGATACCCCCCGGTGTCAGGGTAGTTGCCGCCTGGACCTTTGCGTTCGCCCTGCCCCTTCTTGGGGGGAGCCGCGCGAAGCCTGCCGCCAGGGGGGGATCGGCGCGCTGGCTCGGCTATGGGGCGGGCGTCGTCAGGTGGCAGGCGCTCGAGTGGCGGGGTGTGCCGTCGAGGGGGGTGAGGAGCGGGGCTTCGCGGCGGCAGCGGTTGCCGGGTACGCGCGGTTCGTCGGGGCAGCGGGGGTGGAACGCGCAGCCGGGCGGCGGTGCGAGCGGCGAAGGGACGTCACCGGACAGAACAATCCGACGCCGGGTGCGCTCGATCGCGGGATCGGGCACGGGGATGGCCGAGAGCAACGCCCGCGTGTACGGGTGTTGGGGTGTTTCGAACAGCTCGCGGCGGTCCGCGATTTCGACGATGCGGCCCAGGTACATGACCGCGACGCGGCGGCACAGGTGGCGCACGACGGCGAGGTCGTGCGCGATGAACAGGTACGAAAATCCGTGCTGCTCCTGCAGGTCGCGCAGGAGGTTGAGCACCTGCGCCTGGATCGAGACGTCGAGCGCGCTGACGGGCTCGTCGCACAGGATCAGCTCCGGTTGCAGCGCAAGCGCGCGGGCGATGCCGATGCGTTGGCGCTGGCCGCCGGAAAACTCGTGGGGGTAACGCGCGAGGTGGCCGGCCGATAGGCCGACGGAGTCGAGCAACTCGAGCGCGCGCAAGCGCCGCGAGCGCGGTTTGCCGACGCGGTGGATGCGCAGGGGCTCGGTCAGGATCGATTCGACACTTTGACGCGGATCCAGCGACGCGTAGGGGTCCTGGAAGATCATCTGCATGCGCCGGCGGTGGGGCATCCAACCCCGGCGCGACAGGCCGATCAGCTCTGCGCCGTCGAGCTGCACCGAGCCCGACGTCGCGGTGATCAAACCGATCAGGAGCCGCGCCGTCGTCGACTTGCCGCAGCCCGATTCACCCACGAGGCCGAGGGATTCACCGCGCTCGAGGTCGAAGCTGACTCCGGCGACCGCGTCGAGCCATGCCCGGGGCGCTCCGAACAAACTGCGGCCGCCGGCGGGGAAACGCTTGCGGAGGTCGCGCACACGCAAGAGGGGAGCGTTGTTCACTTGCGTTCCTCCCGCGCGCGGCGGGGCAGCAGCCCGGCGGTTTCAAAACAGGCGCTGGTGCGTCCCGCGAGCACCGGAATCAGCGCCGGAGTGCTCGCGCGGCATGCCGGCTGCACAAACGGGCAGCGTGGTGCGAAGGCACAACCTTGGGGCAGCGCCGCGAGGTCCGGTGGCGCGCCTTCGATCGCCTCGAGGCGCAACTCGGGATCTCCGCCAAGACGCGGCACCGAGCGCAACAACCCCAGCGTGTACGGATGCATCGCGTGGGCAAACACTTCGTCCACCGGGCCGGTTTCGACGACCCGGCCCGCGTACATCACCTGCAGACGGTCCGCCATGCCCGCGACCACCCCAAGGTCGTGGGTGATGAGCACGATGGCCGTGCCACGTCGGCGCTGCAGGTCCTTCATCAGGTCGAGGATCTGCGCCTGGATCGTCACATCGAGCGCCGTGGTGGGCTCATCCGCGATCAGGACTTTCGGCGACAGAAGGAGCGCCATCGCGACCATCACCCGTTGGCGCATGCCCCCGGAGAGTTCGTGCGGATAAGCGTCGAGCCGCGTTTCTGGCGCGGGAATGCCAACTTCGCCGAGCGCCGTCGCCGCACGAACCCGCGCCGCGCGCCGGGTCAATCCTTCGTGCTGAACCAGCACTTCGGTGAGCTGGCGCTCCACCGTCAAGAGTGGATTGAGCGACGTCATCGGGTCCTGGAAGATCATCGCGATTTCCTTGCCCCGCAATCGGCGCATGGCGCGTGCGTCCAGGCCGAGCACGTCGTGGCCCGCCACACGCAGCAGGCTCGCTTCCACGACACCGGGTGGCGTGGGCACGAGGCCCATGAGCGCGAGGCTCGTCACGGACTTGCCCGAACCGCTCTCGCCGACGACACCCAGCACCTCGCCGGGCGCCAGCGCGAAGGAAATGCCATCGACTGCGCGCACAACCCCCTGGTGCGTTTCGAAGCGCACCCGCAGGTCCTTGACTTCCAAAACCGGCGCTTTCAATCCTTCCCTCGCAGTTTGGGGTCGAGCGCGTCGCGCAGGCCGTCGCCAAGGACGTTGAGAGCGAGCAACGCGGAGCCCATGGCGAGGGACGGGAAAACGATGGCCCACCAGTAAACGACGACGGCACTGATCGAATCCGTGGCATCCACGGCGAGCAGGCCCCAGCTCACACGCGGGGGCTCGACACCGAGGCCGAGGAAGGACAAAAACGCTTCGAACAGCATGACCGCGGGAATCGTCAGCGTCAGGTAGACGATCACGATGCTCAGCACGTTCGGGACGAGGTGCGCAAAGAGGATGCGCGGGGTCGATGCACCAAGCGTGCGTGCCGCCTCGACGAACTCCTGATTTTTGAGCGCAAGGACCTGACCGCGCACGACCCGCGCCATTGTCAGCCAGTAGATGGCGCCAATGACGAGGTAAAAGATCGTCATATAGCCGATGCCGTGGTCGGCCAGCTCCGTGCGGTATTCGTTCAACAGCGTGATCAGAAAAATCACGATGAAGATGAACGGCACGGAATAGAGGATGTCCACGATGCGCATCATCGTGTTGTCGACGCGCCCGCCGAGCAGGCCCGCGAGCGCGCCCCACGTCACGCCAATCGCCAGACTGCACAGGGTGGCGACCAGCGAAACCTGGATCGAAATGCGGCTGCCCCACACGATGCGCGCGAGGAGATCGCGGCCCTTCGCATCGGTGCCAAGCAGCGGACCGCTTTGCCAGAGGCCGAAGATGCGGCCGCGCAGGTTGAGCAGCGTGGTGTCGAACGCGCCGAGGTCCCAGATACCGTCGGTGTGCGCCAGGGCGGCGAGTTTGCCGCGGCCCTCGGTCGCGAGCGCGCGCGCGACCCGCGCTCCGAGGTCGTGGGCCGCGACGGGCGAAAGTTCATCGACGACGGCGCGGCGGCGCTCGAGCGTTGCTGCAGCGCCGTTCGGACCGCGCGCTTCGAAATCGGTCAACGGGCCCTCGAAAGCAAGTGTGCGGCCGGCAAAGCGCATTTCCAGTGCGGGTTCGAGTGCCAACTCCGCCGCCAACGCGGGCCATTCTCCATCGGGCCCGCGCACTGCACCGGATGCGAGTCGCACGCCGTCCACGTCGATCGCCATCACCTCGGCCGATCCCGCCGCACGCCAGGGCAAGCGGTAACGCCGCGGAACGGCGTCCAGCTCGGCGTTGGCGCTCCCCGCGAACGTCGCGACAACTTCGAGGCCGCCGGGATAGGGACGCGCTTCGACACTTTGGATCAAGCCGCCCGCGAGCGGCGCCGCGAGGGACACGTTGGCGAGCGCGGTGCCCTCCGCGAGGACAAGCGCCGCTTCGATCGCTGCGCGCCGTCCGGTCGGCATCCAGTCCGTGCGCGCCCGATCGTCGGACCACTGGGGCAACGCGTGGCGCTGCACAAACTTTCCCGGCGTGTCGCCCGCGCGCACGAACACACGCGGCTCGCGGCTGGCCACACGCGCGACGAGGGCGGCGATGGCTTCGTCGGGACGCGGTTCGAGCGCGCCGAGCGGCATCGTCAACTCCACGTCGACGAACGTGCGGTGTTGCCATCCGTCGTCCGCGAGCGCGCGGTAGCCGCGGGTCGCTCCGGCGCCAAAACCCGCGCGCGCCTGCGCCGTTTCCGAGAGCCGGGGGTTGGCGCCGAGCGGCCAGGGCGGCGGTTGGGGCTCGGACTCGAGCATCAGCGCCGTCGGCGACGCGAGGGGCAACAGCGGCGCCGTGAAGCTCGCGAGCGCAAACAGCGCGAGGAACACGAGTGCCCAAAAGGCACCGCGGTTGCGGCGCAGCCGCCGCCACGCGTCCTGGGAGAGGCTTTGGCCGCGATGCTGGCGCGCCTGCGCGAGCCGCTGGTCATCGCGCGCGCGCTGCTCCCGCGGGGAAAGTTCGGCGTGCGCCGAAGCGGTGCTTTGATCCTTGGTCCGCACCCTCAGCTCTCCTCCAGCCGAATCCGCGGATCGAGCAGCGTGTACGCGAGATCGACCAGGGTGTTGAGCGTGTACACGAGCACGGTGTAGAGGATCGTGACACCCATGCTGAGGGTGTAGTCGCGGTTGAGCGCGCTATTGACGAAGTGCGAGCCGGTGCCGGGGATGCCGAACAGGCGCTCGATCACGAGGCTGCCGGTCAGGATGCCCGCCGTCGCGGGGCCGAGGTAACTCACGACCGGCAGCACACCGCCCTTGAGCGCGTGGCGCAGAAGGATGAGCCACTCGGGCAAGCCCTTCGCGCGTGCGGTGCGGATGTGGTCTTGGGACAACACTTCGAGCATGCCCGTGCGCGTCAAACGAGCGATGTAGGCCGCGAACGGTGCTCCCAGCGCAAATCCCGGAAGGATCATGTGCTCCGCGCGGCCCCAACCCGCAACCGGCAGAACGGGCACGAGGAACGCAAACAGCAGGATCAGGAACGCGGCGATGACGAAGTTCGGCAGCGCGATCCCCAGAGTGGCGACGAGGCGCAGTCCAAGGTCCACGCGTGTGCCGCGCCACAGTGCGCTGCCGATGCCCGCGGTCAGCCCGAGCACGAGCGCCCACAGCAACGCCACGCTGCCGAGCGCGACCGAGATCGGCAACGACTGTCCGATGATGTCGTTGACTGTGAAGTCGCGGTACTTGAACGACGGACCGAGGTCGCCGGTCAGCACACCGCCGAATGGACGTGGGCCGATGTCGCCGGTGAACGTCCAGACGTTCGAGCCGAACCGCACCGTGCTGCCCTGGGCTTGTTCGGGCGCGGGTTTCGCGAGGCGCGCGGCCTCGTCCTCGACCACGAGCAGCCCGCCGATACCGTCGGCGCGCAGGTTGAACGGCCCCAGGTACTGCAGGTACTGGCGCCACAGGGGCCAGTCGAGGTTGTAACGCGCGGCGAGGTTCGCTTCGATCGCGGGGTGCAGGCGCCGTTCGCCGTCGAACGGTCCGCCGCGCACCGCGCGCATCAGGAAAAACGAGATCGTGACCACGCCGAGCAGCGTGATCGCAAACCACAGGAGCCGGCGCAGGAGGAACGGGATCACTCGGGCGCTCCGTTCGTGGGTGCGCCCGATCCCGCTGCGCGGCGACGCATTTGTGCGGGGGAGTAAAGCCCTTCACGCGGGCCGGGTGCATCGACGACGGTTTGGTCCGCGGGGAGCGCCGCGCGCCGCGCGGCGAGCTCTTCATCGTCCATCCAGTACCAAAAGCGCGGGAACTGCTCGTCGAGCAGGTTGCCGGGGAAACCGCCCAATCGCGGATTCACCACGTTCTGGGTGACGTAGGAATAGATCGGCAGGATCGGCAGCTCGTCCATCAGGATGCGCTCCGCCGCCTCCAAAAGTTCGCGCCGCGCGCTCGGATCCACTTCGAACCTCGAACGGCGGATCAGGGCGTCGTATTCGGCGTTGCCCCAGCCGGTTTTGTTGTTCTCACCGCCCGTCACGAACATGTCGAGGAACGTGTTGGGATCGAGGTAATCGCCGATCCACGCCGAGCGCGACACGTCGTATCCGAGGTTGCTCTGGGTGTCGAGGTACACCTTCCATTCTTGGTTCAGCAGCTTGGCGTCGATGCCAAGGACACGCTTCCACGTGTCGGCGACAACTTCGGCGATGTCGCGGTGCGTCTCGCTCGTGTTGTAGTGCAGCTCGATCGTCGGGAACGGCCGCGCGCCGGGCCCGTAACCCGCCTCCGCGAACAAACGCACCGCTTCCGCCTGGTCCGCGGCGAGCTGCGCCGGACCATCGCCCGCGTCGCCGTCCGCATTCCCTTGTGCGCTGCTTGCGCGCGCGAACGACTGCGCGGTGTAGCCCTCCATCCCGTACGGGACGAAGGAGTACCAGGGCCGCTGACCCGATTTGACGATCTTTTCGGTGATCGCGCGGCGGTCGATCGCGAGCGCGAGCGCGCGCCGCACGCGTTTGTCCGCAAGGTGCGGTTTGGTTGTGTTGACGCGGTAGAAGTAGGAGCCGAAGTAGGGTGTGGGGTCGAAGTCTTCGCGCGGCAATAGGCGCGGGACGAGGGAGGCGGGCACCAGGTTGATCCAGTCGACCTCCCCCGACAGGTAGAGGTTGAGGCCGGTGAGGTAGGACTCGATCGCGAGGGCGTCGATGGTGTTGAGCGCGACCTCGTCGGCGGCCCAATAGCGTGTGTTCTTGACCAGGCGGATGCGGTCGTTGACACGCCGCTCCTTGATCACAAACGGCCCGTTGGTGACGAGGCGCTCAGGCCGCAGCCATTCGTACTGCCAGGTGTCGGGGAACGCGGCTTGGGCCTCTTCGATGTTGCGGCGATTGACGGGATAGAGCGGGTAGAACGCCGTCAATTGCAGGAAGAACGGGGTCGGCGCCGCGAGCCGCACCTCCAGCGTCAGAGTGTCCAGCGCGCGGATGCCGACCGTGTCGAAACCATTGAGCGGCGCTCCGTCAGGCCCGACCTGAGTGCTGAAAGCCTCGGCGCCCACGACGTACCAAAGCTGGTAGGCGTACTCGGCGGCGGTCCGCGGGTCGAGGAAGCGCTTCCAGGAGTAGACGAAGTCGTGCGCCGTCACAGGATCGCCATTCGTCCACAGGGCATCGGGCCGCAGGTGAAACGTGTAGACGAGTCCGTCGGCGGACACCTCCCAGCGCTCCGCCATGCCGGGCCGCGCCTCCAGGGTGAGCGGGTCCTTGATCGTCAGGCCCTCGAAGATCGCGCGCAGGATGCGGCCTTCGGGCACCCCGGTCACGGTGGCGGGGTCGAGGGTCGAGATCTCCGTCGAGTTGTTGAACACGACGTCCGCCCGCTCGATCCGCGCCGCGCCAATGGCCCGCAGGACGAGGAACAGCAGCCCGCCGAGCAGCGCGAGGGAAAGTCCCTGCCGCCACCAAAGCCTCCGCACCGGTCGCGCCATCGGCGGCATCCTACGGGTGCAACGCAGCGAGACCGCTGCACGGCTCCGCGGGCCGCGCTCGCTTACCAGACCATTGCAGGTGGTTCCACCGGTGCGGGTTTGGTGGGTCGTCCGTGACCGTCCGCAGGGGGGAGGGCTATGCTGAGCGCCAGCCCGGCCGGTGGTCCACCTCGGTGGCCGCTCGACCCGGAACCCGACGATAGACCCCCTGCGCGCCTGCGCGGGGTCGACACCCCGGCAAGGAAACCCAATGACGCCCCTCGCGGATCAGACCGGCCCTTCTCCCGCCGTCTCCGGCTTTCGATCGATCGCCCGCTCCGCATTGGCCCTGTTCGCGGCGCTGACGGCGGTGGTGGGCGTCGTGGTTCTCCGTGCACCCCAGGCGTCCGCCGCCCAAGAGCCCGCCGCACCGGAGCTCGCCGCCGACCTGGTGCGCGTTGGTGCCGGTCCCTCGCTGCCGGACGTCTTCTACCCGGGTTTCGATCCGCGCACGGACACGCTGCCGGAGCCCCGTCGCGGGGGGCGCATCACGGTGCACTTGTCGTCGAAACCTAAACACCTCAATTACATGACGGAGAACTCGGCGACCACTCGCCGGATGCTCTACGAGGTGCACGAGTTCCTGATCCAGCGCGACTGGGAGAGCTGGGAGTACAAGCCGGTCCTCGCCGCGGGTTTCGAGACCGAGGACAGCTTGCTGCTGAAAGAGCTGCGGCCCGAGGCGCGTGAACTCGCGGACGGCTCAAAGCGGATCTTCGGCCGCGTCACAGAGGACGGCGACCACTACGTCGTCGAACCCATCAGCCCGGACCACCCGCTAGGGGAAAATGCGATCCGCGTTCCGAAGTCCGACGTCGAAGCGGTGTACCGGGAAACCGTGTTCACGTTCGACCTGCGCGAGGACGTGCGTTGGCACGACGGCCATCCGTTCGACGCCGACGACGTGATGTTCTCGTTCGCGAGCTACAAAAACCCGTCGGTGGACTGCGATGCCGTCCGCTTTCAGTTCAACAAGCTGCTCGACGCCGAGAAGCTCGGTCCGCACCGCGTGCGCTTTTACTACGCGGACCAGTACTTCCTCGCGCAGGACGTGTTCGCGGCGTTCATGGTGCTGCCTTCGCACCTTTACAACTTGGCCGATCCCGCCCACCCGGCCCACAAGCCGAACCCGACCAACGAAGAGCAGGGCCGCCATATCAACGAAAGCCCGCTCAACACCCAGTGGATCGGCCTCGGCCCGTACCGCATCACCGAGTTCAGCGAACAGGTGATCGTCGCGCAGCGCACCGCGGATTATTTCGACCAGAGCAACGGCGGTTATGTGGACGAGATCCGCTGGCGCCACATCGCGGATGACGACGCGGCGGTTCAAGCGCTCCAAAACGGCCAGTTGGACTTCTACGCGCGTTTGAAAGCCGAGCAGTATTTCGGCAACGTCGTACGTAACCCGAAGTTCCAGGAGACCCACTACGCGGGTTACCACCGCCAGCCCTACATGGGGTACACGGCGTGGAACACTCGCCGGCCGAAACTCGCGGACCCCCAAGTTCGGGGGGCGCTCAATCGCGCCTTCGACTGGGAGGAATACATCCGCACCGTCGCGATGGGGCAGGCTGAACGCGTGACCGGCACTGCTTACAAGTTCGGGCCCTACTACAACAACGACATCGAACCCATGCCGTTCGACTTGGGCGAGGCCGAAGACATGTTGGCTGATGCCGGCTGGTACGACCGAGACGGTGATGGGCTCGTCGACAAGGACGGTCAGCCCCTCGAGATCACGTTCCTGATGCCGACGGGCAATGCGGCGAGCCAGATCTTCGCGCAGAAGTACCAAGAGAACCTGGCGAAGATCGGTGTGCGGCTTAGCGTCCAAACGCGCGAATGGGCGACGTTCCTCGAGGAGCTGCGCAACCACGACTACGACTGCGCGAACCTCGCCTGGATCCTGACGCTCGAAAGCGATCCCGAGCAGATCTGGCACTCGCGCTGGGCCAACCGCGCGGGCTCCAACCACTCGGGTTACGCGGATCCCGGATCGGACAAGCTGATCGATGCCATCCAGGTCGAACTCGACCAGGAACGCCGCACCGAGCTCTTCCACGAGCTTCAGGCCCGCATCTACGCGAGCAACCCGTACATGTTCGGACTCAACGTGCCGGTGCGCTTTGCGATGTCAAAGCGCGTGCGCAACTTCCAGTTTTTTGCGCCCGATCCCTGTTATTCGCTGCGCCGCTGGTTTGTCGTCGAGTGAAGCGCGGCGCGCGCCGACTCCAGCGGCCCGCCCAGCAACGGGCGCGGCGCCGGTGAAAGGCGCCCCCCATGCTTTGGTGCTGGGACACCCCCGCCCCCCCCCCCAATCCC
>JBBRWC010000135.1:0-9639 GCA_038246255.1 Planctomycetota bacterium
GAGCGCGGGCCACCAGGCCCGCCCTGGAGCGAGCCCGGCGCTTGGTCGAGCTTGCATCTCGACCCGAGGCGGGCCTGGAGGCCCGCGCTCCAGCCCGCGAAGCATCCCGACGCCTTGGCCTCGTTGGGCGCCGCCTGCGAATCCACGCAACGGCGATCGAGCGGGCGCACGGACTGCGCGGCGCCGCATAGACAACTCGCGCGCTCCTGCATGCGGCTCGCGAATCGGGCTGGCAAAGCCTGCCCCGCGCTCCGAAAACGCAACGGACGCAAATGCAGCGGCCCCTAATGCAGCGGGCCCTAATGCAGCGGGCCCTAATGCAGCGGGCCCTAATGCAGCGGGCCCTAATGCAGCGGGCCCTAATGCAGCGGGCGGATGGCGCCCCGTGGGGTGCCATCCGCCCGATGGATGGGCCGCTCGATCAAGGCGGCCCGCGGGGCTTAGTAGCGGTAGTGGCCCGGCTTGTAGGGCCCTTGCAGCGGCACGCCGATGTAGTCGGCCTGCTTCTGCGACAGTTCCGTCAGGCGCACACCCAGTTTGCCCAGGTGCAGGCGCGCGACCTTCTCGTCGAGGTCCTTCGGCAGGACGTACACGGCCTTGTCGTACTTGGCGGTGTTGTTGAAGAGCTCGATCTGCGCCATCACCTGGTTGGTGAAGCTCGCGCTCATCACGAAGCTCGGGTGGCCGGTCGCGCAGCCGAGGTTCAAGAGTCGGCCTTCAGCGAGCACGAGGATCGCGCGGCCGGTCGGCATCACCCACTGGTCGAGCTGGTTGTCGTGCTCGCGGGGGTTTTTGATATTGATTTTCTTGATGCCGGGCAGCTTCGCGAGGCCGGCCACGTCGATCTCGTTGTCGAAGTGGCCGATGTTGCCCACGATCGCGCCGTGCTTCATGCGCTCCATGTGCGCAACGGTGATGACGTCGCGGTTGCCGGTCGCCGTGACGAACACGTCGGCGGTTTCGAGCAGGTCCTCAAGGCGCGCGACCTGGTAACCCTCCATCGCCGCCTGCAGCGCGCAGATCGGGTCGATTTCGGTGATGACGACCCGAGCGCCCTGGCCTTTGAGGCTTTGGGCGCAGCCCTTGCCCACGTCGCCGTAACCAAGGACGACCGCGACCTTGCCCGCGAGCATGACGTCGGTCGCGCGCATGATGCCGTCGACGAGGCTGTGGCGGCAGCCGTAGAGGTTGTCGAACTTGCTCTTCGTGACCGCGTCGTTGACGTTGATCGCCGGGAAAAGCAGCTCACCCCGCTTTTGCATCTCGTACAGGCGGTGCACACCCGTGGTTGTCTCCTCGGTGACGCCCTTGATGCCGTCCGCGATCTTCGTCCACTTGTCCTTGCTCTTCGCGAGGCTCTTCGTGAGGACGCTGATGATGTGGTGCCACTCCTCGGGGTCGTCCGAGGTCGCCGGCGGAACCGCGCCCTTCGCTTCGTATTCCTTGCCCTTGTGCACGAGCAGCGTCGCGTCGCCACCGTCGTCGAGGATCATGTTCGCCACGCCGCCGTCCGGCCAGGTCAGGGCCTGTTCGGTGCACCACCAGTATTCCTCCAGGGTCTCGCCCTTCCACGCGAACACCGGCACACCCTTCGGCTCGGCGACGGTGCCCTTGCGCCCGACGGCGACCGCCGCTGCGGCTTGGTCCTGGGTCGAGAAGATGTTGCACGAGGCCCAGCGCACGTCGGCGCCGAGGTCGACCAGCGTCTCGATCAGGACGGCGGTCTGAATCGTCATGTGGAGCGAGCCTGTGATGCGCGCACCCTTGAGGGGGTGTTTGCCCTTGTACTCCTCGCGCAGGGCCATCAGGCCGGGCATCTCGTGCTCGGCAAGTTGGATTTCCTTGCGGCCGAAGTCGGCCAGCGCGATGTTTTTGACCTTGTAGTCGATCGCCGTCTTGGTGGTGGTGTTCATGGGATGGCGCCCTGTGCGGGCGCGGATCAGGGGGAGAAGAACGTGGTCGAAGGAACGGATGCCGCGGCGCGCCGGGGGGCGCGTCGCGGTGGTTTGTGGTCAGCGCGCGCCGCGCGGGGTTGATTCGAAGTTGCGCGTGGAGGGCGCGCGAGGCGCACGGCCGCGCACGAGGTAGAGCGGCAACTCCGCCGCCGCAGGGCCGTCGAGGGCATCGGCGCGGCGCGGGCGGTAACGGTCGGAAACGGTCTCGAGCACCATGTCTTCGAAGCCTGCGCGTGCGAAGGCGCGCAGCACGTCGGCGGGCTCAAGACCGAGGTGGCGGTCGCCCAGATCCGCGCGCATCCATGCTTCGCGGTGGGGGAAAAGCTCGAGCGCGACCGCGCTGCCCCCCGGGCGCAGGACCCGGCGCAGTTCCAGGAGCGCCGCGTCGAGGTTCGCGACGTGGTGCAGCACCAAGCCCGCGACCACGCCGTCGACTTCGCCGTCGTCGAGCGGCAACGCTTCGATGGGGCCTTCGCGCGTCTCGACGCGCGGTGTTTGTGCGCGCGGGGCAAAGCGCCGTTCCGCTTCGCGCAGCATGGCGGGCGAAGGGTCGATCAGGATCAAGCGGTCGACGAGGCCCGTCAACGCGTCGGCCATGTAGCCCGTGCCACAGCCCACATCGGCGATGGTGACCGGCGCGGCGAGCAAGTGCGCGGCGGCGCGCTGGCGGCCCTGACCGGTTTCGAACTCACCCGCGATCTTGTTCCATTCGCCCGCGAGGCGGTCGAAAAACGCCGTGTCGTGGCCGCGCCGCTCGGCGAGCACCTGCGCCAGGCGCGCGAGGTCGGCGGCGCGCTCCGGCGCACTCTCCAACTCGTCGCGCACGGCGTCCCAGAGCCGTGCCGCAAGGCCGTTTCCGGCGCCGCGGTCGAGGCGCAGGTACGTGCTGGCGCCTGCGTGGCGCTCGGCGAGCAGGCCAGCGTCGCGCAGGAGCCGCAGGTGGTTGCTGACCCGGCTCTGCGCCATGCCCAAGGCCCGGCTGAGCTCCCCGACGGCGAGCTCTTCACCCTCGACGAGGGCGAGGATGCGAAGGCGCGTGCCGTCGGCCAGCAGCTTCAGGGGAGCGAGGGGGTCGCGCTCCCGGGTCGTGTCGGTCATCAGCACAGCGCGCTATCATGGCATCATGACGCCGTGATGTCAAGCGTGATGTCAAGCGCGGATCTCCTCGGGCGTGCTCTGGGATGGGGGGCCTCCCTGGGAATCTGGATGCCGGGGGGGTAGCCTCGGCCGCACATGGCGCTGCGGCTCGAAGACATTTCAGTCACCTACGGTTCCCGGCGGGTGGTCGCGGACCTGTGGCTGGACGCCCCGGGCGGCTGCTGCACGGGGTTCCTCGGGCACAACGGAGCTGGCAAAACCACCGCCATGCGGGCCGCGCTGGGCCTGGTGCGCCCCAGCGCGGGTCGGGTGCTGGTTGATGGGTTTGATGCCCACAGGCACCCCCGGGAGGCCCGCGCGCGCATGGGCGCGCTGATCGAGGTCTGCCACTTCCAGGAGTCGAAGGGCGGTTATTTGAACCTTGTCGAACTCGGCCGCTTGGGCGGGCTCGAGCGGGGGGCCGCACGGCGCGAGGCCGCGCGCCGGATCGAACAGGTCGGCCTTGGCCACGCCGCGTCCAAACCCGTCGCGGCCTACAGCCAGGGCATGCGCCAGCGGCTCGGTCTGGCGCAAGCGCTGCTCGGCTCGCCCACGACCTTGCTGCTCGACGAACCGACGAACGGCCTCGACCCCGAGGGCATCCACGACGTGCGCGCGCTCGTGCGCGAACTGGTGGAGCGCGAGGGCTGTTCAATTCTTCTGTCGAGCCACCTGCTCGCGGAACTCGCGGGTGTGTGCGATCGTGTGGCGGTCCTGCGCGAAGGGCGACTCGTGGTGCAGGGCAACACGGCGGAGCTGCTCGCCGGCGGCGGTGCGCGGTACCGCATCGAAGTCGAAGATGGAGCCCGCGCGCGCGCCGCGCTCGAGCGTTTGGAACTCGCGCCCCTCGATCCGCGGGAGCGCACGGGCGGTGGACTCCTGTTCAACGTCGAGCTCGGCTCCGCGCGTCCGGCCGCCGTCACACGCGCGCTCGGCGCTGCGGGCCTCGTCGAGTTCCGCGCGGAGGACCACGATCTGGCGGCGTTCTATCGACGTGCGTCCCGCGGCGAGCTGCCGAGCGAACCCCATAGTGCACCCGCCACCGCCGTCGAACCGCACGCGCGCCGCGCGCCCGCAGGCCCGTTGATGCGGCTCCTTGGCTACGAACACCGCCGGCTGATGCGCGCGGGTTTTTGGCTGCTGCTGCTGGTGCCCGCGGTAATTGGCGCGGCCGCGATCGGCTGGCGGGCGTTGGGGGCACGCGCGCTCGCGAAAGAAGTGGAGCTTGGCACGCTCGCGACGACGACGGACGTAACGGCGTTCGAAGCGCTCGGTCGCGGACTGGGCGCAGGCTTGCCGGTGGTTGCGCTGCTGGTGCTCGGACTTGCGAGCCAGTTGATCGCCGCCGAGCACGCACGCGGCACGCTGCGCAACGTGCTGCTGCGCCCCGTCGGACGGATGCGCACCGCGCTTGCGAAAGCGCTTGTCGTCGCAGGCGCGGCCACAGCCTCCTATGCGGCCCTGCTCGGCGTCTGCGCAGGTCTCGCGGCGTACTGGTTCGACTTCACCGACGTCAGCGAGCTGCTGCCCAACGGCGAGCGTTTTGCGATCGTGCCCATGGAAGAACTCTGGCCCGAAATGCGCACGGCGCTGCTCGGAGCCCTTTGGCCGCTTTTGGCCTACGGTGGCATCGGCCTTGGCATTGGCGCGCTCGTGCGCAACGGCACAGGCGCGCTCGCCACGGCCTTTGGCTGCGTGCTGGGGCTCGACCTGTTGCGCGCCCTCGTCCGCGGCGATGCCATGGAAGCGTGGCTGCCGGGCACCTACTTGCCGTCGCCGCTGATCGACACGTCCGCCGTGCGGAGCTTCGCACTGTTGTCCGAAGGTGTCGCGAACGCGCCGTTCAACCACCAGGCCACCGCGCTAGCCGTCCCCCTTTTGTGGGCGCTCGTGGGCACCCTGATCGCTGTCCAGTCCCTTGCGCGCCGCGCCGTACCGTGATGTCAAAATCGACGTATCTCCTGCGCCGTGCCACAGCGCTGTTCGCCTGCACTCTCCTTGGGAGCGTGGTGCTCGCGTGTGCCGGTCCCACACTGTCGGAGCGCGCGCCGCCCCTTGCGGACTTCGAAGAACCGCCCGCGTGGCTCGTCGAGCCCGCGGACGAAACGGCGCGCCAAGCACTCGATGCGGGCGCGTTTTCGGGGGCGCGGGTGCGCGACGCGCGCCAGAGCCTCGACGCGCTCGTGGGGGAACCCGAGGGCCTCGAGGTGGTAGAGGTGGTCGAAAACTCTCCGGCTCAGGCGGCGGGACTCGAGCCCGGTGACCTGCTGCTCGCGGTGATCGAGCCCAAAGACGAAGCGCGAGCGCTTATCGGCGGCCTCGAACTGGGTTATCCGAGCCATTGGCGCGCGCTGGAGCTCGGCCTCGCTCCCGGCACCCCGCTCGTGTTGCGGGTGGACCGTGCGGGACGCGAGCGAACGGTGCGGCTGGAACTCGTGCCGCGGGTGGTGCCGGCGGCGCGCGACGCTGCAACGCGCCTGCGCGAAGAACGCCGCGTGGGTGTTGTGCTCCGCAGCGCGACCGAGTTCGAAGCGCGCAACGCCGGACTTGCGCCGGGTGCGGGCGCGGTGATCGTGGGCCTTGCGGCGTCGAGCCCGTGGCGGAGCGTGGGTCTCGTCTACGGCGACCTCGTGGTTGCCGTGGACGGCGTGGCCGTCGCCGCGCCCGCGGCGTTGGTCGACGCCATCCGCCTCGGACCCGAGGACGGTTCGCTGCCGCTGACCGTGGTCCGCGGCGCAACCCGCTTCAGCGTGGATGCACCGCTGTCAAAGCGCGCGCGTGAGATGCGCGACGTGAGCGTGCCGCTCGTTTTCAGTTACGAGCGCACGCGCGAACGCAGCGCCTGGAGCGCCCTGCTCGGCCTCGTGCGTTACGAATCGACGCGGGCGGCGTGGAAGCTTCGGCTGCTGTGGTTCATGGGCTTCTCCGGCGGCGACGCGGATCGCCTGCGCGAGGTCGACGGATGAGGACCCCCGGTTTCTGCGGGAACGCCCGGCTCGTTGGGCTGTTTGCGTTCGCTGGCGCGGTGGCGAGCACTGGGCCGTCGGCGGCGGTGGTCTGCGCGCAGTCGGCTCCGCGCGTCGTGTCCCTGCCGCTGGAGGAGGGCGAGCGCGCGATGGGTGCGTTGATGGCCGATGTGGACGGGGATGGCGTCCTCGACCTCGTGGTCGCACGCTCCCGCGCCGACAGCCGCGAGCTGGTCGCCTTTCGCGGTCGCACAGTCGGTGCACCGCTCGAGGTTGAGCCCCATTGGCGTTTGGGATTGCCCGGGGACGTCGTTGCGTTTGCGCTGGGCGACGTCGTCGACGGACCGCAGGCGGATCCGGTCCTGATCTCCGGCCGCGGTGTATTTGCGGCGCGCCCGGGAGCGCCCGAGGCCGAGCGCTACCTGCGGCTCGTGGAATTGCCGGTGCTGTGGCAGTTGAGCCCCAAACAGTCGATTGCCGCGTACCCGGAGTTGCTCGTCGATTTGGACGGCGATGGGCGCGTCGATCTGCTCGTGCCGACGGCCAGCGGATACAGCGCCTTGCGCCAGGTGCGGAACGCTGCGGCGGAGCTCGAAGGCAGCGCATTCGAGGCCCTGGGAGAAGCGCGGCTGCCCGATACGGCGGCGCTGGCGGCCGCGCGCGGCCTCGCGCGCAACGCACCCGGTTCGGAGGATTCCGGCGTCAGCGTGCGCGTGCGGCTCGGCGTGGGCGGTGTAAGCCGTGCGCCCACGTTGCTGGCGGTCACCGACAGTGTGCCCGCGCCGTTTGTCGTCCCCTGGTCGGGGCCGCGCAACTCGGCGCTGGTTGCCCTCGACGATCGGTTTTTGCACGTGTGGCCGATCGGAACCGGCGGTGCGCTCACCCCGGAACCCGCCGCGAGCCACGTGTCGCCGGTCGAGCTGGACCCGCGCCGCAGGCTCGACGTGTCGTACGTCGCGCTGCTCGCGGATCTGGATCGGGATGGGCGCGAGGATGTCGTGCTCGTCGCCTCCGACCAGCGCTCGAAGGACGTGCGCACCCAGGTGCTCGTCTACACCCACGCGGCGACGGCGGCGGGCGAACCCGCTCCCTTCGGCGCGGCGGGCCGCCCCGCGCAGGTCCTCGTGCTCGCGGGTTTTGTGGGCAATGTCCGCATCGAGGACGTCGATGGGGATGGCCACTTGGATTTGGTGGCGACCTCCGTGCGGCCCGACCTGCTCGAATCCCTGCGCCAGGCCGCGACGGACCGTGTGCAGGCCGAGCTCTACGTCTACCGCGGCGAGGGCGGTCGGTTTGCGCGCCGTCCCGCATTGACCCGCATCCTGCGTTTTGCCGTGCAGGACGCCGACCCCCTCGTGCGTTTTGCCACAGGTCCGAGCGCGCGTGGCCCCGCCAGTTTGCTCCTGCGCGAGGAGCCCGGTTCGCTTGCGTACCACGCGCTGCGCGGGGGCAAGGACGGAACGCTCGACGTCTTGCCCCAGCCCCTTTGGCGCCTCGGCCTCCATCCCGAGGCGCAGGTGTTGTTGTTCGCAGGGGCTGCGGGGCTGCCCGACACGGTTGTCGCGCTCGAACCCAACCAGGTCCTCGTCGGAAGGTGGCGCTGATGTTGCGCGTGGTCGTTTTGGCGTCGGGCGCGCTCTTTGGAACATCGGACGCATGGGTGCAGGATCCGCCCGCGCGCGCCGTCCGGCTGGCGGAACTCGACGCTGGATTTCAGGTGGCGAGCTGGCGCGTGGTCGCAGCCGGTGACGGTGCGCAGCGTGTCCTCGCGGTGGGTGCGCAGGGCGAGCTCGCGTTGTTCGTCGAGGACGGTGAAGGCGCGCTCCGTGCCGCGGCGGTCACCCTCGGGGCGTTGCGCGAGGCCGGCCGCACGTTGCTCGACACCGGACCGCTCGGCGCGCGCGGTGGAGCCGACGGCCTGTTTGCCGCGGACCCCGCCGGACTGCGGATGCTGCCCCTCGTTCCTCCGGCGCCGCGGGACGAAGCGGCCGCGGAAGCATCGGTTGCGCAGGACGCCTGGCGCGACGTGGCGCGGCGTGCGCGCTTTGACCTGCGCACCGGCCAGCCCGCTTTCGCACCGGTCCTCGACGACGTCAATGCCGATGGCCGGATCGACGCCGTGCTTCCCGGGGACGGCGTGTGCGAGCTGTGGCTCGCCGAGGCCGTGCCCGAGGGCTCCGCGCCGGTGTTTTCGCGCGCGGGGCGCGTGCGTGTTGAGATGACCGTGCGCGCGGCGACGGACGCGGATTGGTTGTCGAATCGGCTGAGCGGGAGCTTCGCGATCCCCGGCTTGCTTACGGACGACCTCAACGGCGACAGGCGCCCGGATTTGATCGTGTCGGACGGCGCGCGCCGCGGGTTCCACCTCCAGGCCGAGGACGGATCGTTTCCCGTGGATCCGACCGTCGAGGTGGACTTGGGGTTGTTCCGCGACACGGCGGCGGGCGACGGCGGTTTCCGCTTCGGCGGCACCCTCGCGTTTGCCGGCGACGCCCAGCTCCAGCGCCGCGATCTCGATGGCGATTCACACGCGGACTTCGTGCTCAGCCATGGCCGCAAGGTGTGGGTTTTCCACGGGAATGAACGCGGGCCGCAGTTCACCGAGCCGAGCGCCATCCTCAAGACCGCCGACGACGTGACCCTGCTCGTGGTCGTGCGGATCGACGAAGATCCTTACCCCGACCTGCTTCTCCTGCGTGTCGAACTGCCCACGATCCCGACGCTGCTCGTGGGCCTGTTCGCCGAGTGGGACGTTAAGTTGCGTGCGAGTGGGTACCGCAACCTGGGTGGGCGCGCGTTCGAGCTGCGACCGACCTCTGTGCGCGACCTGCGCCTGCGTGTGCCGCCGCTTTTCGACGTTCTGCGCGATCCCTACGCCATCGTGCAGCGTTTCCAGGGTGTGGGCGCGAACTTCCGGCGCGCGCTCGAGGGCGACTTCGACGGCGACGGCACGATCGACCTCGGTCTGATTTCCGAGACGAGCGGTGAGCTCGAAATCTGGAGCGGTCAAGGTGCACGCGACACCGCGGCCAGCCGCGGCCAGCTGGAGGGCATTCTGCGCGACCAACTTTTTGGCGCCGGCGAGGATGTCTGGGACCTCGACCGCATGCTGGACGCGATGAGCGCGCTTGCGGACGATCTTGACCGTGGACTGACGGACGGGCGCGCGCCCGACATCGCACTGCGGTTGCGGCCACCCGCGGAGGCGGGTGCAAAGAGCGCGGCGCCCGAACGGCGGCTGGGGCGCATCGAAACCGTGCGGCCCGCGGGTTCGGCGCGGACGCTCTTCCTCGTCGAATGGCTGCAGGACGGGTTCCCGCCGCGCTTTGAACTATGCGCGGCTCCCGCCGACCGCCGGTAGGCGCGCTCGCACGAGTTCCCCACGCAGCTGGGAGCGCGGGCCTCCAGGCCTGCCCTGGAGCGAGGGGCGCGCTCGCACCACTCGCCGGTCGCCGGTAGGCGCGGCTCGCACGAGTTCCCCACGCAGCTGGGAGCGCGGGCCTCCAGGCCCGCCCTGGAGCGAGGGGCGCGCTCGCACCACTCGCCGGTCGCCGGTAGGCGCGGCTCGCACGAGTTCCCCA
>JBBRWC010000136.1:0-9612 GCA_038246255.1 Planctomycetota bacterium
CCTCCAGTGCTTCGATGACGTCCGCCAAGCCGGGACGGCCCTGACGCCCGCGGCCGCGCGCGGCAAAGGGGCCCGGGGCGGGCAAGTCTTCGCCGTAGCTGTTGACCGTTTGGCCGAGCAGCGTGATGACGCGCGCCCCCTGTTCAACGAGCCATCGGGCTTCGTCCACGAGAGACCCGATCGGCCGGCTGAGAACCCGACCGCGGGTGGTCGGCACGATGCAGTAGGTGCAGTTGAGGTCACAGCCGCGCATGACCGCGAGGTACGCGTGCAGGCCGCCTGCGTAGGGCTCACCGCGGCGCTCGACCGCGATGTCGTCGCCCAGCTCCACGTCGATCAATCGCCGCGCCTTGGCCGGAATGCTGTGCTCGGCACGCAGCGCCACCAGTTCATCGACGAGCTTGGGCAGGTGCTGGAACCGGCGTGTGCCAACCACAAGGTCGACGTGCGGCGCGCGTTTGAAGACCTCTTCCCGCGCGCGCTGCGCGAGGCAACCCATGACGCCGATGACGAGCTCCGGGCGGCTCGCTTTGGCGCGTTTCAGCTCGCCAAGCCACGAATACACACGCTCTTCGGCGTGCTCGCGCACGGAGCACGTGTTGAAAAGCACGACGTCCGCCCCTTCCAGGCTCGGACTAAGCCGATACCCCGCCGCGCGGAACCGCCCCTCGACGACCTGCGAGTCGTACTGGTTCATCTGGCAGCCGAACGTCACGACGTGCACGCTCGGCCCTAGGCCTTGCGATTCGGCCTCAAGCAAGCTTTCCTTCGAGCTATGGCGGTTCAGACTCATGGGCGCTCGGTATGCTAGCCCGTCGCGTTGAGGAACGCGCGGAACTCGGTGAAGTTGGTGCAACGTGCGGCTTGCTCGGCGACCTCGGCGGACGTGAACCGCCGGCCGATGTCGGCGAGCAGGCCCAAATGCACTTCGTGGTCCGCCTCCGGCGTCAACATCAGGATCACGAGGCGGACGGGACGTCCGTCGGGCGCGTCAAAATCGATGCCCTCCAGGCTCAAGCCGACCGCAATCTGAGCCTGCGCGAGCCCCGGCACCCGGGCGTGCGGCAGCGCGAGTCCGTTGCCAAGGGCGCTGCTCACGAGCTGCTCCCTGTCAAGCACCTTGCGGCGCGCGGCCGTGGGATCGATGCCCCCCGCGGTGGCGGCCTTCTCGGCGAGCAGCGCGATGGCATCCTTGGGCTCCCGTAGCCCCAAACTAGGCACGAAGCTGTCCGGACTCGTGTGGTCGACCACGCGCACGGCGCGCCGGCGGGCGAGCACCCGTTGGATGATCCAACCGGTCGACGCGGACGTGACGAGCGCCATGACCACGAGGGCGACAAAGAGGCGCTCGTCGATGATGCCCGCGCGCAGCGCAATGGAGCCCAGAATGATTTCCATTGCCCCGCGCGCGTTCATGCCAAACCCGACGGCGACGGACTGGCGCAGGTTGAAGCCGAGCCAACGCGCGGCGAGCCCGCAGCCCGCCACCTTGCCCACCGTGGCGACGACCAGAACGAGCAGCACGAGTACCGTGTCGAAGTTCGCCGCGAAGTCGACCCGCAGGCCGATGCTCGCAAAAAACAGCGGCGCGAAAAGAAAACTGACAAAGCGGTCGATCGTCGAGCGGGTCGCGTGGCGCAGGTGCGCCGAGTCGCCCAGGGCCACACCGAAGAGGAACGAGCCGAACACCGCGTGCACGCCAAGCCATTCGGTGAATGCCGCGCACAACAGGGCGAGCCCAACCGCAAAACCGAGGACCCCGCCGGGCCAGGTCGTGTGCGCTTGGACGAGCGGCAGCACCCTGTGCAAAACCCAGCGGCCCACAGTGAGTATCAGGCCCGCGAAAACCAGTGTCGCGAGCACGGTGGCGAGCACCGTGGCTCCGCCGGAGCCGCCAACGATCAGCGACAGCACGAGCACGAAGATGAGCCAACCGACGAGGTCGTTGATGATCGCCGCCGCGATCAGCACGACGCCGAGGTCCGAGCGCAGGAGCTTGAGATCGAACAGGATCTTCGCAAGCACCGGCAGCGCGGTGATCGACATCGCGGTCGCGAAAAACAGAGCGAAGAGGACGGGTTTTGCCCCCTCACTCGCTCCCATCAGCTCGGGAAACAGCCACGCGGGGAAAAAACCCGTCGCAAACGGCGCAGCGATGCCGACGACGCTCAGCCACAGCGCGACGCGGCCCTGGCGCCACACGGCCGACAGGTCGATCTCCATCCCGGCGACCAGGAGGAACAGGGTGATCGCCAAGAGCCCGAGCGCTTCGAGCGCGATCGGGACCGGCCCCACGACCGGAAACAGCGCGCCCTGCAAGTCCGGCAACAGCGCCCCGAGCACCGTGGGCCCTAGAAGGATGCCCGCCGCGATCTCCCCGAGGACGGCCGCTTGGCCAAAGCGCTGGGCCAATTCCCCGAGCGCGCGCGCGGCGAGCAGGAGGACCGCGGTTGCGGCGAGCAGGGTGGCGACGTGCTCGTGGGACCACTCCATGGGGGTTGGCGTGGGCGGAGCTCAGTCGCCCGAAGTCCACGGCGGCGGGAGCATACCACCGGCGTCGCCGTTCCCCGTGCGCGCGGTCTGCCACCGCGGGGCCTACTTCGCCGTCAGTCGCCCGTCAGGTGCCAAACACCGCGCTGCCCCGCCGTTTCCTCGACGGTGATCCGCGCCTCGCGCACGTCGAGGTCGGGGAACTGGCGGCCAAGGGCGCTCAACATCTCGCGGCCGATCCAGGTCGCGAAGTTTTCCGCGCTGGAGTTGTTAATCGGCAGCACGATCACGTCGTCGCTCGGCGCCGCGTAGTAGGCGTCGCGGTAGCGGACCTCGGTGATCCCGTCGTCGCGGCGTGTGACGCGCAGTTCGGGGTGCTCGCCCGGCACGAGCCAGTGCTCGTCCAAGCCGTCCACGATCGCGCGCACGATCGGCTTGATCTGTTTGAAGTCGATGACGAGTCCGTGCCGCGACAGGCGGGCCTCAATGGCCGCCGTTACCTGGTAGTTGTGGCCGTGGAGCCGCTCGGCCGATCCGTCCGGGAAAATGAGGAAGTGGGCGGCGGAGAACTTGAGGTACTCCTTGTAGATCTCGATGCTCCAGCGTTCGGTCGACATGGCTTGGCCCCGCACGGCGGCGGTGGGATCAGCTTCGGGCCGAAGGGCGCACAGTTCAAGGGCCGCGGGCTGCAAGCGCCCCGAAGAGCTGATAACCTGCCCGCATATGCCCTCCCACGCCAAGAAGACCGTCCGTGTGCCCGGTCTTGGGCTGGATTTCGACGTTCTGGCCGACGACACCATCATCGGTCCCGCGATCGAAAGGGGTTCCTGGGAGGACCACGAAACACACCTATTCCGGGCGCACCTGCGACCGGGCGACCGCGTGGTCGACCTGGGTGCTAACGTGGGCTGGTTCGCCGTTCAGGCGATCCTCGCCGGCGCGGAGGTGGACGCGTTCGAGCCCGTGCCGTTCATCGCGGATTTGGCCGAGCGCAACATCCAGCGCGCGATGGAACGCGGGCCGGGCAAAGGGCGCTTGCACCGTTTTGCCGCGTCGGACGCACCTGGACAGGCCGAAATCGTGCTCGCGCCGAAGAACCACGGCGACAACCGCGTGCTTGACGCCGGCTCTGCGCCGCCCGCGGACATGGCTACGGCGGAGCGGATTTCGATCGAGCTCGCCCGCGTCGATGACGTCGTGCGCGGCCCGATCCGCATCCTCAAAGTGGACACCCAAGGATCCGAGTGGCTCGCATTGCAGGGGGCGAAAAAGCTCCTTGCGGATAGTCCGAACCTCGCGCTCCTGATCGAGTTCTGGCCCTACGCGCTGCGCGGCGCCAAACCCGAACAACTGCTCGCGTTCCTTGCGCAACAGGGTTTCATCCTCGGCAAAGCGACGGCCGCGCCCTACCCGATGTCGCCCGAGCGTGTTTTGCGCCAAGCGCTCGCGCGCGACCCCGTGAAGGGTGGCCTCGACCTGTGGGGCACCCGCGGGCTGCCGTTCCATGTGAACGGCGTCGGCGGCCGATTGCGCAGCCTGTGGCGCTCGATGAAAGAAACCTGAAGAAGGATGGCTCGCGCGGGCTGCTTCGTTCAGTTCGGCACGGACGCGTCGATCCGCGGCGGTTGGCCGCGCAGGACGGAGTTGTCCGCGAAGAGCTGGCTCTGGTCGATGACGGGCGTGCGCAGCAACTTCTCGACGTCGATCTGACCGGACTGGGCGTACGCGTCGAGCGCGTTCTGCCAGGTGACAAGCTCGACGGCCTTGGCGTCGAAACCGCGCTCCAGCATCAACTTCGCCGTTTTGGGCACCGACAGCGGGTCCGAGACACCCCAGTCGGCGGACGAATCGACGATCAGCCGCGTGGGCCCGTAGCGCTCAAGAAGCGTGCACATGCGCTCGGATCCCATCTTCGTGTGCGGATAGATCGTGAAGGCCGCCCACGCACCCGCGTCCAGCACGTCCTCGACGGTCTCCTCGTTGTTGTGGTCGATGACGAGCATGCCCATGTCGAGGCCAATGTTTTTGGCGACCTCGATCGAGCGCTGGATGCCGCGCTTTTTATCGCGGTGCGGCGAATGCACCATCACTGGCATGTTGTGCTCGCGCGCGAAGACGAGTTGGACCTCGTACGCGTGCTCTTCGGCCTTGGTGATCTCGTCGTAGCCGATCTCCCCCACCGCGACGACACCTTGCTTGAGCGCAAAACGCGGCAGCATCTCGAGGACTTCGCGCGCAAGGCCTTCGTTGTTCGCTTCCTTGCTGTTGAGCCCGATCGCGCAGAAGTGCTCGATGCCAAACTGCGACGCGCGGAAACGTTCCCAACCGAGGAGCGACGAAAAATAGTCGAGAAACGTGCCGAGGGCGGTGCGCGGTTGTCCGAGCCAGAACGCTGGCTCGATAATGGCGCGGATCCCGGCTTTCGCCATGGCCTCGTAGTCGTCGGTGGTCCGACTGGTCATGTGCACGTGCGGATCGAAAAAGCGCATGGGGGCTGTCGGGCGTGTGCCGAGGGTCAAAGGTTGCTGAAGGCCGAGAGTTCGAGCGCGCGGAACACACCCTGGGCGGGGAATGCACCGCTCTGGTCGTTCCAAACGCGGCGCACGCGGCTGTCCGCTTCGCTGGCAAGGTAGGTCTGGAAGTGTTCACTCGCGCCCGTGCGCAGCAATGCGAGGCCCGCGGCGGCGCGGGCGCGGGCACCGTGGTGCTCGGGCGCGCCGGGAATCGAATGCCTGGTCTCGGCGCGCAGTTCCGCCGCCAGCGATTGGATCCCGCGATCCCCGCCGTGCGGCCCAAGGCATAACCACACTTCGTGGGGCACGTGGCGACCGGCGCTGCGGCGCTCTTCGATGTAGTCGAGCGCCATGCGCGCCAGCGTGGCGTCGAGGTGTTGGTCGAGCCCGCGGATGCGCCACAGGGGCGCGCCGACGAAGAGCGCCTTCAGGGCGGCCTGGCGGAAGGACTCGTCGTCGAAGTAACGCTCGAGGTAGGGCGTGTCGCAGGCCGCCGCCTCAAACACGGTGCGCATGTTCGAGCGGCAGCCCTCGCCCACCCGCCAGCGAAAGCGCTCGGCGCGGGGCAGGTGCGCCGCGCTGCGCATCAGCGCAGCGGTCTCGCCCTCATCGGCGTAGCGGAACGCTTCTTCGAGGGTGGCGTCCGCGGGCTCACCCCCCGCCTCCGCGAGACCGATGGCGAGGCGCGCGCGCAACGTTTCCAGCAGCGTCCAGCGCTCGGGCTCCCAACCGGACAGCGCCGCAGACGCCTCGTCCCGCTCGCCATCGGAGGGCGCAAGGGCTTCGGTCGGCCGCACGTGCCGCGACGCAAGAGCCAGGATCTCGCCAAACCGACCCGAGGTCGGCCCGGCCGCGCACTCCGCGACCGCATCCGCAAAAAACGCTTGCGCACGGCCCGCAAGGCGCCGCTCGAGCCATCCATCCAAAACGGTGAGGGAAGTGAGAGTCATGGCTGCCGCCGGTGGGCGCAACACCCTAACCGACCGACCGCACGCACCCTAGCCCGGGTTATTCATCAGGTTTTCGAGCAGATGAGCCCAAGTCGTCGCCTGGTGGTGCTTTGCGGCCGCGGGATTCACAGTCGACCTTGAACAGGTCAACGAGGACGCCCGTGGTCGCAAAGTGCCGCCAGAGGGCGAAACGCGGCCGAAGGCCGCCGGTTGGGCCGTCCGATCGCAAGCCTGGTGAATAACCCGGACTAGTCCCTGCCCCGATGCCCGCAAGCACGGGCTGGGAGCGCGGGGAGCCGTTGCATGACTCGCCGATCGTCCCCGTGCGGGCCTGGAGGCCCGCGCTCCCACCGCGGCCGAGGACCGCCGCGGCCGAGGACCGCCGCGGAGTGAACAATCGCTGCCGCGTGACCGCTGCGGTATGAATGGCCGTTGCGCCGCGATTCGCCTTAACCCTTCACAGCGGTTCCGTCGTCGGCAGGCCGCGGCGCAGCGCCAGCGCCAGGTAAGCGGCACCCGCCAGTTCCATGTAGCCCGAGCGCAGGAAGTCGACGGCGCTTCCGCGCTCCGACTGCACTTCGACGAGGAAAGGGCGCAGCTTTGCATGCCACATTTCGCGCTCGGCGGGGTCCGGCAGGAGCTCGATCGCTTCGGCCGCGTAGTAATGGGCGAACAGGTAGAAATAGCCCGCGTTGTAGTAGTAGGCCTCGTGCGGGATGGGGCGCCCGTGGGCGACCCGCAGGAAGCGGTGGTGCAGGAAAAACTGTTCGAGGCCCCAGCGCACGCGCTCGGCGGTAATGCGTTCGTCGCCGACGGATGCAAGTCCAAAGTGGCACACCTGGATGCGACCCAAACTGCCCTTCACGTTGTCGATGTGCTCGCCTCCGCCGTGGCGCGGAACGGCCTCGTCCGCGTTGTAGGTGTAAGCGCCGTTCGGCAGCGCCGCGCGCCGCACGGCGCGGATCGCGCGCTCGAGCATCTTCTCGTCCTCGATCCACCCGCGGGCGACCGCGTCGCGGACCGCCGGTAGCACGAGGGCCGTGCAAAAGCTCGTGGCCCACTTCGGCCTGCGTGTGAACGGCGGGTCGTCGTAGTAAGCCCAGCCACCCGACGGCACTTCGTTCTGCGCGAGGATCGCCGCGAACTCGCGCCCGCGTGCGCCCAAGGCTGCCGCGCGTTCGCCTTCGCGGAAACGGTTGTCGCTCACGGCCTGGGTGGTGGCGACGAGGCCGTAGAGGGCGCTCCAAACGTAGTCCACGTCCCAGTCGCTGCCGCGGCGCGGCAGGCGTGTCGTCACCAGCCAATCCACGGCGCGCTCGAGCGCCGCTTCGATCTCGGGCGTGGGCTCTGCGGAGAGCAGCGCACTCACCGCGAGGCCGTGGCTGGCCACCTGCCACGCGTAGTACGTCTCCACGCTGAAGCCCATCTCCAAAATTCCCTCGAGCACCCCGGTCGCCCAACTCCCGTCGGGCTTCTGGTTCGTGAGGAACCAGCCGTAGGCGCGCTCGAGCGCGACTTTCGCCGCGTCGGCCGAAAGGGTCTCGGGCAACTCAGGCGAACCAATCCGCGGCGGCGCGGGGAACTCCTGTGCCATACCGATCGGCGCTGCAGCACCGACGAGCACGAGCCCCAAAAGGGCGAGCATGGGATGGGCGGACATTTCAGTCTTCCTTCTTGGCTTTGGCGGCATCCGCAACGGACTTTTCGACTTTGGCAAGTGCCTTGCGCGCCGTCTCGAGGGCCGTGTCACCTTCGAGCTTCGCACGCTCCAACGCACGCTCGGTCTCAGCGACCGCGAGCTCGCCTTCGCGCACCGCGCGCTGGAGCTCACGCAGTTTCTCCGGCAGTTCCTGCTCGGCGAGCAGCTTGAACTCGGTCTCCGCCACCGCCAATCCACGCTTTGCCATGTCGAGCGCACGCCGACCGCGAGAAAGAACGAGCTCCTTGGTGATCTCGGCAAAATCGTCCGCCGCGTACATCGCTTCGAGTTCACCCATTTCCGCTTCCGCGTCCGCGAGGCGGTTCTTTGCCTGGTCGATGCCCATCTGCGCCTGGGTGATTGCGTGGGAGCGCTCGACCGCTTCGAACACGAGCAGCGCCCGGCGCGCGGCGTCGAGGTCCTCCTTCGCGAACTGCAGCGCCGACTCGGCCTCCGCGATGCCCGACGTGCGGGTCAGTTCGGCGAGGCGCAGCTCCGACTTCGCGGCAGTCGGGTCCGCTTCTTCCTCCCCGTCACCGCCCCCACCACCCGCGCGGCTGCCGCCCTCGTAACCGCGGTTGCCGATGGCCGCGACGCAGCCGGATGCGATGAAAGCGAGGACAACAGGCGTGAGGATTCGCAGGAGGGCGCGCATGGGGGGATGGATGTGGGGATGGATGGGGGGCCGTGCGCGCCCGCGGGCGCGCGAGGGAATCGAGGTTGGCGCCATGATGGGGCGCAGGGGGGCGCGCGGCCAGCCCGGGGCTGGGGTGAGCGCTGGTTGGGTCTTGCGTTGGGACGGCTCGGACATTCGGCGTTTGCGAAGAGCTCCCCACCCGCGCGGGTGGACGCGGGGAAGCGGGCGAGGCTACCCTCCCCTTCCCTTGTCTTCCGTCTACCGCCCACCCCTCGGGCAGCCGCATCCTTACGCCCCGCCTCCTTTCCCCATGACCCACGGCGCCTTCAACGTCCCCACCCCCGTCAACGAGCCCGTCAAGAACTACGCCCCGGGCAGTCCGGAGCGCGCGCGCCTCGTGGCGGAACTCGAACGGCAGGCGGCCACCGTGGTCGAGATCCCGGTGCTGGTCGGCGGCCGCGCGGTCCACACCGGCAAAACCGAATCCGTTGTGATGCCCCACAACCACCGCCACCAACTCGCGGTCGCCCACATGGTGAGCCCGACCGAGGTCAGCGCGGCGATCGACGCGGGCGAGCGCGCGCGGCACGACTGGCAGGCGCTGCCGTTTTCCGAGCGCGCCGCGGTGTTCCTCAAAGCCGCGGAGCTGCTGGCGGGCCCGTGGCGCGAGCGCATCAACGCCGCGACGATGCTCGGCCAGTCAAAAACCTGCCACCAGGCGGAGATCGACGCGGCGTGTGAGCTCATTGACTTCTGGCGCTTCAACGTGCACTTCGCCGAGCGTCTGTATGCCGAGCAACCCGAATCGTCGCCCGGTGTGTGGAATCGCCTCGAACACCGCCCCCTCGACGGGTTTGTCTTCGCGATCACACCCTTCAACTTCACGTCGATCGCGGGCAACCTGCCGACCGCGCCCGCGCTGCTCGGAAACACCGCCATCTGGAAACCCTCCAGCACGTCGCTGCTCTCCAACTGGATGCTGGTCGAGCTGCTCCGCGAGGCCGGCCTGCCCGACGGCGTGATTTCCTTCCTGCCCGGCCGCGGCGCGGACGTCGGCGACCCGGTGTTCGCGGACCCACGCCTTGGCGGTGTGCACTTCACGGGCTCGACGCCGACCTTCCGCACCCTGTGGCGCAACGTCGCCAACAACCTCGACAACTACCACCAGTACCCGCGCCTCGTCGGCGAAACCGGTGGCAAGGACTTTGTCTTCGCGCACCCCTCGGCGGACGTGGATCCGCTCGTGTGTGCGCTTCTGCGCGGATCCTTCGAGTACCAGGGCCAAAAGTGCTCGGCCGCGAGCCGCGCCTACCTGCCAAAAAG
>JBBRWC010000137.1:0-9300 GCA_038246255.1 Planctomycetota bacterium
CGCAATCCAGGATGACCGCGGCGCTGCGCCGCAATCCAGGATGACCGCGGCGCTGCGCCAGCGGCTCACTCCGTGCGGAGCGGGCCCGTCTGGATGTTGTCGAGGACGCGAAGGACAACCCGCACCACCCGCTGCATCTTGTCGAAATCGATTTTTTCGACGGTGTCGGTGGGCTGGTGGTAGTCCTCGTGGACGTCCGTAAACAGGAACAGCACCGGAATCCCGAGCCGTGCGAACATCGCCTGGTCGGAGCGGTCGTAATAGCTGTCGGCGCTGTCGAGGCGCGTGAAGCCCTCGAGCGGTGCAAACTCCTCCACCAGGCGCGACAGGTGACCGTACTCCTTCGAGCGCGCGCGTGTGGGTGTGAACAGCAACTGTTCGGGGGCATTGCGCCCGATCATGTCCATGTTGATGTTGGCCACCGCGCGGCGCTCCCCGGGCAACCACGGATCGTCGGCCCAGCTCTGCGATCCGAGCAGTCCCTTCTCCTCGGCCGACACCCAGATCAGCAGTACGGAACGCTCCAGCGGCCCGTAGGCCGCAAGCGCATCCGCAATAGCGAGCACACCCGACGTGCCTGAAGCGTTGTCGTCCGCGCCGTTGTAGATCTCACTGCCGCGCGCGCCCACGTGGTCGTAGTGGGCGGAGATCAGGATGACCTCGCGGCTGAGCAGCGGATCGGACCCGGGCCAAAAGCCGCACACGTTTTCGAGCACGACCTGCCCCGAATCCCCAGCGGTGCGGCGGGTTTCGAGCAGTTCGATGCCAAGGTCCGCGCCGCGCTCGGGCACCCAGTCCTCCACACCCTCCGTGGGCGCCTGGGCCGAGAGCGCGAGCAGCCGCAACCCTGCTTCCCGCGGCAATGCCACCGTGGCAAAAACCTCGGCCGCCTGCACCGGACCGGCCTCGGTCGGATACGAGAGGCTCCCGCGCAGCACCTGCTCGGTGACACGCTGGTAGCGCTGGCCGTACTCATCGCCGGAGTAGTCCGCGCTCGGCATCACGACCAGTCCGCGCGCGCCCGCGCGGCGCGCCGCCAAACGCCGGCGGCCAACGGCCTCGCCGCCGTCCAGGCACAGGATCCACTTGCCCGCCGCCGCCAAATCCTCGAGCTCCGCTCCCGCGGCGTCTCCACCCCACACGACCCCGCCCGTAAGGTCGAGGTCCGCGGCGTCGCGCAGGCCGCCGAGAAAGTAGTCGGCCCCGAACTCGAAACGCACCGTGCCGATCTCGGACGCGGCGCTCAAGCTGCTCGCCCGCGGGTCGATGGCGCGCCAGTTGAGTTTGTACTCGTGGAAAAACCCGTCGCGTGCACCTGGCTGGAAACCGAGCAGCTGGAGCCGCGCGCGCAGGTAACGCGCCGCGATGCGCTGTTCGGGACTCGGGGAATCGCGCCCGCGCAGTTCGTCCGACGCGAGGAACGTCAAGTCGGCGCGGATGCGTTCAACCTTGATCGCGGCGAGAGCGCGGTCGAGACCGCCGGGTGCGGCGCGGTCGGCGATTTCCGCGGGCACGTCGACCACAGGCTGCGCTTGGGGAGCCGCCTCCTGGACCGCCGGCTCCCCCTGAAGCCGCGTCTCAGCCAGACCGGCCGGAGCCGCGAAACCCAAGAGCAACGCACCGACCCAATGGGCAGCAAACGACCGGCGGAGCACGGGGAGCGTCTTCATGGGGCTGTTGCGCGGCGGAGCGGCAAGCGTTCTCGAACGGCGCGGGTGCTACGCATCGCGTACGGAGGTGCGGGGTGGCCGCAGGGGTTCGCCGGGGGCGGGGTGGTGGCCGACGGTTGCGAGGTAAGCGTCGAGGCGGCCTCGGCGGCGCTCCCGGTCGAGGTCGTCGCGGTTGGCGAGGCACCAGGGGCACGCCATCTCGCCCAAATGGAAGCCGAGGAAACGCAGGGGGCCTTCGGGTGCGGTCGCCGCCAGTTGGCGCGCGATCCAGCGCCGGTCCGGGCAACTGACGCGGCGTTCGCGCCAAACCACCTGCACGTCGACGTCGAGGAGCTGGTGCCCCTCCTCCGCCGCGGACAACCAGCGCATCAGGTCGGAGCCCGATTCGCGCACGGCCGCCAGTTGGCGCAGGCGTTTCAGCGCGCGGAACTTGATGCCCGCGACGGAAGTCTCGTCGCGTAGGTCGAACCGGGCCCACGTGTCGCGGTTGCGCCAGCCACCCGAAAGCAGCGCCTCCACCACGCACAGTCGCACGAACTCGCCTTCAGTCCAGGTTTCGTCGACCCACGATTCAAGAACGTCCCCGAGCAGCACGCGCGCGCGCTCGGAGAGCTCTTCGCCACGCACGATGGCACTGGGCGTTTCACCGTCGCGGGCGATTTGGTCGAGCCCGATGGGGCCATCGTCGTCGCTGGCAGTCGGCAACGTCCGCGCCCGGCGGCGGCGCAGGTGGTCGATCGTGCGGTTGCGGCAGATGCCGAAGAGGAACTGTTCGAAGCTGAAGACCGGGTCGAAGTCGGCGATGCCACGCACCGCGCCCAGGAGCGACTCCTGGACAACGTCCTCCGCCGCTTGGAGGTCGCCCGTGCGGCGTTGGGCGTACGCGAGCAGGCGGCCTTTGAACTCGGATTCAACCCGCGTCCATTCGGCATCGTCCCGCGCCTGCAGCTTCTGGATGTCCGGCGACCACTCGGTCATCCGGGCATTCTAACAGGGTCCACGCGGCCGCCAACGTCACCGCGCGAGCAAGACACCGCCGCCGCGCCGCTCGGCCTCGAGGTAAGCCTCACGCGCGAGCCGGTAGAGGTCGCCGGCGCGTTCGACGTCAGGGTGCGGGAAGCTCGAAATGCCGACGGCGATCTTTAGCGGATCACCCACGAGGTCCACGAGGCCCAGGTCGTCCGCGGCGGTCTGGATGCGCCGCGCCATCACCTCCGCGCCCGCGGGGGGTGTGTGGGGCAGGAGGAACAGGAACGAAGACAGGTCGAACCGGCCGAGCAGGTCCGTGTCCCGCGCAGCTTGCAGGAACAGCCCTGAAAGCTGGCGCAGCACGTCCTCGCCGGCCTGGCCGTCGAAGCCCAGCATCACGACCGACAGAGGCTGGTGGAACCGCCGGGCGCGCTTGACCTCTTCGTCCAGCTTGTACGTCAGGAAGTCGTAGTTGAAGAGGCTGGTCTCGGGGTCGGCCAGCGCTTCGATCAGGCCGCTCGGCCGCGTGCTTTCTGCTTCGAGTTCGCGCAGAAGCGCTTCGGGCAACACCCGCAATGCGTCCCCCGAAAAATCGGGCCGCACCGCGCGGGTATCGAAGGCAATCAGCTCGGCGGCGAGCGCTTCCGACCCCACATCCGCGCGCAGTACGCCGGTCGCGCCGCAGAACCGCGCGATGGGTTCGGCGAGCGGATTGTTGTCCGGGACGACCAGGTAAACGCGGCGGTGGTTGGGCGTCGTGAGTCGGCGCAGTGCTTCGTACGGGTTGCCGCCGGGCGCGGTGACGTCGAGGAGGAACACGTCGCGGGGCGAACCCCGGTCTGCGAGCGCCGCAGTGAGGCTCGACCGCGGCGCGAGCGTCCATCCGGACAAGCCCTTCGTGGCGGCGGCGAGGTGGCGCTCGAGCTTCCCGTCTTCGCTGATGAGTCGGATCCTGCGGACTTCGTTCATGGTGTGCCTCCGGACGGCCCCGGGCCGAACCGCTCCTTGGGATGATCCTCCCCGCCGCCACCCCGGCGCAAGTTCGCGGCCCGTCCCGCTCCCCCATATGCGCCCGTCGGCAAGCCTCCGCCGCCACAGGGCCTGCGCAGGGCGCGCGCAGGGCGCGCGGGCCGCGCCAGGCGGGGTGGGAGTGCTCGGGTGACTTCGAAGCACCCGGGAGCGCGCTCCCGGGCCTGCGGCCAGCACCCGCAGCGTTCCAATCTCCCGTTCAGCTCGAAAGCTCGTCGATCCAGGTGGGATCGATGTCGTAGTTCGCGAAGACCTTTTGGATGTCGTCGTGGTCCTCGATCGCGTCGATCAGCTTGAGGAGCTTGCGCGCGTCCTCCTTGTCGGGCACCGGGGCCATCGTCAGCGGAACCCAGCCCATCTCCGACGACGCGATCAGGAGGCCCGCGCCCTCGACCCCGGCCTTCAGCGCGAGGTATTCGGTCGCTTTCGCATAAAACGTGGCGTACTCCGCCTCCACCACCACGTCATCGGCAAGGAGTTCGAGCGCGATCTCCGTCAGCGCGTCTTCGCTGCGTTCGCCGCGCTCCACGGTCACGATCGCGCGGAAGTCGAACATGAACGCGACGCTGCCCGGGGCGCCCAGGTTGCCGCCGCGCTTCTCCAAAAGGTGGCGCAGGTCGGCGCTCGTGCGGTGGCGGTTGTCCGTCAACGCGGTGATCACGAGCGCCACGCCGCTCGGGCCATAACCCTCATAGGTCAGCTCTTCGAAGTCCGTCCCGCCCTTGTCACCCGACGCCGACTTGATCGCCCGTTGGATGTTGTCCTTGGGCATGTTCTCGGCCTTCGCGGCGTCGATGGCGTACTTGAGCTTCAGGTTCGCGTCGGGATCCGGCCCCCCCTGGCGAACCGCGCTCATCAGCGCCTTTGAACACTTCGAGAAGTTCTTGGCGCGCTTCGCGTCGACCGCATTCTTGCGGCGCGCGATGTTCGCGGAATGGGAGTGACCTGCCATGGCGAAGTGGAGTTGGGGAACGTGTTGGCGGCAAAAGAAGACCCGCGAATGCAGCGGGGCCGGGGCGGCGATCCGCACCCGGCCCGCGCCGATTCACTCCAACGGGTCCCGCGGCCGAACCGGGGCACCCCTTGAGCCGATCCTCCAGGATCAGCGCTTGGAGAACTGGACGCCGCGGCGCGCGCCGCGACGGCCGTAGTGCTTGCGCTCCTTCTTCCGGCTGTCGCGCGTCAAGTGGCCTTCTTGGCGCAGGCCTTCGAAGAGCGCGGGGTTGACTTGCTTCAGCGCACGCGCGATGCCGAGTTCGACGGCGCCCGCTTGGCTGTGGGGACCGCCGCCCTCGACGCGCACGAGCACGTCGTAGGCGATCTCTTCACCGGCGACCTTGAGCGGCGACTTCGCCAACTGGCGGTCGCGCGGCGTCAGGAAGTACTCGTCGAAGGCCAGGTCGTTGACCTGGAAGGAGCCGGTTCCCGGGCGCAGGCGCACGCGGGCGACGGAGGTCTTGCGGCGGCCGAGGCCGTTGGTGTAGCCCGTGGACTGAATGGTGGCGCTCATGTTTCGACGTGATGCGTGCGCGCTGGCGAAAAAGCCAGCTTGCGGGGATCGCGATGCTGCGAATTAGCGATGCTGCGAGTTGGGTGGGAGGGGCGTCAGGACTTGCGCATGTCGACCGCGGTCGGCTGCTGGGCAGTGTGCGGGTGATCGGCGCCGCCGTAGACCTTGAGGCGCTTGTACATCTGCTTGCCCAGGGTCGACTTGGGAAGCATGCGCCGAACGGCAAGGGCGACGATCTCGTCGGGCTTGCGCTCGCGCATGCGCTCGATCGGGATGCGCTTCAGACCGCCCGCGAAGCCCGAGTAGAAGTCGTAGACCTTTTGCTCGTTCTTCTTGCCCGTGAGCACCGCCTGCGCCGCGTTGATGACGACGACGTGCGCGCCGGTGAGTTCGCTCGCCGTGTACGCGGGCTGGTCCTTGCCCATCAGGTGCATCGCGATGCGCGAAGCCATGCGGCCGAGCGGCGCGTGTGAGGCGTCGAACAGCAGCCAGCGTTCGGGCAATTCGGCGGCGCGGACGTGGGTTGATGACGAAGTAAGCATGGCCTTGGGTGCGCCGCGCGCCAACCGCGACCGGCAATCGGTTGCCGTCGGACGGATGAGGGCGCGGCCGCGGGAGGGCAGTCGGCGGTGGAACGACGCGTGGGACGGGTACCGACGGGGCGCGCGCGGGCGCGCACACGGGGTGTCGGTCCTCTCCCGACGCGGCGTCGCGCGACGGGAAAGGGCGCAGAAGGTAGCGGGTGGCGCGCCCGTGGGCAAGCGCGCAGCCTGAACCGGAGTTGAAGCAACCGACGGAAACGGTCAGGGGAACGGCAACGCGCGCAGGAACCGCGGTGTCCCGTCGGCCTCCGGCTCCAGATCGGCGACGAGGACCCCGACCCCCTGGGGCAGGCCCGCGAGCAGCCAACCGGGAAAACCGGACGGCAGTTGGGGGCTTCCGCGGCGCGTGTCCCCTACGCCATGGAAAGGGATCGTGGACGGGGCGGCGTCGCCGAGCGCCCAGGGCCCGACGCCGTGCCAGCCCCCCGCAGGATCGCGCCAGGCCGCGCGGCGCAGGGATTCAAAGCCATTGAACGCGGGAGCGAGGGAACCGCCAGCGCCGCCAGGATCGGGGGCGCCCGCTGTCCAGGCCGCAAAACGCGGCGCCCGCGCGCCGGGGGCGGCCCGCGCCACCCAGTGGGCGCGGGGATCCCCCAATGAAGGGCGCGCGGCAAACTCGACGGCCACGCCCTCGGGGTCCACCTCGAGTGCGAGGACAACCCCCACCGGGGCCTCCAATTGCCCGCGCTCCGCGCGCACTTCTACCCCTGGACCGGAGCCAAGGAGCTCCACAGCGACCACCCGGCCGCCGTCTTTGGCCGCAGGTGCGAGCGGCCCGATCAACGCCGCGGCGGCCCCCAGGTGCACGAGCGCGAGCGCGGCCGTGACGCGCGCGCGCGGCCGGACCCCCGCTGCGACCGCCGCCGCGGCGAGGCCCACGACGATCACGAGCGCGGCACCAGCGGGCGCGGCGCGGCGGCGTTCCGGCGCGGGTCGCGCCCGCGCGACGAGTCCGCGTGGCAAACGCCGCCAGCCATCCCCCTGGGCCCGGGCGTCCTCCACCGCGAACACACGCGCGCTCCCTGCGCCTTCGACGAGCACGACGGGCATCCCGAGGTATTCGAGGTCGAGGGCCGAGAGAAACGGTACGGGGACCTCGAGCTCCAGGCGCTCGCCGGCGGCGAGCGGGGCGTCGACGAAGGTCCGGCCCCCGCGCGCAGGCTCGAGCCACACACCCGCGAGCGGGCCCTCCAGATCGAGGCCGACCCACCACAGGCGGTTTTCGCCCCGGGCGGCAGCGCTGAGTCCGACGAGCGCGAGCAGCACGAGGGATAAGCGCGCGGGAGCGGAAGCCCCCGGACTGCCCGAGCTGCCCGAGCTGCCCGGACTGCCCGGACTGACCAAGTGACCCGTGCGGCGCCCGCACGCGGCGACGACGAGCAGCGCGGCTCCGCCCCACGCGGACCAGGGGTTTGCGACGGTGCCGTCCAGCAGTCCACCCGCGCTGGCCCACGCGAGCGCGAGCATTGCGGGCGACAGTTCCGCCATCCACGCGAGCGCGGCACGCACGGGCTCGCCCGCGGCAAACGCTGCGGTGAACGGCTGCCCAGCCCAGGCCAAGCTGGCGAGCAAGAGCGGCGCACCGGCACAGACGACAAACCACACGAGCGCGTGCATCCCGTAGGCCACCGCGCCCCGCTGGCGCGCGGCCTCGGACGCAAAGCCGGTGGCACCCAGCAGCGCGACCGCCACGGGAACCGCGCGCAACAGCGCTTCCCGCGGAGCTCCGGCCGCGAGGTCGAGCGCACCCCCAAGGGCCAACGCCGGCGCAAACACCCACACACCCCGAAATGCGCCGAATGCGAGCGCGCGGCCGCGCCGGAACTCACCGTCGTCCGGGCCGGATTCACCCTCGGCAGTGCCGCGCGGCGCGGACGTCGCGGCGAGCGCCACGAGCCAGGCGAGCGCGAACAACGACACCTGTTCGAACGGCGCCGCGAGGTGCGGCGCGCTCGCCACGAGCAGCGCCGGGAATAGCGCGAGGGCGAGCGCCGCCCCGAGCGGCACACGCTTCACCGCACGCCGCTCCGGCGACCATCCGCGCCGCGCGACGGACGGGCGAGCGGCAGATCGCCGGTGCGGCGTGCGTCGCGCTCGGCGAGCGCGTCGACATCCGCCAGGCCCGCGCGCCATGCGTGCGCGCCGCCCTCGAGCTCCAGCACACCGTCCGCGCGCCGCAGATCGATCGCGGCCGAGTCGAAGCGCACGTCGAGGTGGCTCCAATCGCCGCTTTCCCCGTCGGCGTCGAGCCGTTCGAGCGCGGCCGCGACGTGCCGCCATTTGCCTTCGCTGGAAAGCTCGCCGGGCGCGTGCGCGGCCGGGGATGGCGCGCCCGACGCGAGTTCACCGAGCATGGCCGGCGGCCGTCCGAACACGATCGCCCGCTGCCCCTCGAGCAACACCAGCGCCCCGAAGTCCGCGGGGCCTAAACCCGACGCAGCGCCGCCTCCTGCAGCGCCGCCTCCTGCAGCGCCGCCGCGGGCATTGCGGGCGTCGATCGCGATGCGGCCGATGCGCGTGCGGTAGGGGGCGGGGAGCTCAAGCCAAAAGGAAAGCGCCACGTCGAGTGCGTCGACGAGGTGCTCGACGTCGAGCCGATCGCCGGGGGCAAACGGCTCGGCGTCCGCTGCGTCGACGAGGAACGGCAAGTAACCGCTGTCGACCCAGGGCGGACTCGACCACGCACCCGAGAGGATGACCCCGTCCGCGTCGACGGGATAGAAACGCGAACCCGAGCGCACGCAGGCCACGGGGCGGCGCAGCTCCACGTCGAAATCGACCCCCGACGGCCAGAGGACGCGAGCCGGCGACACCCTGCGGACGAAGGGCAACCCGCGGAGGCGCTCGCTGGCCCGCGTGAGCGCGGTGCCATCACCCGGATGCACGTCGCCGAGCCGCGCCAGTTCAACAGCAACGATTTCCTGCCACCTTGGATCGGCCCACACCGGCCCGTCCTGGAAGGCGCTGCGTCCGAGTTCGATGCGCTCGTAGCCCGCTTCCAACGCGCGTCCTTGCACCTCGCGCAGCAGCCAGACCGATCCCGCGATTAACAGGACGAGCGGCACCCAGTAGGGCACGCGGCCACGGCGCCGTGCGTGCGGCGAAACTGAAGCGGTGGGTTGCATGGAGCGGTTCGCGGTCTCGCAGGCTAACGCCCGCGGGCCAGGCGACGTGCGCTGCACTCGACGCCGGTCCCGGCACCGCTCCGGGCGCGGAATCGCCTCGCGCCGCCCCGCTTGCTAGGCTTCGGCGCGATGGCCTCCGATCCTCGCCCCTTACCCCGCGACCGCGAACCGGGCGACGGCGGTTCCCGTCGACGCGCGGACGACTCCCGCGAGTCCCCCTCCAGGGCGCCGCGCGGGCGCGAAAGCCGCCCCGACGCCAGCGCGGGGAAGTCCGAGCCCGCCGACACATCGCACGCTCCGTCCCCCACCGAGGATCCCGGCGCGATTCCCTTTGGCGCAGGTGTCGCCCCGTCCCCGCGCCGAGCTGCACAGCCCGCGCGGCCAGAAACCCCCGC
>JBBRWC010000138.1:0-9099 GCA_038246255.1 Planctomycetota bacterium
CCCCTGCTTTCCCCCCCTGCTTTTCCCTCTCTGACTCCGCCCCCTTCGACCCAGTGCCCCTTCGACCCAGTGCCCCGCGACCAAGTGCCACGACGCCGCGCGCGCGTGCTGCTGATCTTCGCGATGGATTGCCACGCGGGATTTCGACGGAGCTCGCATCGGGGGGTAGGCAGCGGAGTTCCGGACAGCCCCCGCTGAGCGGACCCGTTCTCCGCTCTCGCCGCCCCCCGATCTTCCCGTTCGATCACGTCCCCCGAGCCGCACCGGCTCCGCTCCCCCCCCACGACATGCGAGGAAGGATGAAGTACCTCGGTTTCGCGCTTTCCCTTGGGCTCCTGGTCGGCGCGTCCTGCAAGAGCGCGCCGCAGACCGAGGGCGATCCGGCGGGCCAACCGCCGTCCGACTCGCAGGACGTCACGGCCACGGAAACAGACTCAGCCATCATCGACTCCGTCACGGCAGACGAACTGCTCGCGAACGAGTCGCAACGGCTCACCCTCGAAGAGCAAAAGAACGCCCTTCTGCTGGAGCAGCACCTGCTCGCGGCGGAAGCGGCCATCGACGGCCTGCGGTTCGCGGACGCCGAGCGCGAGTTGAATCGCGCGCTGTCCGTGGACCCCGACTCGGTCGCCGCCAAGCGCCGCCTCGCCGACGTGCGCGCGCTTCAGGGAACGCCGCCGGGTGAAACCGCGGCACTCCTGGGTGACGCCCAGCAAAGCTATGAGGTGCGTGTCCAACAACTGCGCACCGAAGCCGAGGAGAACGTGCGCCGCGGCGAGCGCCTCCTCATGCGCGGCGACCAAGCCGGCGCCATCGCCGAGGCCCGCCTCGCCCTCGACCACGTGCGCTGGGCTCCGGTCAGCCTCGATTGGCAAGGGGTGGACGAACGCGCTCAGGCGCTCTTGAACAAGGCCGAAGCCGAGCGCGCGGGCGCGGAGCAAGCCCGCCGCGAGGAGGCCGAGCGCGCCGCGCTGGAGGCCCTGCGCGCCGAAGAGCAAGCCCTGCGCCAACGCAGCGAAGCGCGCCTCGTCCAACTCATCGACCAGTCCATCGCAGCGTTCGACGCGGAAGCCTACGACGAATCCGTCGCCCTCGCCGACCGCGCTCTGCGCGAAGACCCGCGCAACGATCAGGCGATGGAGATCCGCGACGCGGCCTTCCGCGCCGGCCGCGAGAAGGTCCGCTCGGACTACATCCTTTTGAAGCGCGAGCGCTTCAAGCGCTGGCAGCAGGCGATCCAGGGGATGCGCATCCCGAACACCGAGATCGTCACCCTGCCGAGCGAAGAGTTCTGGAACGGCATCACGGACCTGCGCTCGCAGCGCCAGGGCCTGGCCCTCGAGGAGACCGAAGATCCCGTCGACACCCAACTGCGCGAGCAACTGGGCCGTACCCGAGTCCCGGCGCTCCTGATCGAGGACGAAGAAGACCTCGGCGTCGTCGTCGGTTACCTCTCCACGGTGACCGGCCTGCCGCTCGTCGTGGACCCGCTAGCGACCCAGGCCGCGTTCGAAGCCGGCGCGGTGTTCTCCTTCGACCTGCCCAACCCGTTGACGGTCGACCGCGCCCTCAACTTGATTACCGCGGCAGCAGGCCCGGACGTCACCTGGACGGTCCGTCTCAACGCCGTGCTAGTCACCACCCGTTCCAAGGCGCGCGGGAACCTGGTGCTGCACAGCCACGACGTGCAGGACCTGCTCTTCCGCCAGACGAACTTCCTGGCCGAGCGCCTGGATCGCATCCGTCTGATCGACGAGCTCGAGGACGACGACGGCGGTGGTCCCTTCGGCGGTCGCGGCGAAACCGTGACGCTGCTGGAGCCGGACGCGCTCGAGGAGCTCATCCGCACCAACGTCGCGCCCAGCTCATGGGCCGACGAGGAAGGTGGCGTCATCACGATGCTCTCCGCAGGCAACATGGTCATCCGCAACACCCGCGAGGTTCAGCTCCAGGTCCAGCAGTTCCTACAGGACATGCGGCGCTTCAACTCTTCGATCATCACGATCGACTCGAAGTTCCTGCGGATCGCCGACAACTTCATTCAAGAAATCGGCGTGGAATGGCGCGGGATCGACAACCCCGGTACGCCGTTCACCGACCTCGATGACGTGACCAGTGGCCTCGAGGACAACGCGTCCCTCGGCCTTGACAACTTCGGCACCGGTGTCGGCAACGGCAACGACGCGGGCCCGCCCTCCGCGGGTTTCTTCTACGACGACGGCGAGGACGGGGACTTCAAGGGTTCGACCGCGAACATCTTTGGAAACGCCCTTGGCAACGCCCTGAGCACGTTCGGGGGGATGACCACCCAGTTCTCCTTCCTCGACGACGCGAGCGTCTCGGTGATCCTGCGGGCTATCGAGAAGAACCAGCAGATCGAGCTGGTGAACAACCAGACGGTCAGCGTTTCGAACACACAGCAGGCGTTTGTTTCGGTCATCAACCAGCGCGCGTACATCCAGGACTTCGAGGTCGAGGTTGCGCAGTTCGAGGCGATCGCCGACCCGGTGATCAACGTCCTCAACGAGGGTGTGGTGCTGGAAGTGCGCCCCACCATCCAACACGACCGCAAGTACATCCGGATGGAGCTCCAGCCCACGGTGGCGCGTGTGGTCGCCCTGCGCGATTTCGCCACCAACCTGGGTGGCACCGTCGGTTCGCCGGTCGAGTTCCAACTGCCGGAACTCGAGGTCCAAAGCGTCTCCACGACGGCAATCGTTCCCGACGGCGGCACGATCCTCCTCGGTGGCTTGAGCCGGATCCGCAACGTCGAGCGCCGGGCGGAAGTCCCGTGGCTCGCGAACATCCCGCTGCTCGGGTTCTTCTTCAAGACCGAGGGCTACAACGACGAGAAGTCGAGCCTGATGATCATGATCCGCGCCGCGATCAGCGACGTGCGCGACGAAGTCGCGCGCCTCGAGCGCGGCCGTTGACCGGGAGCCCCCCCCCAACCACCGGGGGCGGTAGAAAAAGCCCCGTCGGCCTCCGGCCGGCGGGGCTTTTTCATGGGCGCAGGACTCCCAAGCATGGGTCACCGCTTGACCGGGGCTCCCCCACGCCCCACGCTGGATTGGCCCATGGTCGAACTCACCGCAGTCCTGTTCGACATCGACGACACCCTGTTTTCGACGACCGAGTTCGCCTCGCGCGCGCGGGACAACGCCGTTCGGGCAATGGTTGAGGCTGGCCTGGGCCTTCCGGTCGACGTCGTGCGGCGCGAACTCGACGAAGTGATCGCAGAGTTCAGCTCAAACTACGACCACCACTTCGACAAGCTGATCGAGCGCCTGCGGCCCACGGCGCTCGAGCGGATCAACCCGGCCCTGATCGTGGCGGCCGGAGTCACGGGATACCACGACACGAAGTTCCGCGAACTGCGCCCGTTTCCCGACGTCGTGCCCCTCCTCGCGCAGCTGCGCCACGCGGGCCTATGCACCGGGATCATCACCCACGGTTGGACGGTGAAGCAGGCCGAGAAGCTCGTGCGGCTCGGGCTGCTTCCCTACCTCAACCTCGACGCGGTGTTCATCTCCGACCAGATCGGCATCGCAAAACCCAACCCCAAGCTCTACCAGGTGGCTTTGCGCGACCTCGGGCTCGACGCGCCAACAGTGATGTACGTCGGCGACAACCCCGCCCACGACATCAGTCCACCCGCTTCCCTCGGGATGCGCACGGTCTGGGCCCGACGTGCGTCGCGGGTGCCCGAGCTCCCCGAGGGCATCGTCGCGACGCACACGGTGGACAACTTCGACCAGTTACGCGAGATCCTGACGCGCGAGTACGGCGTGGCTGCATTGGACGGATCGAGCTGAGCCCGCGGCACACCCGCGCGCCGCCGTTCAACCGCTGCGATCAGCCCGCCGCCGGCGCGGGACCGGCGTGCTGTTCGACGAGGTGACACGCCGCCTGGTGGGTCGGACTGATCGCCGTCGGAGCGGGGTATTCGGTGCGACAGCGTGCGATCGCAACCGGGCAGCGGGTGTGGAAGTGGCAACCCGCCGGGGGATTGATCGGGGAGGGGACATCGCCCTGGAGCAGGATGCGCTGGCGGCGCTGGGTCGGATCGGGGTGCGGGACCGCCGAAAGCAGCGCCTGGGTGTAGGGGTGCGCGGGGCGCTCAAAGAGCTCTTTAGTCGTCGCGGTTTCGACGATCCGCCCCAGGTACATCACCGCGATGCGGTCGGAGATGTACTTCACGATGCTGATGTCGTGGGCGATGAACAGGTAGGAGAGCCCGAACTCCCCCTGCAAGTCCTTCAACAGGTTGACGACCTGTGCTTGGATCGATACGTCGAGGGCCGAAACGGCCTCGTCGCAGACGATGAACTTGGGCTTGAGCGCGAGCGCGCGCGCGATGCCGATGCGCTGGCGCTGGCCACCCGAAAACTCGTGGGGGAATCGGTTGCGCGCTTCGGGCCGCAGCCCGACGATCTGCATGAGCTCCGCAACCTGCTCGTCGACGGCTTCACCACGGGCGAGCCCGTGGACCCGCAGACCCTCGCCGATGATGTTCGCCACCGTCATGCGCGGGTTTAGGCTCGAAAACGGGTCCTGAAAGATGATCTGGAGGTCGCGGCGAACACGCCGGAGGTCTCCGCGCGACAGATCAAAGAGTTCAACCCCGGCGCCCGAACCGAAGTAGGCGGCCCGGCCCCCTGTCGGCTCAATCAAACGCAGGAGACTGCGGCCGGCGGTGGTTTTGCCGCAGCCCGACTCCCCCACGAGGCTCAGGGTTTCGCGCTTGCCGACGTCGAAGGACACACCGTCGACCGCGCGCACGTCGCCCACGTGGCGCGAAAACACACCGCGGTGGATCGGGAACAGCTTTTCGAGGCCCGCGACCGAGAGCAGCGGGTCGGGGACGGCGACGTGCACCGGCGGAACCTCGCGTGCGAGGGCGCTCGGCGCGGCGGCGGCGCCCGTGGGAACGGCACCCGCATGGGGTGTGGAAACATTCACAGCTTTGCGGCCTCCTCGAGGCGATGGCACGCCACGGTGTGCTCAGGCAACCCCGGTCCGGCGCTGTCAACGAGCGGCGGTTCGACCGCGGCACAGTGATCGACGGCGATCGGACAGCGTGTGCGGAAGCGGCACCCTGATGGGAATGCGTGGGCCGCGGGAACGATGCCGGGGATGGTCTGCAAGCGCTCGCCCGGGGCTGCCAGGTCGGGCAGCGAACGGAACAGTCCGATCGTGTAGGGATGGCGCGGCCGTGCGAAGAGCTCCGCCACCGGGGCGTACTCGACGACCTTCCCCGCGTACATCACCGCCACGTGGTTTGCGTTCTCCGCAACAACGCCAAGGTCGTGGGTGATGAGTAGCACACCCAGGCCGGACTCCGCCTGCAAACCGCGGATGAGGTCGAGAACCTGCGCCTGGATCGTGACGTCGAGCGCGGTCGTGGGCTCATCGGCGATCAGCAGTTTGGGGTCGCAGGACATCGCCATCGCGATCATCACGCGCTGGCGCATGCCCCCCGACAACTGGTGCGGGTATTCGTCGACACGCTGCTCGGGGCTGGGGATGCCCACTTTGGTCAGCATCTCGATCGCCCGCTGGCGCGCTTCGGCTTTGCCAACACCGCGGTGCAGGCGCACCGTTTCGGCGATCTGATCCCCCACCGTGAAAACCGGATTGAGCGCCGTCATGGGCTCCTGGAAGATCATCGCGATGTCGTTGCCACGCACCTTGCGCATCTGTGCTTCGCTAAAGCGCACGAGGTCTTGGCCCTCGAAGAGGATGCGCCCACCGACGATGCGGCCGGGCGGATCGGGGACGAGCTGCAGGATCGAAAGCGCCGTAACACTTTTCCCGCAGCCGGATTCGCCGACGACTCCGAGGGTTTCCCCGGCGCGCAGTCGGTAACTCACGCCGTCGACGGCGCGGCTCGTGCCATCCTCCGTCTGGAAGTGGACTTGCAGGCCGTCGAGCTCGAGCAGCGCGGGCTGCTCCGAAGGGGTGGATTTCGCCTGCATCAGACCTTCATGCGCGGATCGAGCGCGTCGCGCAGGCCTTCGCCCACGAGGTTGTAACAGAACACGGTCACGAAGATCAGGAAGCCGGGGAACACCTGGATCCACCAGTGCGAGGGGTCGCGGGACTCGTTGATCACCGTGCCCCACGACGGGATGGGCAGCTTCACGCCGAAACCCAGGAACGAGATGGAGGACTCGATCAGGATCCCCGACGCGACCGCGAACGACGCTGCGACGAGCACAGGCCCAAGCGCATTGGGCAGGATGTGGCGGAAAACCACGCGCGTCGTGCCAAAACCCAACGCGCGCGCCGCAACAACGAAGTCTTGGGACTTCAGCTTCAAGAACTCGCCGCGCACGAGTCGCGCCACGCCAGTCCAACCGACCAGCGCGATGACGATGACGATCGAATAAATCGGTGGGACAACGTCGCTCGGAATCACCGCCACTGCGACAAGGATCAGGAAGAACGCGGGGAAGGCCTGCACCACTTCGATCACGCGCGAGATCGCGATGTCGAGTCGGCCGCCGGCGTAACCCGCGAGGGATCCGAGGATCACACCGATGGTGACGAGCAGCGTCGTCGAAATCAGGCCGACGGTGAGGCTGATGCGCGCACCCCACAGAAGGCGCGACAGCAGGTCCTGGCCGACCTTGTCGGTGCCCAGCGGATAACGCAGCGGGTGATTGAGGCCCGGCTCGCCATAGCGCACTTCGACGGGGCTTGCGGGCGGCACGATCCCTGTCACCGGATCCGGCAAAGGCGTGCGGGAACCGCGCACGTAAAACCCATCCTCGTCAAGCTCCGAAAGGGCGGTCCAAGTCGGGGGACGGAAAGCTTCGTTGATGTGGGTTTCGGCAAAACCCATCGCCACAGGCGGCATCACCACGCGCAAGGCGACGATGTCCCCGCTCGTCAGACCGGCTTTGTAGGGCGAGGTCTCGAAGGCTGCGGAGCCCCCCACCGTGGCGCCCCAAACCCACGCAAACAGCGCCGCAAACCCGAGCACGGCCCCGAACTTCCAGCGCCGCGCGCGCCGGATGCGCGTGCGGTCGCCCTTGAGAACCACACGGTTGACCAGGCGATTCCAAAGGGGCCACGTCAACACACACAACCACAGGGACATAAAAAAGGCGCTGGCCCGCGAGATCGACTCGAACAGGGGGTACGCCTTCGAGGGCACGAGCTGTACACCACCCGCGTCCGGATTGCGCAGATCGAGCGGTGTCAGGGCATTGCGCAGTTCGCGCGCGGTGTCGCGCAATCCGCGCTCGGCGGTCGAGACCTGGTCGGCCGAACCCGAGATGGCCAGGGATTCGAATGCGGCGAGTTCTTTCTCGTACTCGTCGAGGGGCGCCGCCGCATCGTCGGGCAACGCGCGGCGCATCGCCGTGACACGCATGTCGACCGCGGCGCGCTCGATGGCAAGAGCCTCGGAAAAACTGCGCACTTGAGATTCGGGCCGCAGGCCCGCGGTGAACGCGGCTTCGCCTTCGCGCATCAACCGCGCGTAGTTCGTCGTGACGCCACTCAGCGACCGCTGCGCGCTCGAAAACTCGCGCAGGTCGACGGCATCGAGCACATAGGGGCGGTCATTGGCGATCAGCGGAGCGTAGATCGCCAAACCGTAGAGCAGCGCGAGCAGCGCCAGGGCCCAACGCACACGCCGACGCCGGCCGAGCTGCTGGAACACCCCGTCCCAGTAATCGCGCGAGTACTCGATGGCCGCCGGGGGACCAGGGGGCGGTCCCGGCGGCACACCGAGCGGCGGCGGCGACGGTTCCGTCGTCCGCGCGCCGGGGGCCGTCGCTCGCGCGTCGGAAGCACCTGTGGGGGTCGTCGACATGGCGCTTTGGGCGATCAGGAGTACCGGATGCGCGGATCGACCACCGCGTAGAGGATGTCCGAAAGGAGGATTCCGAACATGTTCATGATCGCGACAAACAGGGTCACCGCCATGATGATGTTGTACTCGCGGTTGAGCAGAGCCTCGAAGGCGTACTTGCCCATGCCCGGCAGGTCGAAGATGCGCTCGATGATCACCGAGCCGCCGATCAGCGTCGGGAGCACCGTCGCGAACAGCGTGATGATCGGGATCAGCGAGTTGCGCAGCACGTGTTTCAGGATCACGACACGCTCGTCCAAACCCTTGGCCTTGGCCGTGCGCACATAATCCTGGCGGATCGTGTCGATCACCCCCACACGCATCTGCCGCGAGAGGTACGCAAGTCCGCCGTAGCTGAGGCACACAAGCGGCAGCACCGAGTGGCTGACGATGTCCTTGAACTTGCCCCACGAGCTCATCTGCGCGTAGTCGGGGCTCGTGAGGCCGATCACGGGCAACAAGTCGAGGCCATAACGTCCGAAGCTGATCTGCAAAAGCAGCGCGGCCCAGAACGCGGGGATCGCGTACACGATGAAGAGCATCACCGTGGTGGCGGTGTCGAACGCCGTGCCGCGGCGCACCGCCGAGTACATCCCGAGCGCGGGCGCGATCAGGTACGCGAGCAGCACCGCGCACAGCGCAAACGGCACGGTGACTCGCAACCGTTTGTTGATTTCGGTGGCGATGTTTTCGTGCTCGCGCAGGTAAACGACACCCAGGTCCCCGGACAACAGGCCGTTCCACGGTTTGGCGTGAGTGCCGCCGAAGAAGCGATGGCCCTCTTCGGTCATGTCGAAGGGACCGAGGTAGTGGAAGAAGGCGTGGAAAAGGTTCGCGTCGAGGAGGTGGCGCTTTGCGAACTGCTCCCGCAGGGCCTCCATGTCTTGGCCCCCCTGCATCGCGCTGTCACCCCCACCCGCGAACTTTTGCGAGACGGGGTCACCGGGCGCGCACCGCACCATCGAGAAGGTGAGGAACGCGACCATCAGCAGGGTCGGAATCATCAAGAGCAGGCGCCGGACGACGTACTGGAACAAGGCTGGCTGTCGCTCTTTGGTCTGGGGGGGGCGGCGGGGGGAGGATGGAGCGCGTTGGCGGCGCAGCGGGAGTGGCGCGAACTTTCGGCGCGTCGGCATGCGTGGGGTGTCCGCGGAGTCGCAGCACCCAAGCAAGCGCGGCGCCAGTCAACGGCGCCGCGCCCGTTGCAGTGCGCGCCGCAGGAGTCGGCGCGCGCC
>JBBRWC010000139.1:0-9090 GCA_038246255.1 Planctomycetota bacterium
CGCGGGCGATTTCTATCTGATCCTGGGTTCACTCTCGGGTGCCGAGCCCGCGCTACCGCTTGGAGCGGTGTCGGTGCCGCTGGTGCCCGACTTCTATACGCAGTTCACGCTCAACCAGCCGAACTCCGCGCTGCTGCCCGCCTCCCTAGGCCAACTGGACCCCTGGGGCCGCGCCTACGCGTCCTTCCAATTGCCGCCCGCCACTCCCGCGAGCACCATCGGGTTGACGTTCCACCACGCGTATCTTGTGTTCGACCAAACGACACTCGCACTCGAATCCGCCAGCAACGCCGTACCCGTCACCATCGGCCCCTGACCCGCTGGGAGCGCGCGCCTAGCCCGCCACACCTCTCGTGGCTAATCCGGGCTAACGCAGCCAGTCGCCGCGCCGCACTTCGCGCCAGAAGAGGAACGCCTTGATCCAGGTGGTGGCGTTGATGGCCCACCACACGCCGGGACCACCCAGCCCGAGCGGCAGCGCCAGCAACCACGCAAGCGGCACTCGCAGCGTGTTGACGGTGCCCGAAATCCACGGAATCGCTCGGGTGTGCCCCGCGCCGAGCAGCACGCGCTCGTGGATCGTCTCGACCGCCACCCAGTACTGCGAAAACGCGAGCGAAATGACGTAGAGCTCGAGTTCGCGCAGCACGGCTGGGTCCTGCGTGAAAAGGGGTCCGAGCAGCGAGCCCCCGAGCAAGAACGAAACCCCCGCCCCGATGCCGAGGAACCGTCCAACGCGGCGCGAACTCTGGATGGTTTCGAACACCGCCTGCGTGTCGCCCGCGCCAAGGTGGCGACCGACGAGGGACGCACACGCCATACCGACGCCGAGGAAGGCGGGATAGGCGATGCCCTCAAACACCTGGAACCCAAGGCCCAATCCGGCGGTGACCTCCGCGGGCAGGCGGTCGAGCACGAGGCCGAGCAGCGCCCAATAAACACCCGCGTAGAGTGCGATAGACAGCGACACGGGCACGCTGATCCGCGCGATGCGCACCAGCCGCGCGAGGCTCGCGAGTCCCCGCGGAACCAACGGCACACCGAGCCACAAACCGAGGATGGCCAGCCCTGCGATCCCTGTCGTCAGTCGCGCGAGGCCGGTTGCGTACGCGGCGCCGGCCATTCCGCTGCCCTCGATGCCAAACCGCGCGGCGAGGTCGGCCGCGAGCGCTGCACCCGGAACCGGCAGCACGTCCGCGGCGCGCTCGCCATACGCCAACATCGGCGTCCAGATCCAGTTCAACACGATCGCGATCGCCTGCAGCACCATCGGGAACAACGTGCGGCCGCGGGCGAGGAACAGATACTCGACGATCAGCGCGAGGGCGAGTGCCGGCGAACACAAGTAGAGGGCAAACAGGTATTCGTGCGCGAGCCGCGCGGTTTCGCCCTCCAGCCCGAGCAGCTCCACGATGGTGGGGGTCAAGGGTGCGCCGATCGCCGCGAGCGCCGCGCCGACGATCAACGCAAACAGCAGCGCGTGGCGTGCGATCGCTCCGAACTCGCGCTCGTCCTGTGCGCCAAACGCGCGCGAAGCGAGAGAAAGAGCTCCGCCGGCGGGCAAAAACCCGATGGCGAAGTTCATGATGCCCACGAACAGCGCGGCGCCGGCGGCCGCGTGCGCCTGTGCGCCGAGGCCCTGGATCCAGAACTGGTCGTTGATGCGGTAGCTGTTTTGCAGCAGGTAGCTGATCGCCGTCGGCCACGCGAGGGCAATCACCGCGCGCGTGCGAGTCGGGCGCGCCGCGGCGAGTTGGCGTGCAACGTCGCGTGCAACGTCGCGCGGTTCGGAATCGACGGCGTCGGGGTCCCCGGCCGCGTGCGGTTTCACGGGCGGAGCTCGATCGTGACCGTCGGCGCCTCGTTGCCCGAGAACTCCAGGTCGGCGATCGCGAGCCCACGTCCAAAATCGACGTGCTCCGCGCGCAATCGGTAACGCCCGGCGCTCAACAACGGCACGATCAGTTCGCCCGCGCCATCCGTGGTTCCATCGACGACACCGCCAGCGTTTCCGAGGCCCCGCACCCGCGCCCCGGGCACGCCGCGCCCAAGGATGTCCTCGACCCGCACTCGCAGGGGATGGAGCACCGGCACACGCAGCGTTCCGACGTCCATCGCGGGCACACGGAACGAAATGCGCTTGGGGGGCGCGAGGGGATGCTCGGGCGCGCCGAGGGTCAGGCTGTACTCGCCGTCGACGAGGTCCGCAAAACGGAAAGCTCCATCGGCGCGGGTTTTGACTTCGACCCGCATGCGCGGCGCCGTGGATTCGAGCACGACCGCAACGGCCTCGACGAAGCCGCCCTCCGCATCGAGCACGCGCCCTTCGAGGTACCCGCTCGCGCGCATCGCGAGCAGCACCAGGGCCTCGGGAGCGCCCCCGGACAGGCCGATCGATTGGCGCGTGCTGAACCACCCCGGACCGTCGGCGCTGACGTCGTAGGCGGCGAGCGGAAGGTCGTCGAAGCGGAACTCGCGTGTGCCCGTGGGCAACGTCAGTTCGCGCGTGTCGGCACGCCCGTTGCCCGCCAACAGCCGGCTGGGCTCGATGCGGACGATGAAGGGCTCGGAGGGCTCAGCGCCGAGCGGCAGTTCGAGCTCGCCGCGCAGCACCCCCACACGCGGTGTATCGATCGGCGCGTCCGTTGAAGCGGTGCCACCCGGGCTAGCCTCTGCCCCCGCAGCGGCGGCGGAGCGCCCGCGGGGTTGAGCGGCTGTGGCTGCGCCGGTTGGCCCCGCGGGTTCGGTTGCCGTGGGGGTGCCGTTTGCGGGGCGCGCGCTCGTCTGCGCCCCCGACGGCGCCCCCGACGGCGGGGTCGGGGACGCCACGCTGTCGACGTCGGCGCCGTCCGCGCCGCGCTCCCAGGGGGCCCACACGAGCGCGAGCAAAAGCCCGGCAACACACACTCCCAAGAGGGCAATTACGCCTGCGCTTCGCCCCCCAGGGATGTACCCTTGGGCGTCCGTAGGGCGCCCGGCGTCGGTCGGCTGACCCCGCCGCGCGCCCGTCCGTTCGTGTTTCAACCGCTTGTTCACGCTCTTGAGCCGACGTCCTCGTACCCCCGGCCGGGCGGATTTTGACCGCCCGACCCGGCGCCCCGCTCCGCGATCCGCGTGCGGGGCGCGACGATCCTAGTTTCCCCCCTGCGCCCCGCCAAAAAACCCGATGCGGACCCGCCCGACGCCCTCCCTGGCGCTGTCTCCCCGTTCCGACCTAGCTGCTGCCCGCGGGATGCGATCCCTGCGCGTTGCCGCCGCCAGCGTTGCCCTCGCCCTCGTCGCCCTCGCCCTCGCTCCCCTCGCCGACGCGGCGCAGCGCGGGCGTGTGGTCGTGATCGGCTTCGACGGCGGCGATTTTGCGACCGTCAACGGCATGGTAGAGCGCGGCGAGGCGCCGAACTTCGCGCGCCTGCGAGGGGGCACGTTCGCACCGCTCGAGTCCACCCAACCGGCCGAGTCGCCCACGGCGTGGGCGTCGCTCAACACGGGTCAAAACCCCTCGAAGACGGGTGTTCCGGGGTTTGTGCAGCGTGTCCTCGACGGCGGCGCACCAAACCCCAGCTTCGGGCACATCGAGCTGCTGGAGGGCGAGAGCGGCCGCCCCCTCGCCGAGATCGAAGAGGTCCCGATCCCGCGCTGGGACGCGCGCACCTACACCATCCTCGGCGGGGCCGCCGTGTTCCTCGTGCTCTTGGGCCTCCTGCTCGCGGTGCGTGTGCGGGCCGTGCTCGCGCTGCCAATTGCGATCGTCGCCGCGGGACTCGGCGGGTTTTCGGCCCAACGCCTGCGCGGATGGCTGCCGGAGCGCTATCCGGTGACCGCCAACCCCAACCAGGAAAAGGGTTTTTGGGACCTGGCCGCGGAGGGCGGGCTGCGCGCGGTGGTGGTGAATGCGGCGCAGGCCTGGGACCAGCGCAATCCCAAGGACGTGGAGCTGCTGGCGGGGCTCGGTGTCCCCGACGCGCGCGGCGGCCTCGGCGACTGGTTCATTTACTCGGCGGACGAGGGCCTCGACCGGATTGTCGACGACGGAGCGGGCGGCGAGGGCCAGGCGACGTCCACCGCGGGCCGTGTGATCACCGTGGACGACCGCGGCGGCCGCATCGAGTCGAAGCTCCTTGGACCGCACAACTTCTGGCGCGAGGAGCAGGTCCGCGCACGGATGGACGTGCTGCAGGCAAAGCTCGACAACCCGAAGACGGGTTACAAGGAAAGTGTTGCGATCAACGAGGAGCTGACGCCGCTCTACGCCGATTTGCGCGCCGCACAGCGCCAGCGGGTGAGTGTGCCCCTGCGCGTGGAGCGCACCGCGTCGACGGCGCGCATCACCATCGGCGAACAGACCCAGGAGCTGCGCGAGGGGCAGTGGTCGGATTGGTACGAAGTCGAGTTTTCGCTGAACCCGCTGGTGTCCGTGCATGCGGTGACACGTGTCAAGCTGCTGAAGCTCGATAGTCCGCATTTCGAGCTGTTTGTCAGCCGCCTAGACATCGACCCTGCGAAGCCGACGTTCTGGCAACCGATCAGCGCCCCGCTCGAGTTTTCGCGCGCCCTTGCCGCCGCGTGCGGCACGTTCGAGACCTATGGTTGGTCGACGCTGACGATGCCGTTCAAAGACAAGAAGATCAACGCGGCGACGCTGCTCGAGGACGTCGAGTTCACCCTCAAGTGGCGCGAACGTCTCGTGATGCACGCGTTCGAAAAGGACGATTGGGACGTGTTCGTGGGCATTTTCAGCACGACCGACCGCACCCAACACATGACCTACGCGCACCACGATGCCGAGCACCCCGCGCACGATCCCGTGGCGGCTGCGGAGCGTGTGACGTTTTTTGGCGCGGACATCCCCGTCAGCGACGCGATTCCCGCGATCTACGTCCAAGCGGACCGCGTGCTCGGCCGTATCATCGACGGACTGCGGCCGGACGACCTCTTGATCGTTGTCTCCGACCACGGCTTCCAAAGCTTCCGCTGGCAGGTGGACGTGAACCATCTGCTCGCGCAACTGGGATACCTGGTGTTGCGTGACGACCTCGAGGGGGCACGGCGCGCTGAAGGCGAGCCCTTCGTGCCGGGCAAACGCTTCCGCGGTGGCTCCTTCCTGTCCGGTTACGCCGATTGGAGCAAGAGTCGCGCCTATTCGTTGGGCATGGGCGCCGTCTACCTGAACCAGGTCGGCCGCGAGGCTGCGGGCATCGTTTCCGCAGCCGAACGCCGCGCGGTCCTCGAGGAAATGAAGGCTGCGCTGCTGGCCTATCGCGATCCGAAGACGGGCGCGCAGCTCGTTTCCCAGGTGATCCTGACGGAGGACGACCGCAGCGGCCCCCACGCCGACCGCGAGCCCGACCTGATGGTTGGATTTGCGTCGACCTACGGCCCGGCGTGGAGTTCCCGGGGCGGTGGTGCGTGGCTGGTCGAAACGGAAGCTGGCGGTGTCGCCTTCGACGCGCTCGTGAAACCCAACGATAATCCCTGGTCCGGTGACCACGTAGGGGTCGACACCCGCAACGTTTTGGGGCTCTTCCTGTCCAACCAGCGCTTCAACCTGCCCGAGGACGGTGTTCCCCACGTGCTTGACGTGGCGCCGACCGTGCTCGAATTCATGGGCATTCCGCGCCCCGCGGCTCTCGACCGAGAGCCGCTCCAGCGGGTCCAATGACCGCCGACCCGGCACCCACACTGCGTCCCATGTACCAATCGATCTCGCCCCTTGACCTGTCGCGGCGCCTCGCCGAAGGTTCCGCTTTGATCCTCCTCGACGTGCGCGAGCCCGAGGAGCTCGAAATCTGCCGCATCCAGGGCGCGGTGCACATCCCGCTGGGCGACCTGGCGCGCCGCGCGAGCGAGCTCGACAGCGACGCCACGATCGTGTGCATTTGCCACCACGGGCGGCGCAGCGCGATGGCGGCGGGCCTGCTGGCTCAAGCCGACTTCAAGAAGCTGGTGAACCTCACCGGCGGCATCGACGCATGGGCCGAGGACATGGATCCGCAGATGGCCCGCTACTGAGATCCCTTCCATGACGGACGATCGACTGCCTGCGGATGAAGCCCGCCCGCGCCGTGGTTTTGGCACGCGCCACAAGCTGGCCCTCGCCCTCGTGCTGCTGGTCCTCGTGGGTTCGGTTGTCGCACGCGCGGTTGCGGGCGAGCGCGCCCAACCCGACGCGGCGCCCGCGTCCGTTGGCGCGATGGGGTCCCTGGCCGCGGACGGCGGCGTCCAGGCGGACCCCACAGGCAGCGACAAACTCTTCGCGGCGTTGCCCGCGCTGACCGAGGGCAGTTTCTTTGCGCTGATCGGCTTCGCGCTCGGTTACGCGTCCAAAAAGTTCGTCAAAGTGGGCCTGATCGTGATCGCGCTCGTCCTCGTCGCGCTTCAAGGGCTCGTGTGGGCCGACGTCGCCCAAGTCGACTGGGGCATCGCACTCGAAAAGCTCAACGCGCTGATCTTCAACGTGCGCGAGGACACAAGCCTCGGCGAATGGCTCCGCGCCCGCATCCCAAGCGCCGGCGGCCTCATCGCCGGCTACATCCTGGGCTTCCGCCGCGGCTGACGCATTCGACGGGGGACCGCATGCCGCGTCAGCCGCGCGCCCCAGCAAAAGTTCGGGCCCAGTTGAGACAGCCCCCACTTTAGGTCCAGGGCTTGCTCCAATTCGGGGGGGGGCATGGGGTGGCTGGTGGGCGTCAGGCCGCCCCCAACTTTGGTCCAAGGATTTCTAGAGTTCAGGGTGGTCAGGCGTTCGCCTGGTGGGGTTCAGGTTCGTTGGTGAGTTGACGATCGCCAGGGAGGTGGGGCCCATGGGCAATGGTATTAGGCGCCCCGGCGGCCGCATGGCCCCCACCGTGGTCCTGGGCGAAAAGAACATCGAGCGAAGGATCGAATGGGGCGGCGCCGCCCGAGAAATGCACGGGGCCGTCCGGGCGGTCCTCGATGTCGGCGAACTTGCGCGACAAATCTTCCCACAGTGGCTTCCACTGTTGCTCGCGAAACCAAAGATACTGGCGCTGGAACGGGGGGGCACTTCGAGCCGCATCTTCTTCTTGAACAGGTCGAGCAATGGAACCGCATCAGCTTTCATGACCTAACTCACTCCGGTTTGTTGCCACGGGCTGGCGACGTGTCCACCTCGGCAAGCACCTCAACGAACTCGGCGATGACCTCAAGCTCACTCTCGTCATTGCCCGCGAGCACTATCGGATCGAAGTCCGGGTTGAGAGGCTTGAGCGTGATTCGCTCGTGCCGCCAGGCGTCGCCTTCGAGGGCCTTCTTGCTCTCGTAGCGCTTGACGGTATAGCGCTGGCCGGTCTCGGGGTCGGTGGCGTCGCGGAGCTGGACGAGGACGGTCTTGCCCTGGCGCGTGCCCTCGACGGGGGCAAGGAAGAGGCACCAGGCGCCGTCAGGGATCGTGGGCGCCATGGACCTGCCGACGACCTGCGCGACAAACATCCCGGCGCGCACGCGGTGGCGCGACTCGACGGCGACCCACTCGAAGCCGTCGTCTTCGATGTGTTGCGGGTCGCCGAAGGCGCCCGCGGCGACCTTGAGTGGGACTAGCGGCACGCAGGTGACGTAGCGCTCCTCTGATCTGGGCACGACGATCCGCAGCCGTGGCGGCAAAGTACCCGATCGGCCGCCCTCTTTAGTCCCATCGTTCCGTAGTCGCCGGTACGCTTCCGACGCCATCCACCCCGTCACGACCTTCTGGAACGGCTCATCGTTCATAAAGCGGACGAAGATCTCCTCGTTCTGATCCATGCGCTCGACGAACAGCTTCTCCAGCAAGTTCTTGAACACCAGTTCGAACTTGTCGCCAGGGTTGACGGCGGCCGCCTGTCGCAGCCCGTCGTCGGCTATCGCCGCGGCGACGATCTGATCGAAGAAGAGCTGATCGGCCTGGTTGAAGTCGGTCCCGAAGCGTTCGTTCACCACGTCGATGAGCTGCGAGAGCGGCACGGGCTGCGACCGGACAAGGCCACTGCCGACCTCGGTGGGGCCGTCGAGACGCCGGGCCTCACCGTCCGCGAGCGAAATCGAGCCCTCGCTGATCTTCTGCAGGCGGTAGTACTCGAGCCGCACCTCGTCATCGAATTTATAGGCGGGGCCACTCTTGCGACGCGGCAGCTTCGCCGCGAGATGGCGCAGGAAGACGTACAGCCGCTCCAGGTCCGAGTCCTGGTAGGGGATCACCTGGCTCAGGAAACCATAGAGGTTCCGAAACGCCTGAACCTTGCCGCGCCACAGCTCTGCCTCTTCCTCGTTGTCCTTCTGACGCACGGTGAAGCGCGAGACAGCAGGATCGAGCGCCGCGTTCATCGCCTGGTGGTCCAACGCGCTTTGGCGCTGCTTCGGCTTGAAGTACACGGCGCAGAAGCGCTCGACTTCCTCGTCCAGATAGATCCCGGAGGCGTCGAGCTCGGCCTTGATCGCGTACATGCAAGCGGGATCGACCTCTTCGCCCATCTCAGCGCCTTCGTAGTAAACCTTGAAGGCCTCGCGGACCTCTTCGCGATCGTTCACGAAGTCGAGGACGAAGGTGTCCTCCTTCAGCGGGTGGATGCGGTTCAGGCGCGACAGCGTCTGCACGGCCTGAATGCCCGCAAGGCGCTTGTCCACGAACATCGTGTGCAGCAGCGGCTGATCGAAACCGGTCTGGTACTTCTCCGCGACGAGCAGAACCTGATACTCCTGCGTTGAGAACTTCTCGGGCAGTTCCTTCTCGGAGATGCCCTGGTTCATCCCGACTTCGGTGTAGGTCACGCCCGAGAGCTTGTCGTCCTGCACCGTGCCCGAAAAGGCCACCAGCGTCTTGATGGCGTAGCTCTTCTCGTGGATGTAGCGATCGAAGCTCTGCTTGTAGCGCACCGCCTCCAGGCGCGATCCGGTCACGACCATCGCCTTGGCTCGGCCGCCGATCTTGTGCCGCGTGACGGCCTGGAAGTGCTCGACCATCACCTCGGTCTTCTGCGCAATGTTGTGCGGGTGCAGCTTCATGAAGCGCGCCAGCGCCTGCGCTGCCTTCTTGCGCTCGACGTTCGGGTCGTCTTCGCAGGCCTTGAGCAGCCGGAAGTACGTCGCGTACGTCGTGTA
>JBBRWC010000140.1:0-8981 GCA_038246255.1 Planctomycetota bacterium
CCCCGGTCCCGGTTCTGCGCTCCGACCTCGAACGCCAGCGTCCATTGGGCCGTGAGGGTGCGCCAGCCGTGCAGCACGCCGTGCTTGCGGTCGTAGATCGAGGTTGATTCCGACGACACGCCGTTCAGCTCGAGGACAAGCAGGCCCGCACCCCGCGAAAGGTGCTCGGGCGACGGGACACGCACGTCGTAGCGGCCGAAGTAGAACCCTTTGTAGCTCCGCGAAAACGCATCGACGGTGTCGAGCAGCGCGGGGCTCGCGAGCGCCGCTCCATCGAGGAAAATCGCCCCGCGCGCATGGGTGCCAAGGTCGCCGATCGCAACCTTCACACCCGCAGCCGGCACGTCGTCGAGCCGTGGCCCGTTTTTGGCCAGGTAATAGCGCGCCATGGCGACCGCACGCGGGTCGGCGAGGATCAGGCGCTCCACACTGCTTTTCCCGTCCCCGACGACATGCGCCAGGCGCTTGTCGGTGATCGAGAGGATGCGCCCGCGCGCCTCCGAAGGCAACCGCGCGTAGAAGATGCCGTACTCCCACCCGGGTGCGAACTCCTGCACGAGCAGGTCGTCCTGGGTGGTGTCCAGGTACGCCCGCGCCGCGTCCTCCGTGTGCGCAACAAGGACGCCTGAGCCGCGCTGGCCCGCGTCGGGTTTGAGGACAAGTGGCCAGTCCAAACCCTCGCGCTGCGCGAACGCGCGCATGCGCCCCAGTCGCTCCGCGGTGTCGAGGCCCGCGGGCAACGCCTCCCAACACGCCACCCGCATGCGCTCCCTCTCGGGGGCGTCGAGGCCGGCGAGGATGTCGCGCTTCGATTCGTCGACGAAGCCACCGAGCGGGATCGCGGGATTTGCGGCCGTGAAGAGCGTCAACTTGCGATGGCGCACGAGCCCCTGGAACACAATCCACGCGATGATGGGCGGATAGAACAGCCACGTTGGCCAAAACTCCCAATGGCGCCAGCGCCGCCAACGCCCAACCAGCAGGCGGCGCCCGCGCCACGTGAACAGCGGCAGCACCACTTTGACGAGCAGCAGGACGAGGACAACGAGCGTCAGAAGCAGCAGCGGCAGCGCGTCCTGGAAGTACTCGACGTTGCGGGTCAGTTCGCCGGATAGACCACTCGCGATCCACACGAGGGTCGGCGTCCATAACCCCGCCGCCAGCGCAAAGTACAGAGCAAAGCGCCACGCGCTCGCTCCGACTGCGCCCGCAGCGAAGTAGGTGGGCGCCCGCGTTCCGGGCATGAAGCGCGACAGGAAAATCGCCGCCAATCCGCGGCTTTGGAACCACTTGGCGCTGCGCTCGACGGCCGCTTCGTCGATGAACCATCGCATGGGACGCATGCGCAGCGCCCGGCGGCCTAACAAGCGGCCCGCGAAGAACAGCAGGAGATCGCCGATGTAGATGCCGACAAAACAGGCACCTGCGGCTTCGAATAGGCTAATGCGGCCCTGGGCCGCGAGGTGGCCCGCGCCGACACACGCAAGGTCCTCGCTGATCAGCGTGGAAAGTGCGAGCATCCTCAGCACGGCGTAACGCGCGAATCCGTGCAGCGGCGCCCCTGTTCGAGCGTCGAAGGGCCGCGCGGCCTCCGCGCGGCGCACCGCGCTCGCATCCGCCAGCCGCGGTGCTCGACCGGCCTCGACGGCGTCGAAGAACGCGCGCAGCGGTGCGGCGATGGTCGCGGGCTCGAGGAAAACCATGAAGTGCCCCTTGCCCGCAAATACATCGAGGCTGCTGTGGGGTGCGATGCGTCGGTGTTCCGCGGCGGCAGCCAGCGGCACCAGCACGTCATCGTCGCCGTGCAGGATGCTCAGGGGACCCTCCCAGCGCTCCAACGCGCCCCGCAGCGGTCGCTGGTCGGAGTCGAAGAAGTTGCGCGCGTAGGGAACGCCGAGCAAAGCCCCGTCCAGAAGGCCGAAGTGCGGCGTGAGTTCCCGCAATGACCACAGCAAGCCGAGCTGCAGGCCGTGCAGCGCACGGTTCATGTGGTAGTTGCCGAGCCATTCGAACTCCTGCACTCCGATCGCCGACACCAGCGCGATCGAGCGCACACGATCGGGGGCGTGCTCGGCCATCCGCAGGGCGACACCACCGCCCATGCTGTAGCCAACGACGTGGACCTGCTCGATCCCGAGTTCTTCGATCCACGCGAGCATCTGGCGCGCGTGGGTGTCAAAGGAGTAGTCCGCGAGGTTCGCGCGCGACGCGCCAAAACCCGGCAAATCCGGAATGAGGATCCGTCGCGCGGGCGCGAGGTGTTCCGCGAGCGGCACCATCTCGCGTGACGACCCGGGGCTTCCGTGCAGCAGCAACACGGCTGCGCCGCTGCCGAGCTCGCGGTAGATGAGCGGCACCTCGCGGCCCGTCGTGGTGCCCGCGCGAAACTCGGGCACCGCCGTGGCGCGCATCCCAACGGAAACCTCGGGCGCGTCGTCGACGAAGAGGCGCACCAGCGTCGAGAGCCCGAGCAGAGCCGCGTAGAGCGCGAGCCACCAGCGCAGTTGCGAGCGGCGCCGGCGCCGGGCCACGGTTTGCCGGCCGGCGGTGGCCGTTGCCGCCCGACCCGTTGGCGCGCTCAACGCAACCCCGCGCGCGGCAACCGCACGACCTCGTCCTCGCGGACCTCGCACGGGGCGCCCGGTTGGTAGGCGAAGACTACTTCGCGGGGGTGCACGTCGACGCGGCTCGCGCTGACGGTGCTGGCGTCGTCCCGGTGCATGCAGGGCGAGAGCGGTCCCCGAAGCGGAGCATGGCTTGTGTGGAACGCGCGCTGGCGCACCTCGCGGCCGTCACCCGCGTCCCCCAGCGCGACGTCGAAGAGCTCCTCCCGCGCCGCGATCACCCGCGCCGTTTGCCAACCCGACGACACGAGCAGAGGTCGCGCGGGTTCGCCGCGCTCCACCCGCAAGTGGGCCGTGTTCCAACGGGCGATCGCAGTCTCCCCCGCGCCCGGCCCGAGCATCAACAGCACAAAACCGTGGAGCGTGCGCAGATCGACGCTGTCCAGCCGCCGCAGCGCCGATTCGAGGTCACGCTCAGCCGCCAGGTCCGCGACGAGCAGACCGCGGCTCGTCGTCACGTGGCCCGCGGGCGGCAACGGTGCGAGGTAGTCGTTGAGCAGGCACAGGGCCATTCCGCTGTCGTTCGCCGCGATCCAGGTGCCGCCCGCATCGCCGTCCACGGGGGCGACGTAGGACCCCAACGCGCCCCGGTGCAGCCGCGGCCCCGACGCGACCTTGCGGGTACGCCGTTCATCGCGGTTGCAAAGGAGCAGGTAGCCGTCTACGCGCCGGAGCCAGGAGACGGTGCACACCGTTCGGACTGTTCCCAGTAGTCGAGCGTCGAAGGTGCGACGCCGAAGGACTCGTCACAGGGCACACCATCGGCGCGCAGGACGACGCGGATCAGCGCGTAGTGGTGGATGGTGTGGCTGAGCAGAAAACGCAGCTCGCGCCGCAGGGTTGAGCGGCTCCAAAGCGCCGATTCGACTTCACCCGGCTCGGCGTCCATCTTCACGAGGAGCTCGCGCTCGCCGATCGTGCACCGATCAGGGCCCGCGTCGAGCGCCTCGAGCAGCGCGATGCTGGCGTGCACGCCCGCCGCGGCGTGGTCGAGGTCGGTTTCGAATCGGGCGTCGCGCTCACGGGCGTCGTAGTCGACGCGCCCGTTGTCCACCCCGGCGAGGAAACAGCGGTAGTAGTCGTGGATGTGGCGGAAGTGTCCGCCGACGCCGCTGTGGGCGATGCGCGGCACGACGACCCCATAGCGGTCGGACCCGAGGCGCTCGAACAGAGCCAGGCCCTGGCGCAGGGCCGCGATGTTCTGAGCGGCGATGGGGGTCGCCCGTTTGCCCGGCTCCCCCGCCGCCTTGGAAAGGCTGGTGACGAGGTTCGGGGCGGAGCGGGGTGTCATCGCACCGGCTCGAATCGCGCTTGGACGGCTTCCCATAAACGGAGGGCGAGGTTCTTTCGGTCGAAATCGACGATCGGCCCGTCGCCAAAGGTGACCGTGGCCGAGATAGAAGGCAGGCGCAGGAGCTCGAGGGCGTGGCCTCCAAAGGTCATATCGCCCCACCAGCACACGCTTTCACTCGCGGGAACGCAACCCTCTGGCACAGCGTAGTGGATGGCGGCGTAGGACACGGGAAGGCCTCCCCGGGCGGCTGGCGCGAGGAGGGAAGGGCGGAATGGCAGGAGCGCGGCTCCCTTGCTGCTCGTTCCTTCGGGAAAGAGCACGATCCCGTTTCCCGCCTCCATTTCGCGTTCGATGGCTGTTGATACCCGAAGGAGGTCGCGTTTGTCCTCGCGGCGCAGGAACACGACCCCCATGGATCGGGTGAGGAAGCCGATCAGCGGCCAATCGGCGACCTCGGCCTTGGAGACGAAGATCGTCGGGACTTGTGACGCCAGGACCGGAATGTCCAGATAACTGAGGTGGTTCGAGACGAGTAGAAACCCCCCGGTCGGCGGCTGCCCTCTGCGAAGCACCCTGACCCCGAGGGTCGCCGTCGTGAACCGGCCCCACAGGTGCACCACCCGGTTGCGCCACCCGCCGCTCTGGCCGCAGGCGGCCGCCAACGGGACCCCGATCAGCCACAGGACCCACAGGCCGACCGTTCCGACCAACACCGTCGGGGCGCGCAGGATGAAGCGAAAGGTCCCCATGCTCAGCGGGTCACGCGGGCTCGAAGAAGAGCCGCCGCAGCCGCGGGTCGAGCTTTTCCAGGTCGAACAGGACGAGAAAATCGATCGTCCCGAAGTCCCGGTCGAGCGCCGGTTGGCTGCACGCGAGCGCGCCGTAGCGCAGGTACGTGCCGAACAGCTGCGGTAGATGAAAACCCTGGAGCTCGTCGGCCCGCGGCTCCACTCCCACACACTCGAACCCCGGTTGCACGGGCAGGTGGTGGTCGGGATGGAGCTTGCCGTGCGCTCGCAACCACGCCTGCGCGGCGTGGCCGTCGGCAGGGTTCTGACTGGTCAGGGAGCAGCAGCCGAAGAGGTAGCGTTTGCCCACCGCGGTCAAATACGCCGCCAATCCGCGCCACAGTGCGAACAGCGCGTGCCCCATGCGGTGCGAGCCGTCGATGCACGCGCGGCCAAGCTCGACCGAGTTCTCGACGAGCTCCGGCGGCAAGAGGTCGAGCCGGTACTCCTGCTGGCAATAAAACCCCGCCCCCGCGCGCGCCATCAACCCCGTTTGCAAACGGTACGTGCCCACCACCGCACCATCCGTCTCGTCGATCAGCAGAAGGTGGTGGCACTGACGGTCGAAGGCGTCGGTGTCGAGGCCCGTCGCGTGGGACGATTCAAGGCCTTCGCCGAGCTCGACGTTGAAGACCGAATAGCGCAGCCGCAGGGCGCGCTCGAGGTCGCGCTCGTCGCGGGCAAGCCGCACGCGGTAGGTCCGCTCGACGAGGTCGACGTCGGGCAAACCGGCGAAGCAGGGCGGCGGTTCGTCCGCGCGCGACGCGGCGCTCTGTGTCACGGGCTTCACGGGGGTGGGCAAAAATGGTCGAACGGACCGTTGTGATACCCGCTAACAGGTTTCAACGCGATTGGGCGGTCCGCATTTCCAGCCCACGGGAGGGGCGCGGGCCCCTGCCGGTCAACTGGACAGGCCGAGGACGAGCTCCGCGAGGGTCCGAACACCCATCCCGTTGGCGCCCCGGGGGGTGCCGGCAAAACCCCGGTCCTCCCAGGCGTACACATCGATGTGCGCCCAGCGGCTGTCCCGCGCGAATCGCCGCAGGAACAGCGCGGCGGTGATGGCGCCCGCGCGCCGGTCCGTGGAGGAGTTGTTGACGTCCGCGAACGGCGTGTCGATCCAGCTTTCGTAGCGGTCGACGAGCGGTAGGCGCCACAGGGGCTCGTCCGACCGCGCCGCGACATCGAGCAGGCGCGCGACGAGGTCCTCGTCCGTGCCGAAGAGCGCCGGCAAATCCGGGCCGAGCGCGAGGCGCGCGGCGCCCGTGAGCGTGGCCGCGTCGACGATCCGCAGCGCGCGTCGCTCGCGTGCGTAACCGAGGGCGTCGGCAAGCAGCAAACGACCCTCCGCATCCGTGTTGCCGATCTCCACCGTCTGCCCGTCGTAGGCGCAGATGACGTCCCCGGGCCGCATCGCGAGGGGGCCGATCGCGTTTTCCGCCGCCGGAATCACCGCGATGAACGGCAGCGACGTGCCGATGCGGCCAATGGCGTCGAGCGCGCCGATGACCGCCCCCGCTCCGCCCATGTCCTTGCGCATGAGGGCCATGTTGCCCCCGGTTTTGATGTCGAGGCCTCCGGTGTCGAACACGACCCCTTTGCCGATCAGCGCGAGGGATGGATCGGCGGGGCCGACGCGGTGCTCGATCACCGTCACCGTGGGCGGCCGGTGGGACGCGCGCCCAACCCGGTGCACAAGGCGGAAACCGCGGCGCTCGACCTCGTCGCCGCGCAGGACTGCGACCGCAAAACCGCGCGCGCGCGCGCGACGTCCGCCGCCGCATCGGCGAGCTCGTCGGGCCCGAGATCCTCCGCCGGCCGGTTGACGAGGTCGCGTGCGAGGATGACACCCTCGGCGAGGGCGAGCGCGCGGGTGAACGCGGGTTGAGCGCGATCGGTCCGGAGCTCGCTGACGAGGTGGCATGGACCAGCGAGGGCCGGCGCGGGCCGCGCGGTGGTGCGGAAGGTGTAGGGCCCGAGGGCGAGGCCTTCCGCGGCGGCTGCAAGCATCTCTTCCGCGGGTATGGCGGAAGGTGTCCAAGCCGGCACGAAAAACGACCAGGGCACACCCGCCGGCACGATCCCGGTGGCGGCGGCGGCGGCCTCACGGAGGCTGCGCCGCGTCGTCTCGCGGCCGAGTCCAACGAGGACCGCGAGCCGGTCCGCGCCGAGCATCACCGGCAAGTGCGCACCCGCTTGGCCCGCGAAGCGTGTCAGTTCGGCGAGCGCACGCACCCGCTGCACTCCATTCGCATCGAGGCCCGTGACTTCGACCGGTACGCCCTTGCGCAGGGCGTCGAACCCGGCGTCTGTGATGGGGATCACGTGGACGCGCCCCTGTGGGCGCTGGCTCACTTCGATGGAAAGCAGGATGCGTTGGGTCATGGGGATCAGCGCAGGTCTGCGACAAAACGCTCGAACTCGGCGGAGGCGCCAGTGAAAAGGCAATCCCCGTCGCCGAGCAGCACCGCCTCCAGCGAACGTCCGCTCAGGCGCTTGAGATCGGCGACGGCGCGTACGCGGTCGGTGAGCTTGGCGTCGGGCAACAGCATCAAACGGCCGCTGACGTGGCTGCGCACGATGTCGCTGAAAAGGAACGCATGCTCGGCCAGCAGATCGAGGACCGGCTCGGCCGCGGATTTGCCGCCATGGACCCATTCGAGATCCAGATGGCCGCGCAGCGCGGCGGGCAGGTCCGCCGTGCGCTCGAACCAATGCGTGACCTGCGCTGCGTTCGGACCGAGCCGTTCCCGCTCCCATAGGGGGGCCGTAACGACGGCTCCGAGGGATTTCGCAAGCCCCGTGGTCGCGCGCCAGTGGTCCGCGTTCGTGACCAGGATCAAAGCCGCGCCGCCAAGCTCCGCCAGCACCTCTAACCCGGCGGCATCCAGGGGCAAGGGGTCGATGAGGACGCCACCCGCAGGGCGCGTCCAAAGGAACCCGTTGAAGTCGATCCGCCGGTCGGGTTGGTACTGGCTGAACGTGTGGACCGTCGCGAGTCGGGTGCTCTTCATGGGGGGCGCCGCGGGCGCAGCGCGGCGAAGTCTAACAGGCCGTCGGCGCGGGAAATCCGAGCCCCCGTCAAGGTCCTGGCCCCGGGTGCTCGACAACTTGGCCGGGTCCATCCCCGCTGCCCTTGAAGACCCTCCTCCATATCGCTGCTGCAATTTTTGGCGTCGGCTTCCTGATCCTATTGGGTCTGCGCGGCCTCGTGCTCGTTACCCAGGATTCCGAAGGAGCGCGGCTGAGCGGGGAAGCATTTTTGATGGCGGCGTCCAGCGAGCTCGACAACTGGTACACCGATTCCGGCGAGTACCCGCAGAGCCTGAACGGCCTGCGTGTCTCCCACGAAGCGCGCGACGGGATGGCCTTGGAAGGGGCGTACGGCGGAATCCTGCGGGCGCCGCTCATCGAGATCGTCGATGCGACGCGGGCCGTGACGCGCGGTGAGCTGCTCGATCCGTGGGGGCGACCCTGGCGCTATACCCGGGGCGAGGACGGCGACCGGATCCGCCTCGCGAGTTGGGGGCCCGACCGTGCACCCGGCGGCACAGGCGAGGACCGCGATCTCGTGCTGACGCGCGTCGGGCTGCGCAGCGCGTTTGCGCACCTCGATCAAGCCGAGCTCTGGTAAGCCTGCGGCTCCGCGCTTGCGCGGCTGCGGCGCCCCCTGCCACGCTGGCCGGGTGAAGACCAGGCTCATCACTCATCCCGTTCCCGTCGCCCACGCGCTCGGTGCGTTCGCGGGTTCCGTGGTCGTCGCGATCGACGTCCTGCGGGCGAGCACCACGTTGTGCGCGGCCCTCGCGGCGGGCGCGGCGCCAGTGTTTGCGGTGGAATCGATCGCGCAGGCCCGTGCGCTCGCCCAGCGCATGCAACCCCGGCCCTTGCTCGCGGGCGAGACCCAGTGCCTGCGCCCGGAGGGTTTCGACCTGGGCAACTCACCCCTCGAAATGACACCGGCGGCGGTGGCCGGGCGCGCGATCGTCGCCAGCACCACGAACGGCACGCGCGCGCTGGCGGCGGGCGCGGGAGCCGAACTCCTGCTGCTTACCGCCTTCGTCAACCTGTCGGCGACCGTCGACCATATCGCCGCCGCGGGCCCGCGAACCGTGCACCTCGTATGCGCCGGTGCGGACGGAAAACTCGCCCAGGACGACGTGGCCTTCGCGGGCGCACTGGCACGCGCGCTGCTCGACCTGTTGCCGGACCTCGCCCCCGACGCGAGCACACGCGAGGCGCTCACGGTAGCACCCGCCAACCTGTCGCCTTCCA
>JBBRWC010000141.1:0-8963 GCA_038246255.1 Planctomycetota bacterium
CCCAGCAGACCTGCATGATAGGGCCGCATCTTCGCGGTGACCCCGTAGCCCGAGAACAGCAGGCGTGACCCCACCATGTCGACGGTGCCGACGACGATTGCGGGCGACGACGGATCTTCGAGCCACTCTCGGTTGTCGACGAACTGGCCACGAAGCGTAGAGATGGGCAGCGGGCGACCGCCAAGTTTGAGGGCGTCTGCGACACCTCGCTCTTTCGCCGCCCACGTGCGAAGGAACTCCGCCACTTCGGTGGCATGATCGACTACCGCCCGGCGATCGACTACGTACACCAGCCGTCGCGGGAGCAAGGCTCCAAGCGCGCGCGCGACCAGCCAGACGGCCATCACGGCTGTCTTTCCAAGTCCGGTGGGAATGTCGAGCGCATCGACGGCTGCGCCTCCGCGAAACCGTTTCAGCAGTTCAAGTTGCCATGGGAAAGGGGTTTGATCGTCCGGAAGACCGAGGGCGGCACGTAACCACTCCGGGGCGCGATCGTTCGCATCGACCGGGTCTGCAGACTCCTCGTTAATCACGGTGGCCGCCCCCACCCGCGCCGATCGTGTATCCGAAGATCGCAGCGTGAAACTCGCGCGCTATTGGTCTCGGTTCATTGAGAATCCAACCACCACTGCGTCGCTGTTCGCGGCAGTGCGTCGTCGCTGCGATACTTGGGCAGTAAAGGCGTCCGTGTGAATTGGGTTGGGTCATGCTCGTGTGACGCCTTCTTTATGGCCGACGGAGCGCGCTTCACCGCGTGTGGCTACTGACCGCGCTTGGGGTCGCATTCGACTGGCCTTACGGTGGCGTCAGGGTACCGAGGACGTTCCGCCCAGGCAAGAAAAAAAGCGGGCGGGGCTCGTGTGGCCTGCGGCGCCACGACGGTGGAACGAAAGAGCTGCCAGAGCAATGGCGGGGCGTTCGCCGAGTGCGTCAGCGACAGCGAGGCGGGTCAGGGTTCGATTTGGGCCAGGCGTTCGCCGCTTTTGACGGCTTTGCCGGGTTCGGTGAAGAGGCGCGTGACGCGGCCGGCGATCGGGGCGCCGATTTCGTTTTGCATCTTCATCGCTTCGAGGATCAGGACCGGTTGGCCGGCTTGGACCTCGTCGCCCTCTTTGACCATCACTTGCACGACCACGCCGGGCATCACGGCTTTGATGAGGCCGCCTTTGCCGCCCGCGGCGCGGCTGGCGGCGCTGGCGGCGCGTTCGCGTTCGTCTTCGATTTCGATGCGGTACTGCTGGCCGGCAATGGTAAGGGCCTGGCTGTTTTCGTCGCCGTCGATCGAAACGCCGTAGCTGCGCTCACCGACGATGATCGCGAACTGGCCCAGGCGGTCGACTTCGACAAAGTCCATCGCAATGGGGTCGCCGTTGACTTTGAGGATCAACTCCCCCAAACGCTCGGTCAGCTCGACGGTGTGCTCGACGCCATTGACCTCGACGAAATACTTCACGACTTGGCCTCCGGCGCGGAGCGGGGATCGAGGGGACGCACGGGGTAGGAGGAATGGCGCTGGCGCGACCGAGCGCTCCAACCCTGGCGGCCGGCGCTCTTGGGGTCGAGCGCCGTGCGGCGCGCCAGGTTCCAGCGGTGCACCGCGGCCGCCGCGGCCGCGATCGGCGCCAAACCCAGAATGTCGGCCTTTTGGTCCAGGCTCTCGAGGAAATGGGTGTCGTAATCACCCTTTTGGAAACGCTCTTCGCGCAACACACGCAGGGCCGCGGGCGCGCCCGTGCGCACGCCACCGACGTTGAGTTCCTCCAGCGCGCGCTTCATGCGCCGAATCGCCGTCATGCGGTCTGGGCCCCACACGATCAGTTTGGCGAGCATGGGGTCGTACTCGAGCCCCACTTCCAAGCCGCGGTAGAGCGCCGAATCGAGGCGCACCCACGGGCCACCGGGAAGGCGCAGGTTGCTGATGGTGCCGGTCGACGGGAGAAACCCGCTGGTCGGATCCTCGGCGTTGATGCGCACCTCGATCGACCAACCGCGCGGCTGGATGGATTCCTGGGTGTAGCCCAGGGGCTCACCGGCCGCGATGCGCAGTTGTTCGCGCACGAGGTCGACGCCGTAGACCATCTCGGTCACCGGGTGCTCGACCTGCAGGCGCGTGTTCATCTCAAGGAAGAAGAACTCGCCCTTCGACCACAAAAATTCGACGGTGCCCGCACCCTCGTAACCGACGGCGCGCGCCGCCTTGAGCGCGGCCTCCCCCATCGCGGCCCGCCGCTCGGGCGTGATGATCGGCGAGGGACATTCCTCCACCAACTTCTGGTGGCGGCGCTGGATCGAACACTCACGCTCGCCGTAGTGCACGCCAAGCCCGTGCTTGTCGAACAGCACCTGGATCTCGATGTGGCGCGGCTGGTCGAGGTAGCGCTCGGGGTACATGCGCCCGTCGCCGAACGCAGCGAGGGCTTCGCCCGAAGCGGTGCGGAACGCGGCTTCCATTTCGGACTCCGCGCGCACCACGCGGATCCCCTTGCCGCCGCCCCCGGCGGAGGCTTTGAGCGCGATTGGGTAGCCGATTTCCTTGGCTGCGACCAGCGCCTCGGCAGCGTCGGCCACCGGCGCCGCGAGGCCGGGCACGATCGGCACACCCGCCTTGCGCATCAGCACGCGGCTGCCGATCTTGTCGCCCATGTCGACAATCGCCGCGGGCGGTGGCCCGACCCAGATCAGCCCCGCGTCGATCACTGCTTTTGCAAAGCGCGAGTTCTCGGCGAGGAAACCGTAACCCGGGTGCACCGCGTCCGCGCCGGTCGCTTTTGCGGCCGCGATGACCTTGTCGATGTCGAGGTACGACTCACGCGGTGTGCGGCCGCCCAGGGGGTACGCGATCTCGGCAAAACGGGTGTGGAGCGCGGCGCGGTCGACCTCGGAGAAGATCGCGACGGACTCGATGCCCATCTCGCGCGCCGTGCGGATAATACGCAAGGCGATTTCGCCGCGGTTGGCGATCAGGAGGCGCTTGAACATGGCGGCCATCAGAGCGGGATGTTGCCGTGCTTGCGCTGCGGCCGGTTCTCGTGCTTCGTACGCAGCAACTCGAGGTTGCGGATCAGGATCGGCCGCGTGCGGCTCGCTTCGATCACGTCGTCCACGAACCCCCGCGCGGCGGCGCGGTAGGGGTTGTTGAACTTCTCCTCGTACTCCTTCGCCTTTTGCTTCTCCATGGCGGCCGGATCGGAGGCCTCCTGGATTTCGCGGCGGTGGATGATCTTCGCCGCACCCGCCGCGCCCATGACCGCAACCATCGCCGTCGGCCACGCGAGGTTGATGTCCGCGCGGATGTGTTTCGACGCCATGACGTCGTAAGCCCCGCCGTAGGCCTTGCGCGTGATGACCGTCAGCTTGGGCACCGTCGCCTCGCAGTAGGCGTAGAGCAACTTGGCCCCGTGCAAAATGATGCCGCGGTATTCCTGGTCGGTGCCGGGCAGGAAACCGGGCACGTCTTCGAACGTGACGATCGGGATGTTGAAGGCGTCGCAGAAGCGGATGAAGCGCGCGCCCTTGATCGACGCTTCGATGTCGAGGCAACCCGCGAGCACCGCCGGCTGGTTCGCGACGATGCCGACGACGTGACCGCCAAGGCGCGCGAAGCCGACCAGCATGTTGCGCGCATAGGCGTCGAGCACCGGCATCCACGAACCCTCGTCGACGATGTGCTCGATCACACGCGTCATGTCGTAGGGCTTGGTGGGGTCCAGGGGCACGAGGGTGTCGAGGGCCTCCGCGCAGCGGTCGCGCGGGTCTTCGGTGTGCGCGAAGGGCGGCTCTTCCGCATTGTTAAGCGGCAGATAGGACAAGAGCTTGCGCACGAGCTGCATGCAAGCGCGGTCATCCAGGCTCGTGAAGTGCGCCACACCCGAGCGGCTGGCGTGCACCTCCGCGCCACCCAGCTCCTCGCTCGTCACTTCCTCGTGGGTGACGGTTTTGACGACGTCCGGACCCGTGATGTGCATGAACGAGGTGTTCTCGACCATGCAGATGAAGTCCGTGATCGCGGGTGAATACACCGCGCCGCCGGCGCAGGGCCCGAGGATCGCCGAAATCTGCGGCACGACACCCGACGCCTGGGTGTTGCGCCAGAAAATCTCCGCGTAACCCCCCAGGCTCTGCACACCCTCTTGGATGCGCGCTCCGCCCGAATCGTTGAGGCCGACGATCGGCACACCGACCTTCAAAGCCATGTCCATGATCTTGCAGATCTTCTCGGAATGGGTTTCCGATAAAGACCCGCCGAACACGGTGAAATCCTGACTGTAGAGGTAGATCGGGCGGCCTTCGATCAGTGCGTGGCCAGTGACAACCCCGTCGCCGAGGATCTTTTGCTCCTCCATGCCGAAGTCGGTGCAGCGGTGGGTCACGAAGCGGTCGATCTCGATGAACGACCCCTCGTCCACCAGGAAGTCGATGCGCTCGCGCGCCGTCAACTTGCCCTTCGCGTGCTGCGCTTCGATGCGCTTGATTCCCCCGCCCTCGAGGGACATCTCGCGCATCCGGTGCAGGCGTTCCAGCGGCGTCTCGGCGCTCATCGCTTCGGCTCTCCTTCGGTGTGCATGGATCGTGGCAACTCGACCAGTTCGCTGAGCACCCCGTGGGTGCCCTTGGGGTGGATGAAGGCAATGCGGGTGCCGTGCGCACCGGGGCGCGGCACGGTGTCGATCATGGGGACGCCGCGCTGCAGCAAGTGGGCGACCGCAGCGGCGACGTCGTCGACGAGCCACGCCAGGTGGTGCAGGCCCGGGCCGCGCTTTTCCAGGAACTTCGCGATCGGCGAATCGGGCGCGGCGGGCTCGACCAGCTCGATGCGCTGGGAGCCGGCGAAGAGCACAAGCACGTTGACCTTTTGGTCTGCGACGTGCTCGACCTCGCTCGCTGCGAGGCCGAGGCCGTCCACGTAGGCGGCGCGGGCGTCGGCCAGCTTGGGCACCGCAATCGCGACGTGGTGCAAACCGCGGACGAGGCCCGCGAGGGCGTCGGGGGGCGTCATGGGGGCGAAGACGACCGTGGGCCGGAGTTCGTGGAGGGGGGGGTGGGAGCGCCCGGGCGGCGCGGTGAAGCGGGTGGGCCCTCAGCGGGCGCGGAGTGTAAGCGCGACGGGCGCGCGCCGCGAGCGCGGACCACGTCCCAACCCCCATCGGGGTTTCTTGGCACGTGGGCATCCTGGCCCGCCTTGGGGGAGCGTGTCGCATTCGCGCACCGCGCGCGCCGCTCCAGGGTGGGCAAAGAGGCCCGCGCTCCCAGCCCAACCCAACCCTCTGCGCAATGAAATCGGGCGTGCGCCGTATGGTTTGGCTATGGCCACGCGTCCCCTCCTTTTGATCGCCTTCGTCCTGGCCCTCGCCGTCACCGTCGCCCTCGTTTGGAACGGGGATCCCTCTGACCCGCGCGACGGGTTGGTGGCCGATGTGCGGCCCCAGGAAGCCGGTCAGGGGCAGAGCGCGGCGCTCACCGCGGCTCCCGCAGCGCCGGTTCAGGAGGGCTCGGCTAAGGCGTCCCAGGCCACCACCGCAACGGAGGCCGCGTCGCGCCGCGCGGGCGTGGGTCTGCGCCTCAGCGGGCAGGTGCGTTTTGAGCCGGGTGTGAAACCGGGTGGTCCGGTGTTTGTGTGGGCGATAGATGCTGGAGACGACGATTTAGGCGAGCAGCATTCCTCCCACCACGGAATTGCCGTCGCCCAGAATCACCTCGGCGGCGTCCCCGGCGACCTGGCAGCCCATGCCTTTGCGCAGGCCGACGGGTCGTTCTCGCTGGAGTTCCCCGCCGAAGTGGAAGGCACGTTACACATCGGCGCACTCGCGCTCACCGCGGCGACCTCCGAGCCGACCCGCTGGGAAGCCGACCAGGACACGCCGCTGGTTTTGACGCTGGGCGGGGCGGCCAGCCTCACCGCCCGGGTCGCCTTCGAAGCGGGCGCGCTCGCCGCGGACGGTTTCAGGGCGCTGGAGGAAACCAAGGTCAAGCTGCGGACGCCCCGCGAAGGTGGCGACTCGCCGTGGGGCGGCCAACGTCGCCGCCTTGTCGATCAGCCGATCCCGGGGGGGACGCTCGACAGTGAGGGCCGTGTGACACTCTACGGCGTCCCCATCGGCAACACTCTCGAACTCACCGTCGAGTCCTCCGTGTTGCCCACCGCGAAGCTTGCGCTCGAGCCGTTTGCCCTGGGTGAGCACCGCCAGGTTGCGCTCGCCATGGCGGAGGGTTTGCGCGTGCAGGGAACGGTGATCGACGGCGAAGGTCGGCCCATCGCAGGCGCCCTGGCTAAAGCGCACGCCGCGGGCCCCTTCGGCACGCCCGCGCCCGGGGAATCGCTGCGCGAATCGAAAACCGATGAAAGCGGACAGTTTGATTTGCGCGGGATCGCGCTTTCGGCGCGCAACATCGTGGTGTCGAACAAAGGGTTCCTCACCCACAACGAGCGGCTCGAAGACGGGTTTCAAAATGGAGCGCTCGTCGACGTGGGACCGGTCGCACTGGAAACCGGCGCCGCGCTCGTGGGCCGGGTGCGCCTCGCGGACGGTCGCGTCGCAGGGGGCGCCAAACTCCGCGCAACCGTCGATTTCACGAGTACCGATCAGTCGGCGGTGATGGGTGCGTGGCGCGGTTACGCGTCCGAAGGTGAGTCGGACGCCGACGGTCGCTTCCGACTGAGTGGCCTCGTTGGCGGAGTGCGTTACGCCCTGACCGCGAACTGGGGCAACTCGACTGAAGGCTACGTCGGCGTGCTCACGAAGCTCGACGAAAACAGCGGCGCGATCGACCTCGTCCTCCAGCCTTCGCCGCGCATCCAGGGTGTTGTCTTCCTGGCCGACGGGAAGCCCGCATGGGGTGCCCAGGTCGCGGCGCGCCTTTCGGATGGCGGCGGCAATCCCTGGATGGGCGCAGGGGAGCGGACGACAGAGTATGCCGACGAAGCCGGTGCGTTTGTCCTGCTGCTCGACCGCGAGGGCCTGTATGAAGTTCACGCGCGATTGGACGGCCACGCACCCAGCGTGGAGCAACTGATCCAAACGCCATCGGACGCCCCGCTCGAGCTGCGCCTGCGGCCTTCGTACGCCGTGCGCGGCCGCGTGCTCGACCCGAACGGTCAGCCGATCGAGGGAGCGACGGTCTCCTTGTCGGTTTCCGGGCTGGAGCGCATGCGCGATCGGGGCACCACGGTGCTGGAAGCGGAGTCGGACGAAGCCGGCGTATTCGCGCTCAAGGGGGTCTCCGCGGGGGAAGTCGTACTGCAGGCACGCCACGCGGATTACGCGCCCAGCGCGGACGTCGCGATCCCCGTTGTCGAGGACGGCTCGTCACCAACCGTCGACATCGTCCTGCGCCGCGGCGCGACGATCCGCGGCGTGGTCTTCAACAAGGGCGAGCGCGCGCCGGCGGGCGCGCAAATCGTCGCCAACTCAATGCCCGCGCTCGAAACACGCATGGCAACGACGGATGCGACCGGAGCCTTCGTGCTGGAGCGGCTGCCCCCCGGCAGTTGGCAGGTGATCGCGATGACCATCGGCGAGCGCGAAGAGGACTCCGAGGGCTTCGACTTCGCCGCCATGATGGAAGACATGAAGATGCACATGGTCGAGACTGTCGACGGGATGGAATACGACATCGAGCTCGGCGCTCCCCCCACCAATCCGGTGCGGGTGAGCGGCGTCGTGCGCCGCGGCGACACCGCGGTCAACGCGGGTTTGGTGTCCTTCGTTCCCGCCGCGACGGGCATGTCCGGCATGAAGTTCGCCAGCTTGGATGGTTCGGGAAAATACGAAGTCGAACTGCCGAGCCCCGGCACTTACCTCGTCAGTGCGACCGGCGAGGGAATGGGCGGCTCCGGAATGATGGGCTCGCAGGTGGAACTGCGCTGCGAGGTGCCTGAGCAAGAGAGCTTCGTGTTCGACGTGAAGCTCCCCGGGGGTGCCATCAAGGGCCGCGTACGCGGGCCCGACGGCAAACCGCTCTCGGGCACCGTCGTCACCTGGTCGCGGGAAGACGGCAGCGCGCTGGGAACGATGACCGGCGGCAGTTTTGGCATGGATTCCACCGACGAGGACGGGAACTACGCGCTCGATGTGCTGACCGCCGGGCGCTACCGCATCGCGGCGGGTGGCGCCGGAATGGGCGCAATGGGCGGAATGGGTGACGACGCCGCCGTGGGAGGGCGCGCGTCCCGGTCGGGCATCGAACTCGGTGCGGACGAGGTGATCGACGGTGTCGACTTCGACCTCCAAACACCGGGCGAAGTACGCGGGCAGGTGCGCGACGCCACCGGGAAACCTGTGGCCAACGCGGCCGTGTTCGTCCGCGACGCGGGTGGCGCCCCGCTCAGCCCGATGAGCTTCGTTCAATCGGGGTCAACGGGCGCCTTCCGCATGCGCAGCCTCGCGCCCGGCGAATACACATTCCACGCGCGTTCCGGCGACCTTGTTAGCCCCGAAAGCGCGCGGGTCCGAGTGCGCGCGGGAGAAACCTCGGAGGCGGAGGTCCAGATGTCGCAGGGTGCGTACCTGACCATCCGCATCGATGGCGAGCCCGCTCCAGGCGACGGACTCGGGTTCATCCGCCTCGCGGTGCACGACGAGAACGATCGCGAGGTCAGCGGTTTTTTCGCGCTCGAAGACTTCGCGAAGATGCTTTCGGGTTCAAGTTCCTTCGACGAAAAGCGCTTTGGGCCACTGCCGCCGGGACGTTACGAAGCAAGTGCGGTCGCGCCCGATGGCCGCACGGTGAAACGCCCCGTGACCCTGACGCCCGGCCAAGAACGCCGCCTAACGCTGCGCTTCAAAGACTAACCGCCGGATTCGGCGCCGCCGTCGTCTAGCGCTCTTTGCTTTGCCGCTTCCTCTTCGAGGATCGCGGCGAGTGGAGCGGGCAACTCGAGGCCGAAGGCCATGCGGTCGCTGCCGGGCGGGATCCGCAGCCTGCGCTTGGAAGTGGCGATCGCGCGCGCGTTTCCGTCCGCGGAA
>JBBRWC010000142.1:0-8824 GCA_038246255.1 Planctomycetota bacterium
CTCGTCGGCATGGGCTGCGCCGTTCCGTTGCCCCCCCTGCAGCGCGGCTTCGACTACGACAGCAGAGCGCGCCAACGTAAGCCGCAGGTCGTCGCGGATGAAGTCTGTTCGTCCTGCTGGTTCGTCGATGACACGCTCGAGACCGTCGTGGGCAACGCGATCTGCGCCGACGGTGCCGCGTCCGTGGTGCTTGAGCCAGCGCAGGGGCAGGTCCCCGCGCGCGCCTGCGCCTCCGAGTCGAGCGAGCAGCGAGGACCCAGGCCCAGCATCCTCGGCTTCGAGTCGGCGATCGAGACCGAGTGGATGGCCGCCGTCGGCCTCGAGAATCGTGCCGGCCGGCACCGCATTGTCCTATCGAAGGAACTGCGCACCGCGGCGGGCCCCGCGGTGGCGCGGGTCGTCGGGCGGCTCTTGGAGCGCTACGCACTGCGAAAGGACGACATCGCGCACTGGGTGTTCCACGCGGGCGGCGCCGCCGTACTGGACAACATCGACGAGCACATGGGCTTCTGCGAGGAGGACCTGCGGGCGAGTCGCGCGGTGTTCCGGCGCTTTGGCAACATGTCCTCTCCAACAGCCCTCTTCGTCCTGGACGAGATTCAAACGCAGCGCCGGCCCGCGCCGGGCGATTTAGGCGTGGCGCTCGCGCTCGGTCCGGGACTGGCGACCGAGGCAGCGCTCCTGCGCTGGTGACCGGAATCCAAAGCCACCCGATGTTCCTCGACTCCGAACCGCGCGAGCAGAAGCGCGCCATCGCGCGCTTCTACGACCGGCTCAGTCCGCACTTCCGGCGGCTGTGGGGCCCCCATCTGCACGACGGGTACTACCGCACGGGACGCGAAGACCGCGAGCTGGCCCAGCAGCAGCTGGTCGAGTTCCTCGCCGAGCGAGCGCGGGTCCCGCGCGGTTGCACCGTGCTGGACATCGGCTGCGGAATGGGCGCCACCTCCGTCTGGCTGGCCGAGCATCTAGGCTGCCGACCGACGGGCATCACGCTCAGCCAGGTGCAGGTGGACATGGCGCGCGAGCTGGCACGGGAACGACGTGTCGACGCCGACTTCCGGGTCATGGATGCGGCGCACCTCGACTTCGCGGGGACCTTCGATCTCGTCTGGATGGTCGGGGTGCTCGGTCACCTGCCAGACCAGCACGCCTTTCTCTCCGAGTCCGGGCGGTTGCTACGTTCCGGAGGTCGCTTCCTCTTGGCCGACTGGACGCTGGCCGACTCGGTGTCGCCGAGCGACTTCGCCAGGTTCGTGGAGCCTACGCTGCGCGGCATGCTGATGCCCCAGATCGTCTCGGCCGGCGAATACGTGCGCTGGTTCGAAGCGGCCGGTTTGCGCACCGTCGAAGTCGTCGACATCACGAACGAGACCCGCCCGACCTGGGACAAAGGGCTGAAGATCGTGCAGGCTCCCGCCGTGTTGCGGCTGGCGCTCCAGCTCGGATCGGATGCGGTCGAGCTGCTCGCGGCCGTCGGTCACATGCGCCGCGCCATGCGCAAAGGGCTGATCCGCTATTCGGTGCTCGTCGCCCAGAAACCAGACTCGGACCCGACGTGATCGATTGGCTGCTCCGCCACCGTCGCGGTTTCTTGTCGGATAGCGGCTCCTCGCTGCCCTCCTCGGCCTGCTCCTCGGCCTGCGGCTGCGGATCGACAACAGCCCCGCGATCTGGCTGCCCCGAGGAGGCGTCGAGCTTGAGCGCTACCGCGACTTCCAAACGCGTTTTGGCGCCGACGCGATTGCGGCGCTCGCGTCGCGGCCCCTGGACCTCGCATCCGACGTCGTGCGCGCCGCGATCGCTCGCGTGGCGCAAGACCGGGGCCGGATCAAGGGCGTGGTTTTTGTCGCTTCCCCGCTCGCCGCGGACAGCCGCGTGAAGGGAGAAGCCGTCGATCTCGGCGCACGGCGGCGCAGGGTGGCGCAGGGGTGGCTCAGGGTGGCGCAGGGTGGCTCAGGGCCGTGCAGGGCGGCGCGGGATGTCGTTTCGCGCTCTGGATCGATCACCCAGCCGGGCGACGGCGGCTTCGTGCTGCGCTCGGAGGGCCCGCGGAGCGCGCGCACGAGGCGCGCTGCGTCCTCGTCCGTGAGTGGGGGGGGCGCTAGCCCGTGAGCAGGGCGCGAAGAGCGATGGTGCGCACGGCGCGCAGGAGGGCAGGGTCGCGGCTGAGCAGGAACCGGATGCGACCTCCCAAGCCATCCGGCTCAGTTCGCGCCAGAAGAGTTCCCTTTCGGCCAGTTGGCGATCGGCGATCGCGTTCGATCGCAGGACGCGGGGCGCTGAGCGGTCGTGGAAGCGAGCGCCTCTCGCGGCGCCGGGGACGGGCGCACCCGGGTGTTTCGGGCCCCCCGCCGCTACGCGCCGATCAACCCAACTTTCGGGCTCGGGACGGTGCGTTCGCAGTGGGCGGGGGGGTCTCGGTTATCCTCGCCGGCCACCATGTTCGAGAGCTTGACGCGTCGTCTCTCCGCGGCCTTCCAGGGCCTGCGGGGCGAGAAGGAACTGTCCGAATCCAACATCGAGCAGGGGCTCGGCGACGTGCGCCAGGCCCTGCTCGAGGCCGACGTGCACTTCCGCATCGGGAAGGAGTTCGTCGAGAACGTCAAGACGCGGGCTCTGGGGCAGGCGAAGCTCGCCGACAAGGGTGTCAGCGCCTCGGATCAGTTCGTCGCCGCGGTGCACCGCGAGCTCGTCGAGCTGATGGGTCCCGAGGATGCGCGCATCGAGTTCGCAAAGACCGGTCCGACGGTCGTGCTGATGGCGGGCCTGCAGGGCGCGGGCAAGACGACGACTTGCGCCAAGCTCGCGCGTTATTACGAAAAGCGCGAGCAGAAGCGGCCCTTGCTCGTCGCCGCGGACATCAAGCGGCCCGCCGCGGTCGAGCAGCTCAAGGTGCTCGGCAAGCGCCTCGGTGTGCCGGTGTTCCACGAGCCGGGCCTGTCGCCCCCGCAGCTTTGCGCGCGCGGCATCGCCGAAGCCCAGCGCACGGGCCGCGACCTCGTCATCCTCGACACCGCGGGCCGTTTGCACGTCGACGACGCGCTGATGGCCGAAGTCGAGGAAATCGCGCGGGTTTCGAAGCCGCACGCGCAGATCCTTGTTGTCGACGGCATGACCGGCCAGGACGCGGTGCGCTCGGCCGAAGCGTTCCACAAACGCCTCGCGTTGACGGGCGTGATCCTGACCAAGCTCGACGGCGACGCGCGCGCCGGCGCGGCGATGAGCCTCAAGGCCGTCACCGGTCGCCCGATCCTGTTCCTTGGCACCGGCGAGAAGCTCGAGGACCTCGATCCCTTCAGCGCCGAGCGCATGGCGGGGCGCATCCTAGGCATGGGCGACGTCGTGGGCCTGGTGGAGGCGGCGTCGGAGCGCATCGACGAGAAGGAGGCGCAGGCGAGCTACGAAAAGATGGTGATGGGCTCCTTCACCATCGAGGACATGCTCGGGCAACTGCGCATGATCCAAAAGCTCCCGATGAAGAAGATGCTCGGCATGCTGCCCGGCATGTCCGACTTGATGAAGGACGTCGACATCGACGACGGCCGCTTCAAGCGCATCGAAGCGTTGTGCACCTCGATGACCCGCCGAGAGCGCCTGCAACCGGACCTGCTCGACATGTCCCGCCGCCGGCGAATTGCACGCGGCGCGGGCCAGGACGTCGGAGCCGTGAACGAGCTGCTCAAGTCCTATAAGGGCATGAAGCAAATGATGAAGCAGATGGGCAAGCTGGGGCTCGGCGGTATGGGCGCGAAGGACAAACGCGCTGCGCTCGAGGCCCTCGCACCCGATGGGGAACTTGCCGCCGACCTGGGCGGACCGTCAATGCTGTCGCGCGCGGGCGGGATGGTCGGCGGGGGGATCAAGGGTCTTGGCAACCTCCTCGGGGGCGGCTTGGGTGGCCTTGGCGGTCTGGGAGCAGGTGGTCTGGGCGGTCTGTCCGACCTCGCCAAGCTCCAAGGCGGCGCCGCCGCCAGCGGGCCCGGGCGAGGCACCGGCCCGCGCGATAAGGCGAAGGAGAAGGCTAAAGCCAAGCAGAAGCGCAAGAACCGCAAGAAACGCTGAACTTTCCGCGGGTTGGAGCGCCCGACGGCGGTGGATCGGGCTTGCGCGTGGGGGCGGCTCTTCCCTAGACTCTCGGGCTCGCTGTGTCCGCCGCCGCGTCCGGGACATCCCCGGCCCGGCTCCGGCCAGCTTTCGAACGTCCCGTCAAGGCCCAGCACAAGACGCCCTCCCCTCCATGTCCGTCGTCATCCGCATGAAGCGCATCGGGCGCAGGAACCACCCGACCTACCGCATCTCCGTCGCCGATTCTCGGCGCCCCGTGGACGGCCGGGTCCTCGCGTCCCTCGGGTTCTACGATCCGGTTTCTTCCGTGCCGGACCTGCGCCTCAAACTGGACGTCGAGAAGGCGCGCCACTGGCTCGGCGCGGGCGCACTGCCCAGCGAAACCGTGGCTTCGATCTTCCGCCGCCTCGGTGTTTACGAGGGCCTGCCGGTCAAGAAGAAGCGTGTGCGCACTGGGCGCTCCCAGGACACCGCCAACGCGAAGCGCCGCGCCGCCACCAAAGAAACGCGCACCACACGCAAGGCCGAGCGCAGCAAGGCCAAAGTCTCCGCGACGCGCGCCGCCAAGGCGGCTCCGGCCGCGACCTGATCGGCGGTCTCGCGACGTTTGATTTTCCGGCGCGGCCACTTCGCCGCCCGCGACCGCGCCGCACCGGATTCCGGAGCGGCGCTTTGTTTTGAGCACCGTTTGACCACCGCCCCGGGCCCGTGCGCGCCGTGCTTCACAGCGCGTCCCGCGTTGCGTTCTGGCGCGCGCGCCGCGGGTTAAGATCCGTGCCGTCCGACCCCACACTCGCTGGACCCGCTCCGGCCCTTCCCGTCCGCCACGGTGAGTAAGAAGACCGATCTCGTTCCGCGGCTGATCGCCGCCCACCGCCCCGCGCATCCGCTGCCGAAGAGCCCAGACAAGAATCTGGGCATCCTCGAGCACGTGCTGTGGATCGCCCTGATGCGGCACCTTTCCCAGGCGCATGCACGCGCGGGGCTCGAAGCCCTGCGCACCGCGTACGGAAGCTGGAACGAACTGCGTGTCAGCCAAACGCAGGAGATCGTCAACTTCATGCGGCCCGCGCTGCCCGACGCGTCAACCGCCGACCTGTCGGCCGCGGCGCGATCCATGCGCGCGATCCTGCAGGAGGTGTTCCAAAACACCCACGGGCTCGACCTCGAGTTTTTGCGCGGTGATTTGACCGCCGGCGCGAAGACGCTTGCGAAGAGCCCTGTGCTCGGCACGAGCGGCGTGGCGTACGCGCTGTGGCTCGCGGCGGGCAACAACGTTCCGCTCATCCCGCCGCTGTTGAAGGCGCTAGAGCGTCTCGATCTGATGCCGCGCACCAGCTCTGCGCAGAAGGCACAGGACGCCGTGGCCGCGCTCGTGCCCGCGGGCAAGGAACTGGAGTTCACCCTCGTCTTCAACGAGATCGCCGAGACCTGGGGGGATGCGGACGACCCCGCCTACGTGCGTTTCGAAATCCTGCGCGACACCCCCGCGGGCAAAAAGGCGTTCGACGAGCGCACGCAGCAGCTCGCCCGAGCCGAGGTCGCCCGCAAGCGCGAAGAGGAGCGCCAGCGCAAGGAAGACGAGAAGGAGCGCAAGCGGCTTGAGATCGAGGCCAAGAAGCGCGAGCGCGAGCAGCAAAAGGTTGAGCGCCAACGCAAGGTTGACGCGCTCGCCCGCGAAAAAGTGCAGCGCGCCGCCCAGGACAAGGCGCGTCAGGAAGCCGAGCGCAAGGCCGCTGCGGCCGCGGAGAAGGTGCGTCTTGAAGCCGAGCGCAAGGCGGAAATCGTCCGCGTGGCGGCGGAGAAGAAGGCCGCCAAGGAAGCGGAGCGCGCGGCCAAAGAAGCGGCCAAGGTCGCCGAGCGCGACGCCAAGCGTGCGGCGCTCGCGAAGATCGCCGCGGAGAAACAGGCCGCGCAAGACGAAGTGAAGCGCGTCGCAAAGGAAGCCGCCGCAGCCCGCGAGGCCGTGCGCAAGGCGGAGATCGCGAAGAAGGAAACCGCCAAGAAGGACGCGACGAAGAAGGCCGAGGCGGCGAAGAAGGAAGCCGCGAAGGCCGCGGAACTCGCCAAGAAGGCGGAAGCCGCGAAGAGGGAGGCGGCCAAGAAGGACGCTGCGAAAAAGGCCGAGGCTGCGAAAAAAGCTGACGCTGCGAAAAAAGCTGACGCTGCGAAAAAAGCTGACGCTGCGAAAAAAGCTGACGCTGCGAAAAAAGCTGACGCTGCGAAAAAAGCCGACGCTGCGAAAAAAGCCGACGCTGCGAAAAAAGCCGACGCTGCGAAGAAGGCGGAGGCTGCGAAGCAGGCTCCGGCCAAGGCGAAGGCCAAACCCGCGCCTGCGAAGGCTCCGGCCAAACCCGCCGCGAAGGCACCCGCGGCCAAAGCGGGCCACACGAAGAAGGCCGACCCGAAAAAGGCCGACACGAAAAAGGCCGAAGCCAAGAAACCGGATTCGAAGAAGGCTGAGCTCAAGACAGCAGAGCCCAAAAAGGTCGACGCCAAAAAAGCGGAGCCGAAGAAGGCCGACGCCAAAAAGCCGGCGCCCAAGAAGGCCGAGATCGTGCCGACGGCGAAGCCGTCCACCGCGAAACAATCGGCGGCGAACAAGGGCGGTGAGCCGAAGTCGCCCGCGAAGCCGAAGAAGTCCGATTCGAAGTCCGGCGTCAAGCCGACCGCTCCCAAGCCCGTGTCGGGTGCCAAGTCGGGCAAGGCCTCGGCTGCGGAAAAACCCGCGCGCTCCGCTCCGAAGGGCGAAAAACCAAGCAAGGCGGACAAGAAGGGAAGCGCGAAGAGTGCTGCCCGCCGCACTCCGCTGCGCCGCTGACGCCCACGCCGTTTTTTTAGTCGCCGCGCCGCCATGACGGGCGGCGGCGTTCCGCGCAGTCCCGATCGAACATGACGCAACGCCCCGCGCCTTTGTCCGATCCGCGCCTCGTGCTCGCATCCGCGTCGCCGCGGCGGCGCGCGCTGCTCGAGGCGGCGGGTGTGCCGTTTTGCGTGCGGCCGCTCGACGTCGACGAATCGATCGCACCGGACATGGCACCGGAACAGGCTGCGCGCGAGCTTGCGCTGCGCAAGTGGAGAGCGGCAGAGGCGGGGCTCGCGACCGGTGAAGTAGCGCTCGCCGCGGACACGGTGGTGGGGCTCAGCAACGCGCGCGGGATGTGGGAACTGCTCGGCAAACCTAGCGGCCACGAAGACGCGCGTCGAATGCTGCGCGCGCTGTCGGGAACACGCCACACCGTCGCGACGGGTGTTGCGGTGGGCGCTCGCGGCGCGCAAGCTGCGGTCGGCGTGGCGGTGACGTTTGTGACGATGCGAACGATCGAACCCAGCGAGGTCGAGGATTACGTCGAAAGCGGCGAATGGCGCGACAAGGCGGGGGGGTACGCGATCCAGGAGAGCGCGGACCGGTTCGTCGAAAAACTCGCGGGCGCCGGTTTCGACAACGTGGTTGGGCTACCGTTGAAACTCGCGCTTGAACTCGCCCTTGCAGCGGGATTTGCCTCCGCGGGCGCGGCGCTCGCGCGCCTGCGCGTGGAGGGTGTCCGTTGAACCTTTCGGACAACCTGCGGGTGACGCTCGCCGAGCGCGCGCGCCGCTTCGACGAGTTGACCGCGTTGCTGGGGGATCCCGCGGTGCTTTCGGACGGGCGGCAGGCCGCGCGGCTCGCGCGTGAGCGTGGCGCGCTCGAGCGCATCGCCCTTTTGCAGGCCGAGGGCGTGCGCCTCGAGCGCGAACGCCGCGAGGCCGAAGCGTTGCTTGGCGATTCGACGGCGGATGCGGACTTCCGCGCGATGGCGCGCGAGGAACTCGACGATCTAACGGCCCGCGAGAACGAACTCCTTGAGCGTGTGCGCGACGAACTCGTACGCGACAGCGATCTCGAGCGCCGCCGCGTGATCGTCGAGGTGCGCGCGGGCACGGGGGGTGACGAAGCGACGCTGTTTGCCCGCGACCTCTACCAGATGTACGAGCGGTTTGCGCAGGGACGCGGCTGGCGGCTGGAAGTGCTCGACGTGTCAGCCAGTGAAGTCGGGGGCCTCAAGGAGGCCGTCTTCGCGCTCGAGGGTGACGGTGTCTGGAACTTGATGCGTTTCGAATCCGGCGGCCACCGTGTGCAGCGTGTGCCCGCGACCGAATCGAAGGGGCGTATTCATACGTCCGCCGCGACGGTGGCCGTGCTGCCCGAAGCGGAGGAAGCGGAAATCGAGATCGGCGACGGCGATCTGCGCATCGACACCATGCGTGCCGGGGGACCTGGGGGCCAATCGGTCAACACGACCAGTTCGGCGGTGCGCATCACGCACCTGCCCACGGGCCTCGCGGTCCACTGCCAGGACGAAAAGAGCCAGCTCAAGAACAAGCAGAAGGCGATGCGCATCCTGCGAGCGCGATTGCTGGAGGCGGAGCAGAACAGGTTGCACGAGGAGCGTGCGAAGGAGCGCCGCGAGCAGGTCGGCAGCGGCAATCGCAACGACCGCATTCGCACGTACAACTGGCCCCAGAATCGCGTCAGCGACGATCGGCTTGATGCGAACTATTCGCTCGAACAAGTGGTCGGGGGGCGTCTTGGGACGCTGCTCGAAGCGCTTGTGGCGCGGGACCGCGAAGAGCGTCTGGCGCGGCTCTGAGGCACGCTCGCGGCCGGCCCAGCTGGCTGCGCAAGTCGAGTCGGAGCGCGGGCCTGGGGGCCCGCGCACCGGCGTTGGCTCAGGCTTGGGCCGGGGGGGACGGGTAGAGCTGTACGTACTCGTAC
>JBBRWC010000143.1:0-8213 GCA_038246255.1 Planctomycetota bacterium
CCCGCGCGATGAAGGCTGCAGCCGCCTTCACGACGGGTGCCCGCGCGGGGTTCGCCGTCCCCTAAAAGGAGCTCCGCGGGCTCGTGGCGCCCATCCCGGCCCACGCCTCCCCGCTCGCGGCCAGGCTCGCCGGGCAGCGGAGCGGCAATCCTCGCAGCGGCGCTCGGGTCGGAGGCTTCAACGGCCCAATGCCCTGTGCCCGGTACTTCCTGCGACCCTTGGATTGCGGTCCCGCGCGCTGCGGCACCGGCGCCAGGGGATTCACTCGACGCATCCACAACGTGTTCGCCGGCTGGGCTCCAGTGCCACGCCAACAGCAGCGCCACCGCCCACAGCACGACGAGCTGCAGGGTCCCGAAGACAACCAACTGACGACCGGTGGGGAACGACATGAAGCGGGATTCGCCGGTCTCTTTGGGACAGAGGCGGCGACAGCTCTACGCACCATGGCGCCACCCAAGGGTCCAGGCCGCCAAATCGGTCCAGAACTGGGACTTTCACCCCATTGATCGCCCAACGTTCGGTCCACAATCGGCCCCGCGACCGAACTGCCGGACGTCGCGTCTTCCGCAGGTGTGCCCCGCCCTCTGCGGGGATCCAGCCCCGCACTACGGTCGACTGGGTTGCAACGCGAAGAAGTCGAACATCAGGGGCGTCGCGGCCACGTCTTCATGCACCGGCACGCCGATCCCGATAGGTGCTCCCGGGGCGTCCGGCCAGCTGTGGCCGCCGTCGGTCGCGAGGAAGTACCACGTGTCTGCTCCGCCGGTCGTCGTGGGCGCGAGGAAGATCTGCGCCGCGCCCTGCACGAACGGGCCGAGGATGGGCGCTCCACCGTTTTGCACCCAGAACGGCAGCACGCTGTCCAACTGGCTCGTGAACTCGGCGCCGGAGACACCGGCGCCGTAACCACCCTCGAAGGGCACGCTGCTGTCCAAGAGTCCATGGATGGCGAGCAGGGGCACCGACTCGATCGGCGGTCTCGCTTCGAGCGATCCGGCGACCGGCGCGAGTCCTGCGATCAAGTCGGGGCGCTCGGCTGCGATGCGGTAGCTCATGATCGCGCCGTTCGACATGCCGGTCAGGAACACACGTTGGGTGTCGGCGGGGTACTTGTTCGCGAGGTCGGAAACCAAGCTCTCGAAAAACCCCACATCGTCGATCTGGTTTTTTGCGGCGAACGCGCAGCAGTCGCCGCCGTTCCACGTCTGAAGCAGGAACAGCGGCGGACCGCCCCAGTTCCCCGACCCTTCGGGAAACACCGCCATCCAACCGCGCTTCGCCGCTTCTTCGGCCACGCCGTACGACTCGAACGCGTGGTTGGCGTTGCCACCGCCGCCGTGAAAACACACGACGACGGGGAGCTTCTTGCCCGCGGGTACCGAAGTCGGCGTATACACGCGGTACCAGCGCAGCTCACCGCCGACGAAGACCGACTCAAGTGTCAGGGCCGGGCTCGATTGAACGGCGGGTGATGCGCCGGTCGGACGAGCGAGGATGGGCCCCAACGCGAGGGCCACAAGGAAAAAAAGCAAAGCCAAAACCAACGAGCGTTGCATGGTGGTGCGAGGGGCAGAGGTTTGGCGGCGGACGCCCCCACACCGGGGGCGATCCACTCGCCACGGTCTCTCTAACCACCAACCCGCAAGCAGGTTGCGCGGGCCCCACGAACTTTCGCGCCCCGGGGGCGAGAGTGCGTCACTCCCCGCCGAGATCGACGCGCAATCGGCCGCTCGCGGGACCCGGCCAAGGGGGCAAGGGGACGCAAGCAAAGCGAAAATTGCCCGCTCGTCGTGACGCTGTGGGTCCGCGCCGGGTGCGGGCCTCTGGCACCCCGCGGGGTATCGAAAGGCCTTGGCATTCACGGGGGCCGACCCAAGATGGGCCAGAGGCCCGCGCTCCCAGCGAGGCTCAGTAACCCGCCGCGAGGCCGTCCTTGCGGGATTCGCTCGCGCCGCTGAAGACACCGTGTTCGGGGTCGAAGCCGATTGCTTGATAACCGCCGAAGCCGCCGCGCGCCCAGCCGACCTGGTGGCCGCGCTCCATCAGGCCGCGCACGCTTTCGTAAGGGAAGCCGGCTTCGAGGAATAGCTGACCGCCGTGTTTCATGCGGCCGCCGGTCGGGTCGGAGGAACCCGTGTGCACAAAGCGCGGTGCGTCGCCGGCCTCCTGCAGGTTCATCCTAAAATCAACGATGTTCGCGATGATCTGCGCGTGGGCCTGGGGCTGGGTTGCACCCCCCATCGCGCCAAAGCACAAAAACGGCGCGCCGTCCTGGAGCACGAACGCCGGAATGATCGTGTGGAACGGGCGTTTGCCCGGCTCGAAGGTGTTGTAACGGCCCGGCTTCAGATCGAAGAGTTCGCCGCGGTTTTGGAGCACGAATCCCAGGCCCGCGGGCGCCACGCCTGAGCCCATTCCGCGGTAGTTGCTCTGGATGAGCGACACCATGTTGCCTGCCGCGTCGGCCGTCGCGAGGTACACCGTGTCGCCTTCTTCGAGCGCAGGGTTTCCCGGCTCGTACGTCGTCGCCGCGCGCCACGGGTCGATCAATTCCGCGCGTCGTTTGGCGTAGGCCTTCGAAATCAGGTCTGCAACCGGGATCTGCACGAACTCAGGATCCGCGTACCAACGCGCGCGGTCCTCATAAACGAGCTTCTTCGCCTCGGTGAAAAGGTGGATCGTCTCGGGGCTCTGGCGGCGCAACGCGCGCAGGTCGAAAAGCTCGAGCAAGTTGAGGAGTTGCAGCACCGCGATGCCCTGGCCGTTGGGCGGCAGCTCGAAAACTTCGTAACCGCGATAGTGCGTCGAAACGGGATCCACCCAGTCGGAGCGGTGCTCGGCGAAGTCCTCCTTGCACAGGAACCCGCCCAGTTCGTCGAAGGTCTGCTCGATGGTCGCCGCAACCGGTCCGCGGTAAAACCAATCGCGACCTTCCGCACCCAGGGTCTCGAGCGTTCGCGCGAGGTTCGGGTTTTTGAACACCTCACCCTTGCGCGGCGCGCGCCCTTCGCGCAGGAACTGCTGGCGGAAACCCTCGAACTCGCCGAGCACCGCGGCGTTGGCGCCCCACTCGTGGGCGATCAGCTCACTCACGGGGAAGCCGGAGCGCGCGTAGCGTACGCCGGGCGCCAGCACCGCCGGCATCGGCAGTGCACCCCAGCGCTGATGCAGAGTGTACCACGCATCCACGCATCCGGGGACGGTGACACACAGCGGGCCGGTCGGCGGCATGCGCGTCAAACCCTTCGACACGAGGTAGTCGCGGTGGAGCTCGCGCGGGCTGCGGCCGCTTCCATTCAGTCCGAAGAGGCGCCGCTCCTTGGCGTCCCACACGATCGCGAACAGATCGCCCCCAAGGCTCGCCCCCGTCGGTTCGGTGACACACAGCACCGCATTGGCCGCGATGGCCGCGTCCACGGCGCTGCCACCGGCTTTCAGGATGTCGAGCGCCGCAACCGTGGCGAGAGGTTGGCTCGTCGCCGCCATCCCATTCGTCGCCAAGACTTCGGAGCGAGTTGCAAAACTTCGGCCAGTGATACGGTCCATGGGCGACTGTTGTAGCGCCTGGGTGGCTGGGCGCCGAGCCCCGCATGCTCCGGCCGCGCCCCACATGCGTAAGATGGCGCGATGCTGGCCCTTGAAGCCGCGGGGGTGCGCTTTGGCGACACCTGGGCGCTCGCGCCCACGGACCTGATCGTGGAGCGCGGCCGCACGCTGGCCCTCATCGGGCCCAGCGGTTCAGGCAAATCGACGCTGCTGCGCCTCCTTGTGGGCCTAGTGTCCCCGACGACCGGCGCGGTGACGTTCAACGGCGAACCGCTGCCGCGATCGAGCGACGCCGCGGGTCGTCGACGCCTCGCGGCGCTGCGGCGGCGCTCGGGGTTCGTGGTGCAGGGGGGCGGCTTGTTCCCGCACCTAACCGCGTTCGATAACGCCGCGCTGATGGCGCGCCAGGAACGTTGGACGGCGGCGCGCATCCAAACTCGCATCAACGAGCTTGCGGACCTGCTCCACCTTTCGCACGCGGAACTCGGGCGCCATCCGCGCCAACTTTCCGGCGGGCAGCGCCAACGTGTAGCGCTCATGCGCGCACTGGTTCTGGATCCAGAAGTGCTGCTGCTGGACGAGCCCCTGGGTGCGCTCGACCCCTTGATCCGCGTTGAACTGCAGGACGAACTCGCCGCGCTTTTTCACACGCTGGCGCGCACCGTGGTTGTCGTAACCCACGACCTCGCGGAAGCAGCGCACTTGGGTGATCAGCTCGTGTTGCTCGCGAACGGGAAGATCGAACAGACGGGAGCACTGATCGACCTCGTCGAGCGCCCCGCGAGCACGTTCGTCGAGCGCTTTGTCGGAGCGTGGCGCGTGCCCTCGGAGTTGAGTTCCAAGCGCGGGAGGGCGATTTGAACACCCTTTTTTGCATCGCGTTCGCGCTGCTGCTAACCGTCGTCGCGGGCTGCCAAGACACAACACGCGAACTGCGCGTGGGTTCGAAGAAGTTCACCGAATCCGTGGTGCTCGGCGAACTGCTGAGCGAAGTGGCGCGGGCCACGAGCGAGCCCGTGGAACACGTCGCCGAGCTGGGTGGCACACGCATCCTCTTCGAAGCGCTGCGCGCCGGGCAAATCGACGCTTACGTCGAATACACCGGGACGCTGCGCGCGGAAATCCTGGTGAACGAGGACGTGGAGGGCCGCCCGCGCCTCGCCGCCGCGCTGCGCGCACGTGGAGTGGTGCTCGGCCCCGCGCTCGGGTTCGACAATACCTACGCGCTGGGTATGGACCGACAGCGCGCGCAGGACCTCGACATTCGCCGCATCAGCGATCTGCGAGCACACCCGGGACTCGAATACGGCTTCGGCGACGAGTTTCTCGGCCGTGCGGATGGTTGGCCGGGACTTGCCAAGCACTACGGCATTGCGACGACAAAGGTGCGCGGTCTAGACCACGACCTCGCGTACCGGGGTGTCGTGGGTGGCGCGCTCGACGTGCTGGACCTGTACGCCACGGACGCCCAGATCGAACTCCACGATCTGATCGTGCTGGAGGATGATCGTGAGTTTTTCCCGAGCTACCAGGCGGTCATTGTGTGGCGTGCCGACCTCGAACAGAAGTTCCCCGCCATCGTCTTGGCGTGGCGCGAGCTAGCGGGCACGATCGATGCCGCCGCCATGCGCGCGATGAATCGCTCTGCGGCGATCGACCGCGAATCCGCCTACAACGTGGCGCGTCGTTTCGTCCGCGACGAACTCGGGCGCGAAGTCTCCGCCGCCGCACCCACACGGGGCCGTGCGCGCACGCTGCTCGCGACAACCCTGGACCACCTTGCGCTCGTTCTGCCCTCGCTGTTCGCCGCGATCGCGCTCGCGGTGCCCCTTGGCATTGCCGCGGCGCGGCGACCCAAGCTCGGCCAAGTTGTGCTGGCCGTGACCGGCATCCTGCAGACCATTCCGTCCCTGGCGCTGCTCGTGATGCTCGTTCCGCTGCTCGGCATCGGTCCCCAGCCCGCCATCGCGGCCCTGTTTCTCTATTCGCTGCTGCCGATCGTGCGCAATACCCAAACGGGCCTCGCGGGGCTCCCACGGGGACTACTGGAATCCGCGGACGCGCTCGGCTTGAGCCGCTCTCAGCGGCTGCGCCTCATCGAGTTGCCGCTCGCGATGCCGGCGATCCTCGCCGGTATCAAAACCGCGGCAGTCATCAATGTGGGCACCGCGACATTGGGCGCGTTGGTGGGGGCCGGTGGGTACGGGCAGCCAATTTTGACGGGCATTCGCCTCGCCGACACGGGCCGGATCCTGGAGGGAGCCGTACCCGCCGCGCTGCTGGCCCTCGCCGTGCAGGGTGCGTTCGAGCTGGCCGAGCGCCGCGCCCACAAAAGCGGCTTGGCTGACGGCTGGTAGGCGTTTCGGGAGCAAAGAGTCCAGCACCACGCTTGAAATCCCAGCTCCACCCGCCACGTGTTCCAAAATGGAACAGATATTCTTCGATGGGTGGGCGCCGCTCGTCCGGACCCTGGTCGCAGGCGTGTTGGCCTACCTCGCGCTGATCGTCTTTCTGCGCGCGACGGGCAAACGCACGCTGTCCAAGATGAACGCGTTCGATTTTGTGGTGACCGTCGCCCTCGGCTCAACCCTCGCCGCGGTGCTGCTCAACAAGGACGTCAGCCTCGCGCAGGGGACGCTTGCCCTCGCTCTCTTGGTGGCGCTCCAATTTGCGATCACATGGACGAGCGTGCGCGTTCGCTGGGTGAGACGGCTCGTGACCGGCGAGCCAACGCTGGTGTGCTCAGGCGGTGAGCTGTGCGAGCTGGCTACGCGCCGCGTGCGGCTCACGCGGGACGAGGTCGAAGCCGCCGTGCGGGGAGCGGGGCACGGATCGATCGGAGCGGTGGAATCCGTCGTGCTCGAAACCGACGGGTCGTTCAGCGTGGTTTCGCGATAGCGCCGCTCGACCGGTTGTTGCGTGGACTAGGGCTTGCTCTCGACGTAGAGCTCTTCCACAACGGCGAGCTGTGCGAACAATGGACGGTGGCGTTCATGCGCAGTGCGCTGTCCGAAACTCTGGATAATGCCCTCGGTGCGGTCAAACCGCTGACGCCTGCCACCCTCGCCCACCTCCGCGACGGCTGCACGTGGACAGCTTCTGTGCGGGGCATCGAGGACCCGCGCCTCCTGACGGACTGGACGGTCGACCGCCACTACACGGGAAGTTTCGAGTTCAAAGTGCATGGACGCCTCGCCGCACGCGCGACCTCCGCCGGGGCCGTTAGGTCTGGGCGGATGCACTCGGCGTTGGACGATCTGGGACGGCCGGCGCGGATTCGAGCGAGGATCAGCCCGGGAACGCGGCTGCGGGCTGTTCGCGGGCGCTCGATTGCCCTAGAAAGCACGGTAGCGAGCGAAATCGCCGCGCGGAACCGTAGCGCCCCTGGAGTTCTAGTTGCACACCGTGGATGTCCTCATTGCCGGAGCCGGCTACGTCGGCGCAGAGCTCGCCCGCCAGTTGGCGGGCGCTGGCCACACCGTGGTCGCGGCGCGGCGCTCGCCCGAGTTGCTTCCTGCGGACCTGGCGCAGCTCGGTGTGAAACCGCTCGCGCTCGATCTTCTGCGGCCTGAGGCTGCCCAGCTTCCGCGCGCGGCCGCGGTGGTGTTCGCGGCGTCACCCGACACGTCGACGCCGGAGGGTTATCGCGAAGCGTTTGGTCGCGGCCCGGCGCGTTTGCTCGGCGAAAGGGCGCGCGCGGGAGCGCTGCCGAAGCGTGCTGTGCTCGTGTCGAGCACGGGTGGTTTTGCGGAGTCGAACGGCGGGTGGGTCGACGAAACCAGCCCGAGCGAAACCGACGATCCGATCCAAGCCGAACTCGTCCGCGCCGAGGCCGAGTTCCGCGCCGCCGCAGACGAACACGGCGTGCGCGCGATGATCGCGCGCCTGGGTGGGATCTACGGTCCCGGGCGCGAAAGCCTTGTGGACTCGGTTGCCGCGGGGACCGCCACCTACGATCCCAAGCGCGATGGATGGTCCAACCGTATCCACCGCGACGATGCGGCTGCGGCCATTGCGCACATCCTTAAGCTTGCCGCCGCTGCGGACATGTACGCGATAGTTGACACCGAACCCGCGCGGCGGCGCGAGGTGCTGACGTTCATCGCCGAACTTGTGGGTGTACCGCCGCCAAGAGCGGCAGTCACGGTTGCATCAAACCGCGGCGGCGGACGAGGTGAAAAACGCGTGCGGTGTGGGCGGCTTTTGGATTCGGGCTTCACGTTCCGCTATCCCACGTTCCGCGAGGGATACCGCGCGTTGGTCGCGGCGCGCCGGGGGCAAGCGTGAACGCGACACCGGCTGTCGAGTTGCGGGGTGTCGAGCGCTCCTTCGAAGAAGGCGGCGTGCGACGGCAGGTGCTCGCGGGCGCAAACCTCACCGTCGCGGTCGGTAGAGCGGTGGCCTTGCTCGGCCGCTCAGGTTCAGGCAAATCAACGCTTCTGCATCTGGTCGGTGGCCTCGATCGCCCCGACGCTGGCGCGGTGCTTCTTGAAGGGGTCCGCGTCGACCGCCTGTCGGAGCGCGACCGCACGTTGCTGCGCCGCCGTCGGATCGGATTCGTTTTCCAAAGCTTCGACTTGCTCCCGACGCTGACCGTGCTCGAGAACCTGCTCTTGCCGCTCGAGTTGGAGCGCCGCGCCCGCCCGGCCGATCGCGAACGCGCA
>JBBRWC010000144.1:0-8212 GCA_038246255.1 Planctomycetota bacterium
GCGCGGCCTCCACTCGGCGCTTTTCCGCGGGTTGCTGATTGCCTCGTTGCTGCTGGTTGGCGCGGCCTATTGGCTGACGAACATGCACCTTGAGTTCCCCGTCGGCTTCACGCAGATGGGCATCTTCTGGGCCATCATTGCGGGACTCGTGGTGGGTGTCGCGATCGGCAAGGTGACCGAGTACTACACCTCGACCGACACGAAGCCAGTCAAGAACATCGCCCAGCAGTCGAACACGGGCGCGGCGACGAACATCATCCACGGCCTCGCGACGGGCATGGAGTCCGTGGCGATCCCGGTGCTCCTGATCATCGGCGGGATCCTCGTCGCGTACGACCAAGCCGGTGTGTACGGCGTCGCGATCGCCGCGGTCGGCATGCTCTCCACGCTCGGGATCTCGCTGGGCATCGACGCCTACGGTCCGGTGGCGGACAACGCCGGCGGCCTGGCCGAGATGGCGGAGCTTCCCAAGGAAGTGCGCGAGCGCACGGACGCTTTGGACGCGGTCGGCAACACCACCGCGGCCATCGGCAAGGGCTTTGCGATCGGCTCGGCGGCGCTCACCGCCCTTGCGCTGTTCAACGCCTTCTGCGCGCGCGCGGGCGACATGCTGGGCGATGGGGTCGACCTCGTGCTCGACATCAACACCACGCCGGTGGTCGTGGGCCTCTTGCTTGGCGGCATCCTGCCGTTCCTGTTCAGCGCCTGGACCATGCGCGCCGTCGGCAACGCGGCAAACAAGATGGTCGAAGAAGTGCGCCGCCAGTTCCGTGAGATCCCGGGCATCATGGAAGGCACAACACCCCCGGACGCGGCGCGCTGCGTTGCGATCTCGACCCAGGGCTCGCTCAGGCAGATGATCCTGCCGGGCATGCTGGCGGTGATTGCGCCGATCGCGGTAGGTTTCTACAGCCCCCAAGCGCTGGGTGGCCTGCTCGCGGGCGCCCTCGTCACGGGTGTCATGCTCGCCATCTTCATGGCCAACGCGGGCGGCGCCTGGGACAACGCGAAGAAGCTGATCGAGAAGGGCGCACACGGCGGTAAGGGTTCCGCCGCGCACAAGGCTGCGGTCGTGGGTGACACGGTTGGCGACCCGTTCAAGGACACCTCGGGCCCCTCGATCAACATTCTCATCAAGCTGATGACGGTTGTTGCCCTCGTGTTCCTGCCCTGGTTCATCCAACAGTGATGTGCACGGCTCGCCCCGCGCGGGGCGCGCCGTGAAGCCGGCCACACGGGCCCGCACACGCGGGGCGGCGATCGGATCGCCGCCCCGCGACCGTTGGGCTTCCCCGCTCGGGGGTCGGCGGGCTAGCCTGGCACGTGCGAGGTTGGAACCCCGCGGCGTCGAGCGGCGTCCCCCTCCCGGGGACACTCGCCGGCCTCGCGGAGCCGCTCCGCCCCCGCAATCCGCTGCAGCGTTTTTCCAATACTCGGCTACCCATTCCGCGGCGCACCGCGCCCCATCCAAAGAGGACCCCCAACATCGACGCCAAAGAACTCGCCGCGGCCGCCGCCGCGCTGTGCGACCAGAAAAAGGGCGAGGACATTCAGGTCATCGAAGTGCTCGGCCGCCTGAAGATCGCCGATTACTTCGTCGTCGCAACGGGCACCAGTCGGGCGCACGTGCGCGCCCTGTACGACGAGGTCCACGCCCGTTTGAAAGCTGCCGGAGCTTCGCACCCCAAGGCCGAGGGCATCGATCTGGGGTGGTGGATCGTGCTCGATTACGGCGACGTCGTCGTCCACTTCCTGCAGCCCGACGCGCGCGGGTACTACGAGATCGAGCGCCTCTACGGCGACTGCCCGCGCCTGGATTGGACCCGCGTGGCGCTGCCGGAACTGCCCGAAGCGCGCGTCGCTCGCGCGTGAGGACGCGAGGATCAGGCGCGACCCGCGGTGATCGCCACCGCGGATCCGCTCGATCCCAGAATCAGTGGTGGTGACCGCCGGGCCCGTGGGGGTGGCCGTGCTGGGTTTCCTCAGCAGTCGCGGTGCGAACGCCGGAGATCGTCACCTCGAAAAACAGCGTCTGGCCGGCGAGCGGGTGGTTCTTGTCGATGGTGACCGTGTCGCCTTCGACCCTGGCCACTTTGATCGGGATCGCGCGGCCGTCCTGGGACGTGCCCTGGAACTGCATGCCCGGCTTGATGTCCACGTCCGGGGGGAACGCGGTGCGCGGCACGGGCTCGAGGAGCTCATCGCGCGGCTCCCCGTAACCCTCGGCGGGCGGAACCTCGGCCTTGACGAGGTCACCCTTCGACTTGCCGATCAGGGCCTTCTCGAGGCCTGGCAGGATGTTGCCCGCGCCCACTAGGAAGGCAAGGGGCTTGCCCCCCTTGCGGTTCGAGTCGATCTCTTGGCCTTCGGCGTCGCGCAGGGTGTAGTAGATGCCGACGACGACGCCGGTTTGGACGGTGGTGGGAGCGGCGGACATGGCGCTGGGAGCGGTTGAAGGGGCCTGGGATGGGGCTGGGGCCGGCGCGGCCGGACCCCCGAAAAAGGTAGATCCCCGCGGCGCGCCGCCACCCCCGGTGCCCGCAGGGCGGCCAGGGCGGGGCATGGAGCGTCCGTCGGGGCGGCCATGTTACCCGGGCGCCGCTGGCGGGCAGCGCGGATCTCGCGGACGCCCCCTGGCGCCGCCCCCGGCGCATCGGCATACTCTTCGGCCCCGCTCCGGCGCACCCGGCGGCGGACATCCGTCTACAAACGACCCGCCGAGCCCCTGGGCCAGCTGGGCCAGCCCGAAGCCAAGCCGATACACCCGTGGCGAAACAGAGCAAGATCAACCGCAACCAGTGGCGCAAGGCCACGGTCGAGAAGTACGCCGAGCGGCGGGGCAAGATCCTCGAGGTTCTGCGCAGCCCCAACACCGACGACGAGGCGCGCCAAGCGGCGTACCTGAGCCTGCGCAAGATGCCGCGGGACGCGTCGCCCGTTCGCTACCGCCTGCGCTGCGCGCTCACCGGTCGCTCTAACGGCAACTACCAAAAATTCGGCATCTGCCGCAACGCGTTCCGGCAACTGGCGCTTCTCGGCCAGGTCCCGGGCGTGCGCAAAGCCAGTTGGTGATAGGACCCTAGCAGGCAAGCCATGAAAAAAGACATCCATCCCAAGTACCGCCCGGTCGTCTTCAAGGACGTTTCCTCGGGCGTGAGCTTCGTGACCCGCTCCACGATCCGCACCGAGGACAAGGTGATGCACGAAGGGGTCGAGTACCCGCTCTACAAGGTCAACGTTTCCTCGACTTCGCACCCGTTCTACACGGGTCAGCGCCAGTTTATGGACACAGCCGGCCGCGTCGAGAAGTTCAAAAAGCGCTACACGAAGAAGTGACCGGTGCGGCGCAAGCCGCCCGCTTCTCCACCGCGATCCGCGTGGCTCGAAAGGGCGCGCGGATCGCCGCGTTTTCGGGGTTGCCGCGTTGCGGATTTTTGGGCGCTGCGAGCGCCACGCGTTTGGGCGCTCGCTCCAAGGCGGGCCTAGCCCGGGTTATTCACCAGCTTTGCGATCGGACGGCCCAACCGGCGGCCTTCGGCCGTCTTTCGCCCTCTGGCGGCACTTTGCAACCACGGGCGTCCCTCGTTGACCTGTTCAAGGTCGACTGTGGATCCCGCGGCCGCAAAGCACCACCAGGCGACGACTTGGGCTCGTCTGCTCGAAAAACTGAGGAATAACCCGGGCTCGAGGCCCGCGCTCCCATCAGTAGGTGCGCGGCCAAGAGCGCCGCGCCCATCAGTCGAGGTTGCGCAGCAGCGCTTCGAGCTCCGGCCACACGGTGTCGGCCACGATCGTTTGGCCGCGCTCGTTGGGATGCAGCCCGTCCGGCAGATTGAGGCTGCGCACGCCGCCCACCCCTTCGAGCAGGAAGGGCACGAGCGGGACGTCGAGGTCCTGCGCGACGCGCTCGTACACCCGCGCGAAGTCGCGGCTGTACGCGGGCCCAAGGCTCGGCGGAATTCTTTGGCCCAGGATCAACACGGCCGCGCCCGCTGCGCGGCTGCGCTCGACGATCCCGCGCAGGTTCTGTTCGAGCCGCTCGACGGGCAAACCCCGCAAACCATCGTTGCCACCCAAACCCACGACGATCGCGTCCGGGTCCTGGGCGAGGAACCAGTCGAGCCGCGCGAGTCCGCCCGCGCTCGTGTCGCCGCTCACGCCGCCGTTGATGACACGCACCGCGATTCCCGCCCCACGCGCGCGCTCTTCGAGCAGTGCCGGGAACGCGGCCTCCTCCGGTAGGCCGTAACCCGCGGTGAGGCTGTCGCCGAGGAAAACGACGAGCGGGCCACCCGGCGGCGCAACCGCGCCAAAGTCGCGAGCCTTTGGAGCGGTGGGTTCCCCCCCACCACATGCCACGAGCAGCAGCGCGGCGAGTGCGGCGAGTGCGGCGAGTGCGGCAACGGGGAGCGGCGAAGTGTGGCGCGCGGCCCCGGGGCCGCCGCAGGAGGTCAAAGGGCTGTGCTCCATGGTCGAAGGACAAGCTAAGCCAAACCCCGCGGAGCTCCCAGCACCGAACGCAGACTTGCCCCGGCCCCCCGCGGCGGTCTATGAGGGCGCATGGCCGAAAAACAAGAGGCGTCCTCGCCGGTCGCGCCGCGGACCGCCGCACACGCCGCCCACGCCGCTTCGCAATCCGCCGTGGCGGTTCGCCTTGCGTGCCGCGGCCTGTCGCGCAGCCACAAAAGTGGCGCGAGCCGGCTCGAGGTCCTGTCCGACGTAGATCTCGACGTTCACGCGGGCGAGTTTGTCGCGATCGTCGGTCCCTCGGGCAGCGGCAAGTCGACGCTCCTCGCGCTGCTCGCCGGCCTGGATCGGCCCGATCGCGGCGAAGTGCTCTGGGACGGGCAATCGCTCGCCGGGCTCGACGAAGACGGCCTCGCGCGCTGGCGCCGCGGTCGCGTTGGGTTTGTATTCCAATCCTTCCAGCTCTTCGGCCACCTGACGGCGCGCGAAAACGTCCTGCTTCCGCTCGACATCGCGGGAGTGGATGCGGCACCAACACGCGCCGACAAGTTGCTGAAAGAAGTGGGTTTGGGTGCCCGCGGTCACCACTACCCGAGCCAGCTTTCGGGGGGCGAACAGCAGCGTGTTGCGCTCGCGCGCGCGTTTGCGGGGGCACCGCAATTGCTCCTCGCGGACGAACCGACCGGCAACCTCGATCCGGCCAACGGCCGCGCAATCCTCGAGCAATTCGCGCGCCTGCGCGCCGAGTACGGCACGACCGTGGTGCTTGTCACCCACGACCGCGATGTGGCCGCGCTCGCCGACCGGCGGGTCCACCTCGAAGCCGGGCGGGTGGTGCGCATCGAGGGCCACCGAGCCCCATGAACGCCGCGTTCCAGTTGCGCCTCGCGTGGCGCGAAGGCCGCGGCGCGCGCGGTCGCTTGACGCTGCTCGTCTTGGGCATCGCCGTCGGTGTAAGCGCGGTTGTCGCCGTGGGAGCGTTGGGAGCGGGCCTGCGCCAGGGCCTTTTCCTCGAAGCGCGGCGTCTGCTCGCGGCCGACGTGGCCTTGTCGACGCGGGACCCGTGGCCCGCGGAGCTCGACGGCATCCTCGCCGCGGAGCCCGACCTGCGCTCCGCACGCGTCGTCGAGTTGCCGACGGTGGTCGCGGCCAAAGACGCGGGTTCGGATGGCGCCGCGCCCTCGAGCCGCCTCGTCGAGCTGAAGGTGGTCGAGCCCGCCTACCCGCTGCGTGGTGACCTCAAGATCGATCCGCCCGTTGCGCTCGAAACGCTGCTCGCCGACGGCGGCGCGGTGATTTCGCCCGACCTCGGCCAAATGCTCGGCCTCAGGCTCGGTGATCCGATCGCCGTGGGAACGGTGGACGCCACCGTGCGCGGATTTGTGCTCTCCGAACCCGACCGCACAAATTTCGCGCTGTCCCTCGGACCGCGGGTGTTCGTGGGCCACGACACGTTCGCCCAGAGTGGACTCGAGCAGTTTGGGAGCCGTATCGAAAGCAAACTCCTTCTCGCGTTGCCCGATGGCGCAACCGCGGACGAAGCGCGTGCGCTCGGACTGCGGCTGCGCGCCGCCCTCGCGGACCTCGGGCGCGTGCGCGTCAACACCTGGGCCGACGCGCAGCCGTCCGTGCGCCGCGGCATCGAGCGTGTTGAGTCGTTCCTCGCCCTTGCGGCGTTGCTCGCGTTGGTGCTGGGAGCGCTTGCCGCGGCGCTTGCGGCGCGTTCGTGGCTCGAAAGCCGCATCGATTCGATCGCGCTGTCCAAATGCCTCGGGCTGGAGCGACGCCACGTGCTGATCAGCGCGGTGGGTCAGGTGCTGATCCTCGCACTCCTTGGGGGTTTGCTCGGCACGGTCCTCGGCGTGCTCGCCGTGCGCGTGGCCGTTGCGAGCTTCCGCGACCTTTTGCCCGCCGGTTTGTCGATCCCGCTGATCGAACCGCGTCCCGTACTGATGGGCCTCGCACTGGGCCTTGGGAGTGCCCTCGTGGCCGCGCTCGGTCCGCTGCTCGCGGCCACGCGAGTGCCACCCCTCGCCGCGCTGCGCCGCGAATCCGCGCCCCTCGTGATGCCGCGCGGACTCGTTCGCGGCAGCGCGATGGTCGCGCTCGCGGCGCTGTTTGTTGCGGCGTGGGTGCAATCGTCGTCGGTCGAGCTTGCCGCCCTTTTCACCGGCGGCCTCGTGTTGTCCGAGCTGGTGCTTGCGCTCGCCGCGCGCGCTGTCCTCAGCCTTGCGCGCCGCGCGCCACCCCGTGCGCTCCCCGCCCCATTGCGCTGGGGCCTCGCGTCGCTTGCGCGACCCGAAAACCCCGCGCGCGGTGCGTTGCTCGCGCTGGGCATCGGCGTTTTTGCGGTGCTGAGCCTAGTGCTCGTGGAGCGGCGCCTCCTGAACGAACTGGCGAACGCGCTGCCCGTGGATGCTCCCAACGCGTTCATGCTCGACGTGCAGCGCGACCAATGGCCAGCGCTCGAGCAGTTGTTGCTGGGCGCGGGCGCCGTACGCCCGCAATCCGCCCCGATGGTTGTTGGCCGGCTGCGCGCGATCGACGGACGGGATGTGCGGACGATCTTGGCGGAGCGCCGGGACGCGCGCCGCGAAGGTCGCGAAGGTGGTGGCGGGCGCTGGGTGCTGACCCGCGAGCAGCGTTTGACGTTCGGGCCGAACCTCCAAGCCGACAATGTCCTCTTGCGCGGTGCACTGTGGGCCGATCCCGAGCGCGCTGAAGTGAGTGTCGAGGAGGAATACGCGGAGGATCTGGAGGTCGACCTGGGCTCCGTGATCGTGGTTGACGTGCAGGGTGTGCCGATCGAGCTGGTGGTCACGTCGATCCGTTCGGTGCGCTGGGAAAGCCTCGCCATCAACTTCTTCATGCACGTCGAGCCGGGGGTGCTCGACAACGCGCCCCAGGTGCGTGTCGCGACCGCGCGTTTGCCGAAGGGGCAAGCGGGTGCTATCCAGAACGAACTGCGCGCCGCGTTCCCGAACGTCACTCTGATCGACGTCGACGAGCTGCGCGAAAAGCTCGCCGTGCTGTTCGCGCGGCTTGCGAGCGGCGTCGAAGCGCTCGGACTGCTGTGTGTCGCGGCGGGTGTGCTCGTGCTGGCCGCCGCCATGGCGGCGGCGGGGCGCGAACGGCGGCGCGAGGCGGGCCTTTTGCGCGCCTTGGGCGCAGGGCGTTGGTCGGCGCTCGCGAGCCTCGCCAGCGAATACGCACTTTTGGGCGCCGTAGCCGGACTCGTCGGCGGCGGCGGTGCGGCCGTGCTCGCGTACGCGCTCGTGACGCGCATCCTCGAGCTCGAGGGCGGGCCGGCGCTGCTCGCGCCGCTCGCAGCCGCGGGTTTGCTCGGTGCCTTGGCAGCGGCGGCGGGATCGATCGCGGCGGCGCTCGCGCTGCGCAGGCCTCCGGCCGAAGTGTTGCAGCAGGGCTAACCGCGTCCGCCCTGCCGCGCTATCGGCGCGCTATCCGCGCGCGGTCAGCTCGCGATCGGGCGCAGGCGCAGCCCTGAGCGTTCCGCGAAGTCTCCGCCGGGCAGCCCACAGGACCAGACGAGTTCAAGCGCACCTCGCGCGCGCACGACCATCCGCATGGCAGCGCGGTAACTCGTGCGGTCCTCGGGCAGGCCGACGGCGAATTGCAGCGCCATTTCGGTCGGCGAAAACTCCGAGCCGGTCGCGGCGACGAGTTCGAGTCGCTCCACGCCCGTGGCTTCGCCCGTCAGCACCCACAGGCACAGGCCGCCGAGACC
>JBBRWC010000145.1:0-8171 GCA_038246255.1 Planctomycetota bacterium
AGCGCCTTACGTTGGCGCGCGCTGCTCACGTAGTCGAAGCCGCGCTGCAGCGCGGGCAACGCACCGGCGCAGCCCATGCCGACGAGATCAGCGCGCTGCACGCTGTCGGCGAGCCCGAGGGATCGGGTCAGGTACGCGCTCAAGCCGGGGCACAAATAGCCGGTGCAGGTCGCCGCCACCACCAACCCGATCTCCTCGGGCGCCACACCCGCCAGCTCAAGGGCCTTGCGCGCGGCCTCGCCAGCGAGCTCGGGCGCCGCACGGCGGAACAACGCATGGAATGCATCGACCGTGGCGTTCGGATCGAAGTCGCCGCGACCGAAGCAGAAACGCCGCGTCTCGACCCCGCTGTTCGTGAACATCCGCCGCACGGCGCGCGAACGGTAGAAGTCGAAGTGCTGCGCGAGGACGTCACAGACGTCGTCCTGGGTCCATTCGTTGGGCGGGCTCGCGGTCGCGACCGCGGCGATCCTGACCGGCCCTCCAACTTCCCACGCGGCGCCGCGATCGTTGCTCGGGCTGGGGTCGGAGCGTTTCACAGCGTGAATTCTGGCAGGAACTGGGCGAGACGCATGCGGCGGAACCGTTGGGGGCCATGGGTCGCGGACGAGCTTAGGGGGCTGCGGCCCGCGGCAATTGACGTGCTACGCGGTCAGGTGCAGCGCGTGACGCGAAAAACCTGGTGCGGCGTGGATGTGGAAGGAACTCCAAGCGGCCAAGGGACGTGGGACGTGGGACGTGGGGCGAGTTTGGCGACGGATGGCCCCGCTCCAAGGCGGGCAGGGAGGCCCGCGTCGAGAGCCTGGAGAGTTGCGCCGAAGGGGAAGAGAAGAGTGGTCGAGCGGCGTCGTGGACCAGAACTATCCTCGGGGTGCGCGGCGATGATCCGCTGCTTTCGCACCGGTGCGCACAGGGCCTCTTGAGGCTACGATGGATGAGCGAGCGACCTGCGCCATTCACAAAGGCCTTCGGAATCTCGCGACTGAGCCGGGTTCCGCAGCCGGACGCCAGCACCAACATCGCAACGAACACCACTCGAAGCGTGGGGCCAGGCCAGTTGTGCCCGCCCCGATCCGTCCTATGAAGCCCGCCAACGTTGTGGCAGTCCTCGTCCTGGCTTCAGGATTGCTTTTAGCCCAAGAGCCCTCGGGCGGGCGGGTCGACCGGCCATCCGGCGAACGAGCCGAGTCGGGACCGCACTGGGACGTGTTGCCGAACCGAGCCACCGACCGGCGGATCGTCGGGTTCGAGGCGCTCGCTGCCGACGGGCGCCGAAGTTTCGTTCCGGTGCTGCGCGACCTGCTGCGCTTCGCAGAGACCGCCGAAGAGTGGTATCGGATCCTCGATGCGGGTTCTGCGATCCTCGGTCGCAACCTGCGCGCCGTCGAGGGTCCGTGGCGGAGCCTGACTCTGGAGATGGCCGGTGATCCGTCGTTCCCGGAGCTCGAGGACTACGCGGCGTGGAAAGCCGAGCTCTACGCACAACAGGTCGACCCGCGGATGCGGCGGTTCTTCGAGTTGCCGAGCACTGCGACGATCGCGCTGCACGAGATCGTTTGGGGCGGAGTCGAAGTCGACGGAATCCCGGCGCTCGACGACCCTGCGACAGTCAGCGGGAAGCACGCGGCCTGGCTCGACGATGCGGAACCGGTGTTCGGTCTCTCTTTGGGGGGTGAGCAGCGCGCATACCCGCTGCGAATTCTCGACTGGCACGAGATGGCGAACGACCGCCTCGGAGGCGTCTCCTTCGCACTCGCCTACTGCACCCTCTGTGGTGCGGGGATCGTCTACCGAACCGATCGCGACGGCGGACGTCTGATCTTCGGTTCGTCCGGGCTGCTGATGCGATCGAACAAGTTGATGTTCGATCGCGGGACTGACTCGCTCTGGAATCAGTTCACCGGTCAGCCGGTCCTCGGGGCAGCGGTGGGCGTCGAGCCCGGACTCGAAGTTCTGCCATCGGTCGTCACGAGCTGGGGGAGCTGGAGACGGCAGCATCCTGACACCGACGTCGTCTCGCGCCGGACCGGGTTCGATCGGCGCTATGAACTCGGCGCCGCCTACGGCAGCTACTTCGGAAGCGAGACGATGATGTTCCCGGCCTCGCGGGCGTCGACCGGTAGGTTTCCGAAAGAGCGAGTCTTCGTTGTCCGCGACCGCGACGCAGACGTTGCGGTTCCGGTCAAGCGGGTTCGAGACGAGGGGGTCGTGCGCGTCCACGTCGCTGGTCGATCCGTGCTGGTCGTCTCGATGGACAGGCTCCGCGACTGGGTTGTGCCGGAGAGTTTCACCGCGGCGATCGCGAAGGCGGGTGGTGTTCTCCCGGCGAACACCTCCGAATGGAGCGTGGAACTGCTCGGCCTGGCACTGGAGTCGGACCCGCGCGTCGTCGCAGACTTGGACGCCAACTTCTTCTTGGGCCTACCCGAGTCGTTGCGGTTGCCGTGGCTCGCGAAGCTGAGTGCGCCTGTCGAAGCCGGGGTGCCTCGGATTGCGGAAGAGCTGCGGGATGCGATCGCGTTGCGCGGACTCGCCGCCGAGATTCGTGCCTACGAAGGCTCCGTCGAACTCGTCCGACGCTTCGATGCCGATGGTGCGGTTCGACTCTTCGGTCCGGGAGGATCGGAATGGACACCGAACGAGGACACACTCGACGGCCCCGCAGATCGATCGCTTCCCCGCGTGGCTGGGCATCTCGCCTTCGCGTTCGGAGTCGAGGCTTTCCTTCCGGGTGCTTTCGGGCCGACCGAACTCGGGATCGAGCCGCGCCGGCGGTGAGCAAGACGTCGGTGTCCGGGTCCAGGGGTCTTCGGGTCCCTCGATGCGAGGCTTCGCACCGTCGGAGTTTCTGGGCATGCTCTGGCCATGCGTGCTGCGTTGTTGGTCTGGGGTTGTTCGCTCACGCTCTTCACTCTCGCGGTCGGTTGCGACTCGACGACCGCAGAGTCTGAAGCCGAAGGGTCGGTTTCGGCTCCGATGACGCTGGTCTTGTTGCGGAACGGCGGCGCGCTCGCCCCGCGCGCGCGTGGCGCGCGCGGGGGCTCATCGGCCCCCGCACGGCGTGGCGGGTCAGGGGCCTTCTTCGTCCCGTTCGCGCAGGATGTCGGCGCCCAGGCTCGACAGGCGTTCTTCGATGCGTTCGTAGCCGCGGTCGATGTGGTAGACGCGGTGCACTTGGGTTTCGCCCTCGCACACGAGGCCCGCTAGGACCAGGGCCGCCGAGGCGCGCAGGTCGCTTGCGGTGACGTGGGCGCCGGACAGGCGGTCGGTGCCCTGCACGATCGCCACCGATTCTTGGCGGCGGATATGCGCGCCCAGGCGCACGAGCTCGGGCAGGTGCATGTAGCGGTCGGGGTAGATGCGCTCCGTGATCAGGCTCACGCCGTCGGCGCGGCACATCAGCGCCATCCATTGCGCCTGCAGGTCCGTGGGGAAACCGGGGAACGTCTGCGTCGTGACGTCGGTCGGACGCGCCCGTTGGCCGTCGGAGTGCACTTCGAGCCAGTCCGGGCCGCGCTCGACGCCAAAACCGGCTTCGAAGAGCCGATCGACGAGCGCGGATAGGTGTTCAGGACGGCAACCCGTCACACGCACACGGCCACCGGCGATCGCGCCCGCGACGAGGAATGTGCCCGCTTCGATGCGGTCCGGGACGACGGAGTGGGTCGCGCCGCCAAGCTCCGTCACCCCTTCGATTTCGATGCGGGGTGAACCGAGGCCCTGGATCTTCGCCCCCATCGCCTGGAGGCAGTGGCCGAGGTCCTCGACCTCAGGTTCGCACGCGGCGCCGTGGATGACCGTCGTACCCTTCGCCAAACAGGCGGCCATCATCACGTTCATGGTGCCCGTGACGGACGAGCCGAACGCTGTGCCGAGGAAAAGCTCCGTCCCCACGAGGCCCGTGCGCGGCGCCTCGGCCACGATGTAACCGTGGTCGACACGGACCTTCGCTCCGAGCGCTTCGAGGCCTTTAAGGTGCACGTCGATCGGCCGTACGCCAAAAACACAGCCACCGGGCAGGCTGACTTCGGCGCGGCCGGCCCGGGCGAGAAGGGGCCCAAGGACGCAGACCGAGCCGCGCATCTTGCGCACGAGTTCCCATCCGGTGCGGGTGGCGGGTCGCTCGCTGGAGCGCACCTCGACTCCCCCGCCGGGCTGGAACTCGACGCCGGAGCCCAGTTCCCGCAGAACCTCGCACATGGTGCGGACGTCGGACAGGCGCGGGGCGTTCGGGATGCGGAGCGGACGGTCGGTGAGCAGGGAGGCGGCGAGGACCGGGAGAACCGCGTTTTTTGCGCCGCCGATCGCCACGTCGCCATCGAGCCGACGGCCGCCGCGCAGGGTGAGTTTGTCCATGGGGTCGTTCTGACCCGCCGCGCGACCGCCTGGGCCGCACGGGATTGCGCGCCCGGCGCGCGCCGGCGAGATCAAGACGGTATCCCCCGCGGGCCACGCGCCGACGCGCGGCGGGATCCTCGGACCCATTCGCTTCCCATCGGCGCGCTTGCGGCTGCGTTCGCGCCGCGGGCGGCCCTCCGGCGCGGCAACCGGCGCGTTTGACCGTGCCCCGGCGCCGCTCGTATGATCCCGGGTTCCCCCCAGCCCAACCCCGCCCCGCGGACAGGGATCCGGCGCCCCTCGCGCCGCCACTTTTCGCGCCCCGCGCACTGTTCGCGCCCCGCGCGGGTTCGCCTCCACCGACCGCCCCTACGGCCGCACATCCCGTGCCGTGCCCCCCGCTTCCACGCGTCGACACCCATGGCATTCGACTCCACCTTCGCGTCCGACGACTTTTCGAGCGACCTCTCCTTTGAAGCGACGGAACTGTCCGGCTTCGTCGACGAAGAAGGGCGCAAACCGCGCGTCGCTGGCAGCGAAACCGAACCGGCGGCGAAGTCCGATGTCGACGAGGCGGGCGGCGCAGGCGGTGACGTCGAAGGCGGTGACGTCGAAGGCGGTGACGTCGAAGGCGGTGAAGTCGAAGGCGGTGAAGTCGCAGGCGGTGAAGTCGACGACGGTGAGTACGCGAGCTTCGGCGGCGACGACGACGAAGAAGACGAAGACGACGAAGAAGCGGCGGACGACGACGAGGCCTTCGACGAAGCCGATTTTGCCGCCGCCGCGATGGCGACCGCGGAAGCGGCCCAAGCCGCCGACGCCGCCCACGGCCCGATGTTCGACATCGCGACAGCGAGCCCACTCAGTTTCGCCGTCCTCCAGGACGCGCGCGCGTCGGTGTTCGCCACGGTCGGACGCGCGGCCACGTTCCGGCGTGCGGTCGAAGCGCTCGACTCCAAAGGTGAACCTGGCCGCCGCCGCGCGCTCGGACAGTGGGTGCTCGGCCGGTACGAAGCGTGCGCCACCGCCCTTGCGAACTACGCCGGGGACGATGTCGCCGACTTCACCGGCGCGCGCGCGCTGACGGCGATCGACCGCTGGTCGCAAGCGCAGCCCCTGTTCCAGCGGCTCGCGAAGGCTTACCCGGACGAACCGCGCCCGCTGGGTGGGTTGCTCGAAGCCGAGTTCGAACTCGCGCTGCTCGCCCAACCCACCGATCCGACGCCGGCCGCCGACGCGCTCGAGCAAGCGCTCGACACCGCCCCCGAGGGTTTCCTCGACTCGGCCGAAGGCCACTACTTGCAGGGCCGCCTGTGCGAAGTCGAGCGCGACTTCGAGCCGGCGCTCGACCACTACAACGCCGCGCGGCGCCTTGACCCGACCCTGCGCGGTGCTTTGATCCGCGGTGCGTACCTTGCCGAGCGCTCGGGGCTCGACCACCTCGCGGTGGATTTCTACACGACCGCGGTGCAGATGAAGCTCGCCGACCGCGCCGTCTATTTGAACCTCGGTGTCCTCTACGAGGACCTGGGTCGCGACCAGGACGCGGCGGCGTGTTACGACGTCGTGCTCAAGAACTTCCCCGCCGACCAGCGCGCACGGCGCTACCTGGAGGACGCAAAGTCCTCCATGGACATGTATTACGACGAGGATCTGGAGCGCAAGGAAGACAAGCTGAACCAGATCCTGCGCATCCCGATCACCGATTTCGAACTGTCGGTGCGCGCGCGGAACTGCCTCAACAAGATGCAGATCCACACACTGGGCGACCTGGTCACGAAGACCGAGCAAGAACTGCTCTCCTACAAAAACTTCGGCGAGACCAGCCTCAACGAGATCAAAGAGATCCTGCGCTCGAAGGGCCTGCGCCTCGGCATGCCGCGCGAGGAAGCGGTCGCGTCGATCGAAGCCCGCACCCGCCGCCCGATCGGGCCCTCGGGCGAGAGCAACGACGTCACGATGCGCCCGATCACGGACCTCGCGCTCTCGATCCGCGCGCGCCGCACGGTCGAGAGCCTGGGTTGTTTGACCCTGGGCGACATCACGAAGCACTCGGGCGACGAGTTGCTCGGCATGCCGAACTTCGGCAGCACGTCGCTCCAGGAGCTGCGCTCGAAGTTGACCGAGCACGGGCTCAAACTGGCGGGCGACTGACCTTCTTCGGGGGCGCCAGGGCTACCCACGCTCCCCTTCGACCGCGGCCTTTGCGCTTCGTGCGAGCCGTCCCCCACCCGTGTACGACTTCCTTGAGGGCCGCATCGTCGGACGCCACCCCGCGCGCCTGGTCCTCCAGGTGGGTGGGGTGGGTTACGAGTTGACGGTGCCGGCCGGCGCCGGATTCCCCCTCGAGGGTGAATCGCTGCGGGTGCACACCCATTTGGTGGTGCGCGAGGACGCGCACGTCCTGTTTGGCTTTCGCACCCGCGCCGAACGGCAATTGTTCCGCTTGATGCTCCGTGTGCAGCGTGTCGGACCCGCACTCGCGCTCGCGATCGTATCGGGGCTTTCGCCGGACGACCTGCTCGAGGCACTGCGCCAAAAGGACGCGGCGCGCCTCGCACGCATCAAGGGTGTCGGCAAAAAGACGGCGGAGCGTGTGTTGCTCGAGCTCTCCGACCGCATCGAGGAGTTTGTGGCCGAGGAGTACGGCGCGGGCCTCGCGCCGCCTTCGCCCAAACGCGGAGGCACGGACGCCGTGGCGGACGCCGTACGTGCGCTCGTGTCGATCGGCTTTAGTGAGGGCGAAGCTCAAAAGAGCGTCGAAGCCGCCGCAACGCAGGTCGACGCGAAGGACCTGGAAGCGCTGCTGCGTGTCGCGTTGCGCGGCTGAGGCCAGGAGCGCAGGCCGGGAGCGCGGGCCGCCAGGCCCGCCTTGGGGCGACAAAACGGGTGCGGTGACGAGCGCGCGTCAGTTCGCCGCGACACCCTGGCGGCGCGCCATTTCCAGCGCCAGCCCGCGCAGTTCCTCGGGTGTCAAGCGGTGCAACTGGTGCACAAAGGTGCGCTCGCGATCGAGGGCCGGCAGCGTGTCGGGATCGCGCTCGATTTCGCGGTCGATCTCCAGCAGCAGCTCGCCGAGGAGCTGCGTGTAGGCGCGTGCGTGCGCTCCCGCGGACGCACGCGACTGTTCGGCCGCATCCAGCAGATCAACCAACGCAAAGCGCGGATCGGGGAGCGCGCACAGCGCCACGAGTTGCGCGCGGCGCTCGAGCTCGCGCTCGATGGCGCCGGGCGCGAACCCCTTGCGCAGGGCGAGACCCAAGGCGCGCAGCGGATTCCGCCCGAGCGGCAGGTAGCGCGTCCGATCGATCAGATGGCCCTCCTCGTGCACGCGGATGACCTCGATCAGCTCCTCGATGCGCACACGACCTGTGCGCGGCGCCGCGACCACCTCCACTAGGGACACCTCGCGCTCCGTCGCGCTCTCTTCCGCGAGCGCACGCTCGAGCAAGATCGCGAGGCGCAGCCGATCGCCCGCACCGAGCGGCGGCACGACTCGACGGCGCTCGAGGCGCGCAAGGTCGGATTCGGCCGGATCCCCGAACAACGGCAGTCCCGGTTCGGCGAGCAGGGCCTCGAGCTCGCCGCGCCGCTCCGCGAGCAGGTACTGCCGCTCGAGGCCGAGCCATCGGGCATGGCGGCGGCGCTCGCTCTCGATATCGACCCAATAACCCTCGTGCAGCGCGGCGCCGCTCACGAGGCTGCCCAGCCGCGCAAGGCCGCCGGCCACGTCCGTGCCCTCGCACCAGATGACGACCCCTTCGAAGGGGACGCCCAGGTGTTCACCTTCGACCCGCTCGTGGTGGAGGCGACGCAAGAGCGTGCCATCCGGC
>JBBRWC010000146.1:0-8167 GCA_038246255.1 Planctomycetota bacterium
ACCGTGATCAACGGCATCGCACTCTCCGAAGCGATCGAGTCGAAGGGCGTCGCAACGCGCCTGATGAGCGCGCTCGACATCCGCCAGGTCGCCGAACCGTTCACACGCCGCCGCGCGCTGTCACACCTCGATCAAGGCCGCGTCGTCGTCCTCGCGGCGGGCACGGGCAATCCGTTTTTCACCACGGACACTGCGGCCGCTTTGCGTGCCGCCGAACTGCGCTGCGAGGTGCTGCTCAAGGCGACGAAGGTCGACGGGGTGTACACGGCGGATCCACGCCGCGATCCCACGGCGAAACGCCTGCCCGAGCTCACCTACATGGACGTGTTGTCGCGCGGGCTCACGGTCATGGACGGCACGGCGATCACCCTGTGCATGGAAAAGTCCCTGCCGGTGATCGTGTTCGACTTTTTCACCGAGGGAAACATCGAGCGTGTCGTCAAGGGCGAGAAGCTCGGCACGGTAATTCGGGCGTGAGAATCCGGGCCTGACGCCGGGAGCCGCCCACACCGCCTTGTGCGACGAGGAAAGACCTATGAGCGAAAACCAAGTCATCACGGAAACACGGGAACGCTTCGACAAGGCGCTGCAGCACCTGCAGGATCAGCTCAAGGCGATCCGCACGGGGCGGGCGTCGTCGGCGCTGGTCGACAACATCCGCGTGGACTACTACGGGGCCGCGACGCCGATCTCCCAACTGGCGGCCGTCAGCATCCCCGAGCCGCGCCAGATCGCGATCAAGCCCTTCGACCCGTCGATCATCAAGGAGATCGTGAAAGCGCTCTCGAAGGCCGATTTTGGCGCTCAGCCCCAGGACGACGGCAAGCTCGTTCGCCTTTCCCTCCCACCTCTGTCCGGCGAACAGCGCGACAAGTACGCCGCGAAGGTGAAGGACATGTGCGAGGAAACACGGATCGCCATGCGCAACGGCCGGCGCGACATGAACAAGTCCGCGGACGCCCAGATCAAGGCGGGTGGGCTGACCGAGGACGAGGGGCGCAAGCTCCACGATCAGATCCAAGACCTGCTCAAGGAGTTCGAGGCCAAGGTGGATCAGGTCCTCAAGAAGAAGGTCGAGGAAATTCGCGAGTGATTCCGCGTCCGCCGCCCGCCGGTGCCACCGGCGGGCGACGGGCAAGGTGGTGCCCCCTTCACCGGGCGGCACACTCGCGCTATCCTTCCTCCCCGCGCGGCGCGAGCCGCCGTGGGACCGGGTCGGTCGCCTCCGGGCGGTGCGATCCCGGGGAAGCAAGTTGGGTGCATAGCTCAGTCGGTAGAGCAACTGGCTTTTAACCAGTAGGTCCTAGGTTCGAGTCCTAGTGCACTCACCATCCTTCCCGCCGTCGCATGTTCGGGTGCATAGCTCAGCCGGTAGAGCAACTGACTCTTAATCAGTAGGTCCTAGGTTCGACCCCTAGTGCACCCACCAACGGTCCTCCGCAGGCACGCTGGCCGGTTCCCAGACCGCGATGTCCAGACCGCGATGTCCAGATCGCGATGTCCAAACCGGCGGTGGACGTCATCACCCTGGATTGCCGCGCGCGGCCCACGCTTCCTCGACCGCGCTGATCGTTTTTGGCAGCGCCGCCGTGAGGACGTCGTTGCCACTGGCGGTGATCAGCACGTCGTCCTCGATGCGGATGCCGATGCCGCGCCAGCGCGGGTCCACGTCGGGCTCGTCGGCGCCGACGTAAAGGCCGGGCTCGACCGTGGTCACCATCCCGGGCGCGAGCAGCCGCGGTGCGCCACGGGGACCGTGGTACAGGCCGACGTCGTGCACGTCGAGGCCAAGCCAGTGGCCAGTTCCGTGCAGAGTGAACCGCCGATAGGCCTTGGACTCGATCACTCCGTCCACCGAACCCGTGAGCAGGCCAAGATCGAGCAGTCCCTCGACGAGCACACGCGTTGCCACCGCGTGTACGGATTCCAGCGTGGCGCCGGGTGCCGTGTGTTCGATAGCGCGCACCTGCGCTTCGAGGACCACCGCGTAGAGCGCGCGCTGCTCCGCGCTGAAGCGGCCGTTGATCGGGAACGTGCGTGTCACGTCGCTCGCGTAGTATTCGACCTCCGCACCCGCGTCGATCAGCAACAAGTCCCCGTCCCGCAGCGGCGCAGCATTGCGGCTGTAGTGCAGGATGCAGGCGTTTGAGCCGCCAGCCACGATGTTGGTGTACGCCGCACCCGTGCATCCGCGGCGGCGGAACGTGTATTCGAGCAGTGCGTCGATCTCGTACTCGTGCATCTGCGGCGCCGCGGCCGCCATGCATGCGGCGTGAGCTTCGACGGAGATCGCTGCGGCGCGCCGCATGATTGCGACCTCGTGGGGGTCCTTGATGAGGCGCAGCTCGTGCAGCGTGTCCATGGGATCGACCCACTCGCGCGGTGCCGCGACCGCACCGCGGGCGCCCTGACGCAGCCGCACGCCGAGCGCGAGGATGTGCCGGTCGCGCGCTTCATCCAAGCCCGTGCGGTAGAGGATGCGCTCGTAACCCGCCAGCAGGCCCGGCAGCTCGTCCCATAGCCGCTCCATGGGCCGCGCTTCGTCGACGTCGAGCACTTCCACCGCCCGTTCGACCCCCAGACGGCGCCCGGTCCAAACTTCCTCGGCCGGCACGCGCGTCCGCACGAAGAGCACACTCGCGCCCGCGCGACGTCCCGGCAACAGCACGAGCACGCTGTCGGACTCGTCGAAACCCGTCAGCCACCAAAAGTCGCTATCCGGTCGGTAGCGGTACTCGGAGTCGCTGTTGCGGGTCTTCAGGCTCGCGGTGAAAACCAACGCCGCGGTGCCGCGGGCCGCGAGCTGCTCAAGGAGGTGCCGGCGCCGCTTGGCGTAGGGCGATCCCGTCGCGGCGATGGACGCTGCGACGGAGTCGTTGGCGTGGGGGGAGGTGGTGTGCATCGCAAAGCTAAAGACAGGGATTGCGGTGTGGCTCAGCGCGCACCCAGGGTGTGGCGCTCAAGCAGCGTCAACAGCGCGGACACCTTGGTGTGCAATCCCGCGTCGTTGCAAAGGTCAATGCGCACCGGCGCGCCGTCGTTCGCGGGCGCGCCGAGTTGCGTGGTGGTCGCGCGCGCGTGGGCGCCCGAGGTCCGCGTGATCAGCGGAGCGAGCGCCGCGAGCCCACTCGAGTCCCCATGGCTCGCGCCGTCGCACAGGACGATTTCGAACCCCCAGTGCTCGACCTGCGCCGGAAGGGGATCGGGTTGCCTGCCGGGCCAGCGCGGCGGGGCGCGCTCGAAACGGCCCCAAAGGCGGACGGGTTCCGCACCGGGAACGAGTTGGATCGCGCGCGGTTCTCCAATGCCGGGGGCGAGCTCCCACGCGACGTACTCGACGGTCATCGCGAGGCGCGGCGGGCACGGGATGACCGCGGAAAACTCGACCGCCGGCCCTGCGCGGTGGACGAATTCGAGCTCCACACCGTCGCCCTCGACGGTGATCGCAAGGTCGACGGTGGCTCCACCGACGGTGAAGCCCTGGACCTGCGCGCGCCCCCGGTCGGGATGCGTTCGGGCGCCGCTGGGCGGGGGCAGGGCGGGCCGCAGGACGACCCCTGAGGGGAGCTCCCGCGCACCACCGGGCGCGCCCGGCAGGAATGCGGGCAGGAGCGCGGCGAGGTCCGCCGGCGCAAGCATGGCGGCGTGCGCCCATGCGTCGGCGTGGCGGTCGCTGGCGAGCGCGGCGAGGGCCAGTTCGGCCCGGGCAGGCGGTCTTTCGAGCGGTGCGGCGGCGGTTTTGCCCACGGAATCGTGACGTGTGAAATCGGCATCCGCGGAACCGGCATCTGCGGCCGCGAGCAGCGCGTCGCCGTAGCGCTCCCAATCGGCGGCGCTCCAACTCGCGGGGCGCCAGGCGGGCGCCGCTCGCTCGGGGAAGGGCGCAACCTGCAACGCCGAGGGGTGCGTGGCCGCGGCGGCTTCAAGGTGCGTGTTGTGTGGTCCCGCGCCGAACTGGTAGCGGGTTTCGGCGCGTGCGATGGCCCGCGGTGCGGCGGTGAGGGCGGCGAGGGCGGCGAGCGCGGCCAGCCCGCCGGCGGTGGCAAAGGGAGCAAAAGGCGCCATCGTGCTCCCGAGGATACGCCCTTTGCGGCGCGGCCGGCTGTCGAAGGCGCTACCCTCAGCGGGCCGCACCGCACACGCCCCGAGCGACCCATGGCCGAAACCCAACGACCGATCGTCGATCCCGACCTGCTCGAGATCCTCGCTTGCCCCCAGAGCCACCAACCTCTGGCGCTGGCGGACGCCGCGCTCATCGGGCGGCTCAACGCCGCCATCGCCGAAGGACTCGCCAACGTCGGCGGTGTGCGCGTCACCCAGCCCCTCGAGCACGCGCTCGTCCGCAAGGACGGACGGATCGCCTACCCGATCCGCGACCGGATCCCGGTCCTGCTCGTCGACGAAGGCTTGAACGTGCCCGCGGGCTGAACGGGCTCTCCACCGCTCGCTCCGCCCTCCCGTGCGTTACGTCCATCCCGCGTTTCCGGGACGCTTTGTCCACCTGTGTTATTGCCTCAACGTCGCACCCGCCGAGGACCTCGCGGGTGTGGAAGAGGTGATTCGCCGCGTTGCACTGCCGCTGCGCGCGCGTTTTGACCCTTCGGGGTTGTTCGGGGTGGGGCTCTATCTGCCCGCGCGCGCGGCGTTCGAGCTCGCCCTGCCCGGTGGGGCCGCGGGCGCCTTTGCTGCGCGGCTCGTCGACGGCGGGCTCCACGCGTTCACGTTCAACGCGTTTCCCTTCGGCGGTTTCCACCGGCCCGGGCTGAAAGAAGGTGTGTTTGCGCCGCCCTGGCACGACTTGCGCCGCCGCGAGTACACCCTTGCCGTGGCGTCGATCGCGGAGCGCTGCGCGCGCGCCGCGTCGAAGGACCGCGGTGGCCACGTTTCGATCAGCACCCACGCCGGTGGGTTCGGAGCGGCGGGCCGCGCGCGCGCCGCGGAGGGCTTTGGCGAAGCCGCCGCAGCGCTCCTCGAGCTGGGGGCCGAGACGGGGGTCCACGTCGTGCTCGCGATCGAGCCCGAGCCGCGCTCCGCCGCCAACGACACACGCGAGTTCATCGAGCTCGCCCGCTCCCTGCGCAGCGCGGGCGCGGATGCGGCGGCCGACGCGGGAGGCCTCGAGCCCGCCCAGGCGGAGGCCGCGGTGACAGGGCACCTTGGGCTGTGCCTTGATGCGTGCCATGCGGCGGTCGAGTTTGAAGCACCCGAGGTTGCGGTCGGGGCCGCGCGCGAAGCGGGCCACCCCCTTGGGAAACTGCAGCTCTCCAACGCCCTCGCGCTGCGCGATCCGGGATCCCACGACGCGGCACGCGCGCGCTTCCTCGCGCTCGATGAGCCAGTGTTTTTGCACCAAACGACGGCGCAAACTCGCGACGGATCGCTCCTGCGCGCCCGCGACCTGGGCGAGGTGAATGCAGCGCTCGTGGCCGGCGAGCGCACCTGGCTCGATGCACTGGAGTGGCGCTGCCACTTCCACGTGCCGGTTCACTTGGGACCGGCGATCGCCAGCGGCCTTGGGACGACCGCGGACCACGCGGCGGACCTGCTCGCGCGCGCCCTTGGCGACCCGTCCCTGTGGGGGACGCGGGATCTGCACCTTGAGGTCGAGACCTACACGTTCGACGTTTTGCCCCGCGAAGCGCGCGGCGCGGGCGAGTTGGTGGATGTCCTCGAGCGCGAAACGCGGCACGCCATCGACGGCCTGCACCGCGCGGGTTGGGCACTGGGCTGAGTGTCCGAGCTGCGGCTTTGCGCTGCGGCTCTGCGCCCGAGGATGGCCTGGGGCGCAGTCGCACGCGGGGCCGCAGGCCCGCGGTTGACACGCCCCCGCACGGCCCCTATCCTCCCGCCCTCGCGCGCCGCCCAACCCGCTGGGCGGCGCGCCTGGCCCCATCGTCTAGTCAGGCCTAGGACACCAGGTTTTCATCCTGGCGACAGGGGTTCAAATCCCCTTGGGGTCACCACGAAGGGCCGCCGGCAACCACTCCGGCGGCCCTTCGCCTTTTTTCGGCGCCCGACTCACGGCGCCCGACTCACGGCGCCCGACTCACGGCGCCCGACTCACGGCGCCCGACTCACGGCGCCCGACTCACGGCGCCCGACTCACGGCGCACAGGCGCACGCGCGCCGTGGAAGGGGCGCCACCTCAGCCGAGACCCCGCGCGCGGAGGCGCAGGCGCGTCACGACCGGCGCGCCGAAGCCGCCCGAGCACAGGACTTCGATCACTTCCACGTGCACCGTGCGGCGTGTGTCCCGCTCGAGCCGGCGCGCGGCGGACCACAGGCGCGCGACCCGGTCCTCGTCCACGCGGTCGGCAGGCCGCCAGCGAAGGGCCGTCATATCCGCGGCCGGATCCGCCCGCGCGGACGGCGTCCGTGTGGCGCCAACGCGCGGGAGCCGGCTCGCTTTGACCTCGCAGATCAGGAGTTCCGCTCCGCGGGCAAGCAGGAGGTCGAACTCCGCGTCCCCGGCCCAAAGGCGCCGCGCGAGGACACGCCAACCCGCTTGCTCGAGCACGCGGCAGGCAATCGCCTCTCCGGCCTCCCCAAACGCGTGGGGACCCAGGGGCAACAGGCCGAGGCTCGTGCGCGGAGCGGCCCGCGCGGCGCGTCGAACCGCGAACGCCGTCGCGATCTGCATCGCGCGCCGCAGGGATAATGCGGGCCGACGGCGCCATAACCGCGCGGCGCGGCGGCGGGTCTTCTGAATCCGCGCGCGGACACGGGTCTGCCAGCGGCGCACGGCTGCCCGGGCCGCTAGGACAGGCGCAACGACGCGCTGCGCCGCGCTCGCGCGGTCCGCGGGCGCTACTTCGAGGCCTTGTCGTCCTTGCCGCCCTCGCCTTCGCCGTCGAGCACCGTTTGGATCGCGTGCCGCGCGAAGCGCATGCGCACCCCGTCTGCGACCGCGAGGGTCACGACGTTGTCTTGGATCGCTTGGACCTGCCCGTAGATGCCGCTCGTCGTGAGCACTTTGTGGCCCTTTTCGAGGGCTCCCAGCATGGTCTCGCGCTTCTTGCGCTGCTTGCGCTCCGGCCCGATCACGAACAGCCAAAAAATGCCCACCATCATCAGGATGGGGAACCACATGGAGCTGAACGGGCCCGGGGGCGCAGGCTCTGACGCTGGAATTTCGTCCTGAGCTGCGGCGAGCGTCAGCGCGGCCGTCGTGTCGAGGTCCGGCGCGGGGGCAAGCAGGGTGAAAAAAGCGGGCGCGGGCATCGCAGGCATCGCAGATTGCGGCGGGGGAGGTGGAAAAGGAGGCGACCCTCGGCGTAAAGCCGGGGGCGAAGGCCGAGTAGACTAACGCCGCGGCGAAGCCCGCGCGAACCCGGCTGGCGATGCCGCGGCGGGGGCTCCACGCGGGGTGCCAGGCGCAAATCTCGGCGCGCCAGGCGCGGCCACGACCTCTATGTGCGGCCCTTGCGAGGATTCCGTCGGCGCGTGAGGCCGCATGCAACGGTCCCAACGCCGCCGCGCTCGCCCGCCGCCGCGACAACACGGCAAACACGGCAAACACGGCAAACACGGCAAACAAGCTGCGCCGGCCCCCGCACACCGCTCCATCGACCCTCACTGCGCACCCGCGATGACCTCTTTTTTGCTCCACGACGTCTTCGACCCGACCTCGCGCCTCGCGGTTGCGATGAGCGGCGGTGTGGACAGCTCGGTTGCCGCCTGGATGCTGCGCGAGGACGGCCATCCCCTCGTAGGACTGTTCATGCGCAACGGGGTTGCGATTCCCGAGGAACAGGCCGGCAAAAAATCCTGCTGCTCCGCGGGGGACGCGCGCGACGCGCGCATGGTCGCGGCCGCGCTCGATATCCCGTTCCAGGCGGTGGACCTCAAGCGCGAGTTCGGCGAACTGATTCGGCACTTTGTCGCCGAGTACCAGGCGGGGCGCACACCCAATCCCTGCGCCCTGTGCAACCGCGACCTCAAGTTCGACGCGCTGCTCGAGTGCGCAGACGCTGTCGGCGCGGCAGGCGTCGCAACGGGCCACTACGCCCGCGTCGGCCGCGTGGACGGGCGGGTCGCGGTGCGCCGCGGGGTCGACCGCGCGAAGGATCAAAGTTACCAGCTTTTCGCTGTGCGTGAGGAGCACCTTGAGCGCACGCGTTTGCCGCTCGGCGAACTCACCAAACCCCAGGTCCGTGAGTTGGCCGAG
>JBBRWC010000147.1:0-8106 GCA_038246255.1 Planctomycetota bacterium
GGGCGGTACGCACCGGCGGCGCGGTCCTCGCCAGCGCACTCCACTGCAGTAGTCGGCGCCGCAGAAGTCGGCGCCGCAGTAGTCGGCGCCGCGGCGCGCGGCTCTGCGGACGCCGCCTGGCCCCCGGTCAACGGCGCAGCGGCATGGCTTTCGGCCTGGGATCGGGGCAATTCCGTCGACATGGCGGTGCTTGGAACGGGGAGCGGCGGGCAGGGCCGATAGTCTACCGCGCCGCGACCGTCCCCAAAGCCCTCCCGCGGGGCCGCCAAACCGCATTGGGGCTTCCCCGTGTCCCCCCAACCGCGCCTGCTGCGCGGGAACGTTTCGCCCCGCGCCCGCAGTCAGCGCAGGTCGTCGAGGAACTGCGCCAAATCGGGGCCGCCCCGCAAGCGGTTGATCGCGCGTGTCAAGGGATCGCGTTGCACATATCCGACTGTGGCGCGGATCCACTCCCGTTCGCACTCGAAATCGGCCAACAACTGGAGTTGTTTGGCGCGCTCGGCGGCATGGGATTCGGCCATTGCCCGCGTCAGTGCCCATTCCTGCGCGGGCTCGAACGGCGCGGAGCTCGCGCGGGTGCGTTGTGTCGCGGGGTCGCTGGACAGCTCGGCATACAGGGCTTCGAGCCCCGCGAACTGCGCGTCCGCGTCGAACCGCGCGAGGCTTGCGCGACCGCCCGCGCGCAGTCCCTGCGCGAGCTTCGGCTCGGCGAGCACCCGTCCCAGGGCGCGGGCGAGAGCTGCCGCGTCGCCGGAGGGGACCAGCAGTCCACTGGTTCCCTCTTCGAGCGCGAAACCGATTCCGCCCACGTCCGACGCCACCACCGGTACGTCGGCGGCAAACGCATCGAGGATCGCGAGGGGCATCGTCTCCGTCCAGATCGACGGCACAGCCACGACGTCGGCGCGCTCCAGCACCGCGCCGAGCTCTTCGCGCGGCACCGCGCCAGTCAGAACAACCCGGCGCGCGAGGCCGAGTTTGGCGATGCGCGCTTCCAACGCAGCCCGCCGCGAACCCGCACCCACGATCTCGAGGACTGCCATGGGCCGCGCGTTGGCGAGGGTCGCGAAAGCTTCGAGCAACACCTCGACACCCTTTTCCGGCTCGAGCCGCGCCATGCAGAGGATGCGTTCGGCCGCGCCGTTTGCGCCGCTGTGGCGCGCGCGTGTGCGCAGGGGTTCGACGGTGAAGTACGGCAGCACTCGCACCCGCGGCAGCCCGTGCCCCATCGCGAGCGCGGCCATGCGATCGGTAGGCACCACCGTGGCATCCAGTGCGACGCGCGCTTCGCGCAAACGCCACGCAGCCGCCGCGATCTGCACCGCGTCGTAATTCTGGTGGCACTCGCAGCCCGCCGCGAGGCATTGGGCGCCGGGCCCGCCCGCGCAGGCCGTGCCGTCGCCGCGCACGAGCCAGCCATTCGTGCATAGGAGCGCGTGGTCGTAGAGCCCCTGGACCAGCGGGCGGCCCAGCGCGCGCAGGACACCGTAAAGCGCGACCGGCAAGTGGGCGCTTTGGTGCAGATGCACCACGTCGGGACGCAGCGCGGCGGCCGCCGCCGTCACCGCGTCGGTGAACGCACGGTCCTCGAACTGGCGTGCCGGGTCGAAGGTGGGGCGCTCGATCGCAAACACGTCCAGCTCGGCCGGCGCGCCCGGCAGCACCCCGGCGACGAGCAGCGTCTGGTGACCGCGGCGGCGCTGCCCAGCAATGAGCGCGCGCATCCAAAGTTCGGCGCCGCCGATGGGTTCCGCCCGATGGCCGATGTGGAGGATTCGCATGGTGCCCGAGCCGCACCGACAGCCTAGGCGCCGACGATGGCCCGCGTGCGCTTGGCGAGGCTCGATTCGAACGATCGGCGGGGAACGTCCAATTCCTTGCGCAGGGGCCCCCGTTCGAGAGCTTTGCGCACCGCTCCCGGGAGAAGCGCGGCCAACTGCGGTGCGGCAAAGCCACCCGGGTGGGCCTCCTCGAACCCGGCCAATGCGCGCTGATAACCGCTTTGGCCGGGCACCCGACGGACGCCGTCGACCAGGGCCGCCACAAACTCGGCGCGCTGCACGGCGCCAAAAGGCACAAACCCGCGCTCAAAAGTCGCGCAACCGCTGGGATCGGCGCCAAACGTCGCGACCCGCGCCCCAAAGCGGTCCAGCATCGGGCCGATGGGCAGCAGCAGCGCGGGGTGGGAGCGCAGGCCGGACGCCGCACGCAGGGGGTAGTGGCGGTGCCCTTCGGCGGCGAGCAACTGCCGGTAGAGCTCGCCCGCGAGGGTGTATGCCCCGCCGTAGCGGGCGCGTTCGGCGGGAGAGGCGGACTGGACCAACCCGGAAAAACGGCTGCGGAGGTCGGCGGGCAGCCCGGCCCCGGCGGCCGAGAGCCCCTGGTTGACGTCCCCGGCGTTGTGCGAGAGCACGGCCGCAGCGGCGAGCACGTCGATTTCGCGCCCGGGACGACGGCAGAGCTCGACAAAGAGCCGCGCCTCGCGCTCGAGTTCTGCGTGAAGAGCGTCCTGCAACCCCCGGGCGCGTTCGCTCGCCGCCGCGCTGCCCGCGTCCGCGGCACCCACCACATCGACCAGCGCTCCGGCGAGGATGCTCAAACGCTCCCCGTCGAGGCCGCCGACAATCTCCGCGGGCACCGCGGTGCGGTGATCGCCCCCCGGCCCACACGCGACCGCGCGCGCGCTGAAGCCGCGCAGGTCCCATTCGACAAGGCGCAGTACGAGATGGTGCATCCGCTCCCGCTCCATCTCATCCGCCTGATCGTTCCAGAGCGCACGACGGATCTTCGCGTCCACGTCTGTGGGCACGTAGGAGGATGCACTTGCCCAATGCGCAGCAAGGCACAGCGCGAAGTAGTCGGCGACGTCCGCGCCCGTGGGTTTTTCCGACGGCACCAGCCGGTCGGCGCACAAAAGCACGCGCCACCAGCCCAGCGGCCCCGCGGCGAGGTCCGTCAGGCGCGCGTCAACCGGCGCGTCGGGCACATGGTCGGCGCGGGGACAGCGGCGGTCGAACAGGTAGGGGGCACCCACCGCGACCTGGGAAACAAGCGTCGCGGGCCCGACGAAGCCCCCGAAAGCTCCCCGCGGCTCGCGCCCGCCGCGCTCTAGGACCGCGGCAAGATCGAAGCGCACCCCCGCGTCGAGCATCGGAGGCGGATTCCCGGCTGTCGCTTCGACCTCCGTCCGGGTTCGGGCGGCGTGGGGATCACCCCCGCCGGGTGCGCTGGAGAGACCCATGGCCAACAGTGAACCCCCGAGGTTTCCCTAAGTCCATCGACAGACGCCGCCATTTCACCCAGTTGCCGTCTAGGGCCCCGCCAGGTGCGGACGATCCAAGGGCACGCACACAGCGCCCAGGTCGACTTTCGGTCGGCGGGCCGAAGTGGCCACCCCCCTCCGAGCGTCATGCAGACCGACCGATTCGACGAACTGAAACTCTCCGGCAAGCTGCCCTCTCCGAGTGGCGTCGGTCTCCGTCTACTGCAACTGTCGCAGGCGGAAGACGTGAAGCTCGAGGACGTGGTGTCGATCCTTTCGACGGATCCGACACTCACCGGACGGCTCCTCAAGCTCGCCAACAGCGCCGGCGCGACGGGGGTGCGGCCCGCGACGACCGCCAAAGAAGCTGCGCTCCGCCTCGGCCTGCGCACGGTGTTCTCCGTCAGCCTCAGCTTCAGCCTCGTATCGGGCAACCGCGAGGGCCACTGCGCAGGTTTCGACTATGACGCTTATTGGTCGCGCTCCCTCGCCGCAGCATCCGCCGCCCAAGCGCTCGCAACGGAAACCGGTGAACTCGCCCCGTCGGAGGCGTTCACCGCGGCACTGCTTGCGCGCATCGGCCGCCTCGCCCTCGCCAGTATCCACCCCGAGGGTTACTCTGACGTGCTCAAAAAAGTGCGCGGCCAGGGCAGCGACGAGCTGCGCCGGGCCGAAAACGATGCCTTTGGCACCGACCACCGCGCACTCGGCGCCGCCCTGCTCGCCGATTGGCGGGTGCCGCAGCCCATCGTCGACGCCGTCGCGCACGAAGGCGAAAGTGCGCACGCGAACCCGAGCCGCGCCTTGCGTGCGCACAGCCGCCACCTCGCGATGGCTCAGGACATCGCCCGTGCGCTCGTGTCGCCAGCGGACGCCGCGCCGAGCGCCTGCGCCAAGCGGCTCGAGGAGCTCAACGGCGTGCGCATCGAGCTGAACATGTCCGTTGAAGGATTCGACCACTTCTGGTACTCGACCGTCGCGCTGTGGCGCGAGTGGGGATCCCAGATGCAGATCCCGGCGATGCCCGAGCTCGGACTGGCCGAGATCACCGAACGCGCCGCGCTGATGGGGTCCGACGTGTCGTCGGAACGGGGCGCACGCACGGCCATGCCCGCGGCCGTGGCGACCCTGACGAGCGGCACAGCCGAATCACCCGCGAACGGCGGCCTGAGTGTGCTCGTCGTCGAAGACGATCCCGTGACGCTGCGGCTGCTCGTCGCGCAGCTCAGCCGGGAAGGGCACCGGGTCGCAAGCGCGATCGACGGGCGCGCGGGATTGTCCGAGGCGCTGCGCTCCGCCCCGGACGTGCTTGTGACGGACTGGATGATGCCCGAGCTCGACGGAGTGGCGATGACGCGCGCCCTGCGCCAAACCGCCTTCGGGCAGCAGCTCCACGTCATTTTGCTGACCGGACGCGACGACGACGCCCGCGTGGTCGAGGCGTTCGACAGCGGCGTCGACGAGTACTTGACAAAACCCCTCAACCCGCGGGTGCTGATGGCGCGTGTACGCGCGGCCGGACGCACAATCGGGCTGCGCCGCCAGGTCGAGGCGCTGCTCGCCGAGCGCGAACGGCAGCTCGCCGAACAGGCCATCCTGTCGCGCAAACTGCAGGTCGCGTCGTTGACCGATCCGTTGACCGGGTTGCCCAATCGCCGCTGCGCGATGGACCGGCTGGCGCGGGAATCGAAGCTCGCGCACAAGAGTGGGTCGGTGTTTTCGGTGCTGATGTTCGACATCGACCGCTTCAAACTCGTCAACGATAACTTCGGGCACGATGCGGGCGACGTCGTGCTGAAAGAAATCTCCAATGTCTTGCGCCTTGGTGTGCGCCGCGGGGACCTCGTCTGCCGTTTGGGTGGTGAGGAGTTCCTCGCGATCTGCCCCGGTGCTGATCCCGCGACGGCCCTTGCGATCGGCGAACGCGTGCGCGGGCTGATCGCAGGCACCACGATCGACCACCTGCTCTTCAAGGGCGGCGTGACGACCAGCGTCGGAGTGGCCACGTGGGGCCGCGATGCGTCGGACATCGACAGCCTGCTGCAGCGCTCCGACCAGCGGCTTTACGCGGCTAAACACGCCGGCCGCAACTGCGTGGTGGCAGAAGATCGCCTCGCCCAGGCGGGTTGAACCTGCCGATAAGTGATTGCTGATACGGCGCTGCCGGCGAGCCGCGCCATCGCCACCCTGCGCGTGCTCGCCGGCCCCGCGCGAGATGCCACTTTGCGCCAAGCCCCTGCCCCGCCATGATTGCCGCCCCCAGCGCTAACGCACGTACCGTCGACCTGCTCGTAATCGGTGGCGGACCCGCCGGGCAAAAGGCCGCGATCCAGGCCGCAAAAGCCGGCCGGCGCGTGGCGCTCATCGACCGCGCCAGCGCTCCTGGCGGCGAATGTGTGCGCCGCGGCACCATCCCGAGCAAAACGCTGCGCGAAACCGCGTTGCACCTTTCGGGCTTGCGCCACCGCGCCGCCGGGTTGAGTTGCCTCACGCGCGGCCCGCTCGATGCGGGCACCAAGTTGGCGAGCCTGATGCAGCGCCTCGACGCTGTGGTGCTTGGCCATGAGCACTTCCTCGGTGCCCAGCTTTCGCGCAACGGCATCGAGTTCCGCTGCGGGCACGCGCGTTTCGAAGGTCCGGGCCGCGTGCGTGTGGTCCACTCGAATGGCGGTTCGCAGCTGTACGCACCCAAACACGTCGTGCTCGCCACGGGCTCCCGGCCGCGCCAGGTCCCGGGTTTCGAAGTCGACGGCCACCACATCGTCGACAGCGACACAATCTTGTCGATGGAACACCTACCGAGTTCGCTGCTCGTGATCGGCGGAGGTGTGATCGCGTGCGAGTTCGCCACCGTTTTCCAGGCACTCGACGCCCACGTGACGCTGATCGACCGCGCGCCGCGTCCCCTCGGCTTCCTCGACGCCGAAATCGCGCAGCGTTTCACCCGCAGCTTCCAAGCGTCGGGGGGGGTGCTGCTCCCGAGTGTCGATCCGGTCGGAGTTGAGGTCGACAAAGAGCACGACGGTGTGCGTCCCGTCCGCTGCCGTCTCGCCGACGGCCGCGAGTTCCGCGCGGAAGTCGTGTTGCTCGCTCTGGGGCGCCGCGCGGCCCTCGATGGCCTCGGGCTCGAAACTGTCGGTATCAACCCGAACGCACGGGGATTCCTCGACGTCGACGCTAACTTCAGAACCGACGCACCGGGCGTCTACGCGGTCGGCGATGTGATCGGACCGCCATCGCTAGCCACGAGCGCCATGGAACAGGGGCGGCGCGCCGCACTCCACGCACTCGGCCTGCCCCCGCCCGGCGGTCGTGACCTCGTACCGATCGGGATCTACACGATTCCCGAGCTCGCTTCCGTGGGACTCGCGGAAGCCGAAGCGCGTGCGCAGCACGGCGAAATTCGCGTCGGTCGCTCGGCGTTCGACGAACTTGCGCGGGGTCAAATCAACGGCGCGCTGGACGGACTGCTCAAGCTCATCACGGACCGCGAGGGGCGCCGCATCCTCGGTGTCCAGGTGGTCGGGGAGGGCGCGGCAGAGCTCGTGCACCTTGGACAGATCGCAATGCTCGGCGACCTTTCCGTGGAGACGTTCGTCGACCACGTCTTCAACTTCCCCACCTACGCCGAGGCGTACCGCGTTGCGGCCCTCGACGTCCTGGGCCAGTGCGCCCGGGCACTGCACGCGGCCTGAGAAGCGCTCCGGCGTTCGCGGCGGCGGATTCGCTCCACCGTGTTCGCAGCGGCGGGTTAGCATGGGGCACGCGCGGCTTGCGCGTGCCAACCCCACCCTCGAGGGACCATGTTACATCCCCTGCGCCAATCGATTTCAATCTTGCCCTGCGCCCTTGCGCTCGTGGCCGCCAGTGCCGACGCGCAGGTCCAGATCGAGCACCTCGTGCCCGACATGAGCACGCAGAACAGCCAAACCGGGTTCGCCCTCGCCGCGGACGGCGATTGGCTCGCCGTGGGTGCGCGGTTCGACCCGCAGGCCCAGCCCGGCGCGGGCGCAGTCGACCTCTACGAGCGCACCGCGATCGGTTTTGAGCACCGCGGTCGATTGGTCGCGCCCGACGCGGCTGCCGGGGATGCATTCGGATTCTCGCTTTCGATGGACGGGGTGCATCTCGCCGTCGGAGCGCCCAACAACACCGCAAGCGCTGAGAAGTCCGGCGCGCTGTACTTGTTCGAGCGTGTGGGCTCGCAGTTCAGCTTCACCGCAAAACTCGCGGCACCGGGTGCACTTACGGGCGAACGCCTGGGTGAATCCGTGCTGCTCGCGGGCGATTGGATGTTCGGGGGCATGCACATCGGCGACGAGGTGCCGCCCGATCCCGGCCGCGCTTACGTGTTCAAACGCAACGGCGGAACCTGGAGCTGGCACCAGACCCTGACCAGTGCCGACGCCCAGGATGGCGACCACTTTGGATTTGCCTACGGCATCACGCCGCAGCACACGGAGCTTTTTGTCAGTGCGCGCAACGACGACGACAGCGGGACCAACGCAGGATCGTTTTACCGTTTTGAACTCGAACAGGGCGATTGGGAGCCGCGCGAGGAGGTTTACGCGAGCGACGCCGCTGCCAATAGCTATTTCGGAGCGTGTTTTGCGAATCCGTCCGCTACGGAGCTGATCGTGGGCGCGCCGATCGCGACGACGTCCGTTTCCAAAGGGGGCGCCGTCTACGTGTTCGAGCGCGACTCGGCGGGCGCGTGGAACCAGACCCAGAAGCTGGTGCCGAGCGCGCCCGTCGCCAGTGCGCACTTTGGCACGTCCCTTTGTGCCGCTGGCGACTGGCTCGTCGTCGGTGCGCCGTTCGATGCTCCGGCGCCCCCGGGCACC
>JBBRWC010000148.1:0-8037 GCA_038246255.1 Planctomycetota bacterium
GGCTCTCCTTGATGGAGAGCCGCCCCGCTGTGTCGGAACAAGTGTGTTGGGCAAGCGTGCGGCGGTGTTTCGCCTCCGTTCGGCTCGCTTGGGTGATGGGTCCCGCGTGTCAGGCGGGGGCCACTTCACCCACGTGCATTTCGTAACCGCTCTCAAGGCTGCCGTCGGGGCCGGGCACGAACACCGTGGTGGGGTCCGCGGGGTCGACGGTGCAACCGAGAGTTTCGAGTTCCTCGACCGCGAGGCGCAGTTCGCGCTTGTGCGTCGCCAGCTTCGCGATGGCGTCGTTTCCGGCGGCCGCATCGTTGCCGCGCGCAGAGCGGCGTTGGGCGGCGCGGGTGAGGCGCTGGATCGCCTCGCTGCGTTCTTCGATCTCACGGGCGATGGCCTCCAAAAGAGGGCGGAGGCGTTCCGCTTCCTGACGTTCGTAGGCTCGCTTCACGGTGATCTCCTGGTGGCGGTTCGTGGGGAGAGGCTCGGGGGTGTCCGGCCCCATCCGCCAGCAGTACGTTCGGAAGGGTCGGTTGGGACTTTGCCGGACGCGCTGATTGCGGACAGAGGGACCAGCCGGCGTCTGCGCCCAATAGGCACACGACTTCTTGTCGTAGTTTCGTAGCGCGTTGTGCGCCAAGGACTTACGCACGTTCGAGCGTTTTGCCCCGAAACCGTGTGCGGCCGCGTTCGTCTTCTACGCGGAACAACTTTCCGCCTTGAAAACTCGAGCAGCGCTCGCGGGTCACCGCCGCGCTGCGATCAACACCCCGATGCGTCCCGCGCGCGTCTGTGTGCCATGGGTCACGTCGCGGCGATGCGAAGGAAACTCCGCATGGTCGCGCCAGGTGCAGCGGTCGCTCACGTCGATGATCGGGCATCCCGCGCGCTCGAGTTGAATGCGGGCGGCGGTTCGAACGTCGATGTGGGCGCGCGCGCCAAACGACGTGTGGACCGCGGCTTCGAGGCCCGCTGCGATGAACTGCTCGACCACTTCAGGCCCCATTTCGCAGTGCTCGAGCGACAGGCACGGGCCAATCGCCGCGGCGGCGGGCGCGGCACCCAGGCGCGCGAGCGCTGCGGGAATGACTCCCGCCATGAGGCCACGCCAGCCCGCGTGGATTGCAGCGACGCGGCGGCCATCCGCGCTGGCAACGAGGACCGGCACGCAGTCCGCCGAATACACCATCAACAGGTGGTGCGGGGATCCGCTGACGAGGGCGTCGCCGGCCGGCGCGGCGGGAACGGTGGCAGCGCCGGCAGCGGGGCCCGGGAGGTCTTCGCCGTGCTCCGCGACCTCCACCACCTTTGATCCATGCACCTGGCACAGGGATAACAGCCGTGCACGTGGGTCGGCTCCGGCGGCGCTGCGCAACGCTTCGAGAGTGGCTGAGTCGGGCTCGGTGAGGTCCAGGGGCCGTCCGAAGGGCCCAAGGCGCGTGGTTGCGAGGTGCGGGACGCCAAGGGCCGTAAGGGCGCTCGAGCGGTAAGCCACGAGGCCGCTTGGATGCTCCACGCGCTGCCACATAGACGCGGAGTGTAGGGCGAGGGAGGTGGGGTGCGTTCCCCAGAGCCCGCCGGTTCAGGCGGAAACCGATTCCGGACGATATCCCCAGGGAAATGCTCGTGCGCCACGCCATGGCCCGCAACCCGATCGCCGTCGCGCCGCGCGATCTATGCCAGCGTGTGCTGGTTGATTTTCGCCGCCGCAAGTTCCGCCACGCCCCCGTCGTCGAGGAAGGACGTCTCGTCGGCATCGTGTCGGAGCGCGACCTGCTGCGCGCGGTGCCGGACCTGATTGGCGGGCTCGAAGCTGAGGAGGCGGGCGGGGGCAACCTGCGCACGGTCGCAGACGTGATGACACCCGATCCGTTGGTCGCCGAGCCCAACCACACGATCGACGAAGCGGCGCAGCGGATGGAAGAGAACCGCATCGGCTGCCTGCCCGTGGTCGAGGAGGGGCGCCTCGTCGGGCTCCTGACCGTGACGGACGTCCTGCGCGGCTTCACCGCGCACCTGGAGGGCAACGGCGTGCACAAGCTGACGCTGCTGTGGTCGCACGGGGCGCAGCGGCGTTCGCCGGACGTGGCGGCGCTGACGACGGCGGCGGGTGCGGAGCTGACCGCGCTCTTGTCTAGCACCCTGGAAAACGGTTCGCGCATGCACCTGGTGCGCGTGCGGGCGGACGGTGCGGTGTTCGTGCGGCTCGTGGACGCGCTGCAGGCGGCGGGCCTGTTGGTGATCGGCCAGCGGTTCGCGGCCTGAGGGTTTCAAGGGAGCAGGCGAGATCGCGGGCGCAACGCGGATCGCGGGTGGGCGGTTCGGGGGGACGCGTGAACCCAAACTTTGCGGGGCGATTCGATTCAAGACCGCGGCGTCAAGAGGTCGAAGCGCAGGCTTGGCACCGAATCTGGACCCACGATGAACGACCCCCGCATCGAACGCGAGGAACTGGCGACGTCCGGTTCGCTCTTGGCGAAGAGGCTGCGATCCCTCGTGCGCGCGGCCGAGCGTCGTTCCGCACCCGAGGACTTCCGCGACGCGCTTGGACGCGCCGTGGGAGCGCTCGAAATGGGCGTCGACAACCTCTTTGGAGAGCTGGGCGGCGGGTCCACACGCGACGACCTGCCGGACGTTTCCGGCCGCATCGCGAAATCGATCGCGGATGCATGGGCCGATTCGCGGCTCGACGACGTCGCTGTCGCGGACGTGCCGACACCCGAGCCGATGGCCTTCGAAAACGCGCCGCTGACCGGCAGCGCGGACGTGTTCCCGATCCCCGACCTCATCGATTGGCTTGGGGTGCTCGGCAAGACCGGCGTGCTGATCGTCCAGGGTGAGGTCGAGCGCTTCACGGTCGAGTTCCAGCGCGGTCGGGTCGTGCATGCGTGCAGCGACCAAGCGCCCCAGGGGGGACGGCTCGGCGACATCTTGATGGAGCTCGGTTTCCTGAGCGCCGAGGAGCTGGACGAGTTTTTGCGCCGCGCCCGCGCAAGCGGCGAGGTGCTGGGGACGGCGCTTGAACGCGGCGAAAAACTGACGCGTCCACAGCTCGAAGCGGCGCTCGCGACACAGGTCCAGCGCCTATTCGCGCGGCTGTTCGGCGCACGGCGCTCGATCTTCGCGTTCAGCCAGGGCGTGCTTGGGGCCGGCGACGCACGGGTGTCGCTCAACCCGCGGCAACTGCTGATGGAGAGCGCGCGTCTTGCGGACGAGCTCGCGGCGCAGCCCAGGGCCGATGCGCCGGCCACCGTGTGCCAGATCGATGGCGCTGGGTCCGCCGGGACCGACGGCACGGATAGCGATCCCAGCGGCGCGGTCGTCCACGCAGAGTCGGGCGCAGCCAGCGCCGTCAACGCAGGATCCGGGGACGGGGTCCGCGAGCCGCACGGTTCGCGGGGTTAAGGGGCGGGAGCGGCGTTTTTCTGCGGCGCCGCGGCGGGTTAGCGTGCGCGGGATGGCCGCTCGCGCCGTTCGGCCCACCCGCGCCCAGTTGGCGCAGCTTGCAAGGCGCGATCCGCGCCTCGGTGCCGCCATGGCGCGGCTGCCGGCCTTTCCCGGCTTTCCGGGGCCCGACCAGGCGCGGCTCTCGCGCTACGCCTACCTCGCGCGGTCGATCGTCTACCAGCAACTCTCGGGGAAAGCGGCGGCCACCATTTGGCGCCGCGCCGCTGCCCTTGGCTCCCGCGGTTTTCCCGCACCACCGCAGTTGCTGGAGCTGTCGGACGAGGCCCTGCGCGGCGCGGGTCTCTCGGGCGGCAAGGTGGCGGCGCTGCGCAGCCTCGCCGAGCACGTCGCCTCCGGTCGCCTGTCGCTCGGCGGCCTTGCGCGGCGGCCCGACGACGCCGTGGTCGAGCACCTCGTTCAAGTGCGCGGCATCGGCGAGTGGACGGCTCAGATGTTCCTGATCTTCAAGCTCGGGCGCCTCGATGTGCTGCCGTGCGCGGACCTGGGTGTGCAAGAGGGCCTGCGACGCCTCGACGGACTCGTGGAGCGCCCGCGGCCGGACGAACTCCTCGCGCGCGGCGCGCCATGGCGTCCGCTCGCGAGCGTTGCCGCCTGGACGCTATGGCGCCTCGCGGACGAGCGCGGTTAGTGGCCGCCTGAAGTCGAGCGTGCCCGCGCGGCGCCATCGAACAGCGCGAATGCGGGCCGCAGCGCGAGCGGTACCACCAAGAGATGCTCGCAATCGGGGATCACCGCGTGGATTGTCTGCGGGTGGCCCGCGCGCGCCAGCGCGTGCGCGAGCGAGCTGGCCCCAGAGCGCGCGAAGTCCCGCGCCCCCGCGGCGATCAGGATCGGCATCGCGAAAAGTTCCTGGCCCGCCTCGACCGCGCTCCCCCCACCAAGAAGCGCAAGCGCGCCGTAACGCTCGGGCGCGCGCCGCGCTTCGCGCAACGCGGCCGCGGCTCCCATCGAGTGGCCGATCAGGAAGACCGCGTCCCGATCGACGGGCCAGCGCTCGGCGACGGTGTCGATCCAACCGGCGATATCCGTCTTTCCAAAGAGCTCAAGACGCGGCGCGAGCACCATCCAGCCGCGCTGGCGCGCGAGCTCGACGACCAGGCCGCCGCCGTGACCGTCAAAAAACAAATTCTCGCAGCCGCCCATGCCGTGCAACGCGACCACCAGCGGCCGCGGTGTGCTGGGATCGAGCCCAGTGGGCGCGAAAAAGCGCGCTGGCGAAGTTCCGCGGTAGAGGCACTGGTCTCCGCTGCCGCTCGCCGACGGCAGCAACACGCGCTCGCCCCGTGCATCCGCTGCGGCGAAGGTTTCGGCGCGCGCGAGCTCACCCGCGGCATCAATGTCGAGCTCAGTCGCTTCGCCCGCGCACAGGCCCGCGATCAATTCGAGCAAACCGCGCGCGGTGTCGCGCTCGAGCGCCAGCGCGGGGCGGTTTGCGCTCGCTGCGAGCAGCGTTTTTAGTGCTGCCAAACGATCCACCAGGTGCGGCACACGTTGGAACGTGCGCTGGCCGGTGAAAAAGCCGAGATCTTGGGAGCCAAAACCAAACTCGACGGTCACATCGGCGCTCGGGCTGGCGTCGGCCATCGGTGGCAAGCGCAACTCGAGCGCCATTGGGTCCGAAAGCGGCGTCCGCGACCAATCCGTGCCCGGCAATGCCGCGACCACGGTGAAGTTTTCGAGCGCAAGAGCGCCCGGTGCAATCCGCCACTGGAACGACGCCCCGCCAAGCTCTGAAAGGTCGCCGCCGGGCAACAGCTCGATCCGTAAGGTCGCTATGTCCGTGTCCACGTCCCCGATGCGCGGGGCGAAATGCACGGCAAATACGCCCGCGGGGTGCGGGGCGGCGTGGGCGTCCGCGAGCCGCACCCGCGCGCGGTCAAGCGCGTTCGCCGAGTCCGCGAGCGCACCGCGAAAAAAGCCGCTGACCGCGTTCTCCACGTCTCTCACGACCCGCGCTCGCGCGGCAGGATCGCGTTCGGCGAGAAAGGCACGCTCCATCGCACGCACACGCAGGCCCATCTCGTAGCGCCAGGGCGCCCCCGCGGGCGCACGACCGCCCTGAAGCACCGCGCGCGCAGCTGCGGGAGCGGCATCGCAGGCGGATCCGCCAGCGATGGCGCTCGGCGGCACGGCGATGGCTGCGGCAGCGGCGACGACAGCCACGGCACACGCAAAGGACCAACCACGCGCCCACGTCGTGTGTTCCATGGTTGCAAGACTAACGCGCGCTCCGATCCACACCCCCACGATCGGACGCGAGTCGGTAACCTCGGGACATGTCCCGCGCGCAGACCGAACCCACGCGGACCTCCCGCTGACCCCCACTCCCTTCCTTCGCGATGCGAAAACTCCCCCCGATCGCCTGCGCCCTCGTGCTGGTGCTTGCTGCCCCCGACGCAAACCTGCGCGCGCAGGTCGAGCGCACACGAAGCGCGCCGCGCGCGGGCGAGTTCGGTTTGCAGCTCGCCCAGCCGACCCCCGTTGCACGCGTGGACTTTCCGCGCCAAAACATCGTCGGGACGGACCTTCGCTGGGTCGACGCGCACGGAGTCGTGCGCCGCACGGGTATGGATGGCCACGGGGTTCCCATCGAATTTGACGCCGTGCGTGCAACGGAGCGCGAACTGGGGGACGCGGCCCGACAAAAGTTCGCGCCGAGCCTGCACGCGGCCTTCGAAAGCGCGGGCACCGGCGCAACCCTCGGAGTGGCGCTTTGGCTCGCGCGCGACGTCAACGCGCCCGACACGGGCCGCTTCGTGCGCGCTGCGGTGCGCGGACTCGCTCGCGAGCAGGTCGGTGATGCGCTGCGCGCCGCCCGCCGCGCTGCGCTCGAGATCGAAGCCGCGCACAACGGTCCGCGCCAGGCGGTGGTCGCGGATGCGGCACGCGCGCTAGGCGCAACCTTGCTGGAGATCCCCGCCGAGTGGCCGTTCGTCCTGGTGCGCGCGGACGCGAGCGCAGCGCGCTCCCTCGCGGCACGGGCCGATGTCGAAGTGGCGTACCTGCTGGCCGATTCCTGGGAGGAAGAAGGCGAGTTCGCGCAAGGGACGCTGCGCTCCCATCCGCTCTTCGATCTTGGCGTCGAAGCGGACGCGAGTGTGCGCATGCTGGTCAACGACACGGCGCAGGTCCAGGTCAATAACGTCTACTTGCCGCCGATCGTCGCGCTCAATGCATCCGCGTCCGCGAGCCACGCCACCGGCGTCGCCGGCAACATCGCCAACCGCCATCCATCGCACCGCGCGCTGGCGGCCGGTTTGCCGGTGCTCTACAGCGCAGGCGGGAGCGGCGATGCGGCGGCGCCGGGCATTTGGTCGAACGCCATCGCCCAGGGCATCGACATGGGCAACTGTTCATGGTGGAACTTCCAAAGCGGTTCCATCCAGTTCCTCGACCGCTTTTTCGACCACACGATCCGCACGTACTCCGTGATGCTGTTCAAGTCGAATGGCAACCAGGGCGGGGGATCCCAGCCCTTCGCCACGACGCCGGGCAACGGCTACAACATGGTGTCGACGGGCGCCTATTCGGACGACAACACCGTCGGTTGGGACAACGACACGATCACGGATTCGTCGTCCTGGTGGAATCCGATCGAAGGCCACGAAAAGCCCGAAGTTGTAAGTCCCGGAACCTGCGTCACGAGCACCGGAACGGGCGGAAATGGCCTCCAATCGTGTTTTGGGGGCACATCGAGCGCGAGTCCGCTCGTCGCGGGCCTCGGCGCGCTGCTCGCCAGCGTTGACAACACGCTGCTCGCCCAGATGACGACGCTCAAAGCCGTGCTGATGGCTTCGGCGTGGCACAACGTCGAAGGGGCGCCGTTGCTGTCGGACCGCGACGGCGCGGGTTCCGTGCACGCGATGGCGGCGTACCAGCTCGTCAAGAACGGCCAATGGTGGCACGACGAGGTCACGGATGCCGACTTCGCCGCCGACGTGCTCGACGTGACCTTCGACGCCGTGATGGGTCAAAGCGTGCGCGTGGTCGCGCTGTGGCAATCCCAGGCGAATGGGACGTACACGAGCGACCTGCTCGAAATGGACCTCGACCTCGTGGTGCTGGACCCGTCGGGAACTCCGCTCGCATCGTCCGCGAGTCCCTTCAACGCGTTCGAGATCGCAGGATTCGATGCACCGTCGAGCGGCACCTACACCGTGCGCCTCACGCGCCAGCGCTTCGACGGCATTAGCGAGCCCTTGAGCGTCGTGTGGTCGTTCGCGAACGACACGGGCCACGCGCAGATCGTCTACGCACCCGGCTCGCCCGCCATCAAGGTCGGCAGTCGACCGATCTTCCGCTTCCGCGACCGCTACACGGGTGCTGGGAAGCCGTACCAGGCAATCGCGTCGACGGCCCTCACGCCCGACGGCACGCCGCCTATCGGCAGCGGCTTCATCCTCCCGGTCGGCTACGACGGTTTTGCCTCCTACAGCGCGGGTTTGCCGGGGTTCGGAGGCACGTTCGGAGCGCTCGGCAGCACCCGTGCCAGCCTGTTGATCCCGCCCGACCCCACGCTCGCGGGCCTCGGGCTGCACCTCGCGCTCGTTGTATTCGAGCCCGGCGGTGCGGTGGCCA